>NZ_JBDWPJ010000194.1:0-9259 GCF_039971195.1 Pseudophaeobacter sp.
ATCGGTTTCCTTGCGCACCAGGTCCCGCAATTGTTCGAATTCCGCCTCGGCCTCGGCCTCCACCGCGGACTGCATGGTATTCACCAAAAGACCGATAAAGAGGTTCAGTACCGAGAAAGCCGTGATCACGATGAAGGGCACAAAGAAGGACCAGGCCATAGGGTAGACCTCCATCACCGGGCGCACGATACCCATTGACCAGCTTTCCAAGGTCATAATCTGGAAGAGTGAGTAAAGAGAGCGACCCAGAGTGCCAAACCACTCATCAAAGGCAGAGCCATACATCAGCGTTGCCATCACCCCAAAGACATAGAACACGATGGAGATCATCACGATCACTGCGCCCATCCCCGGCAGCGCATCGAGCAGGGCCTGCACCACCTTCCGCATCTGCGGAATAACCGACAGCAATCGGAGCGCCCGAATGACCCTGAGCCCCCGCAGTGCTGACAGCCCCTGTTTGTCCGGCAACATGCCAACGCTCACCACGGCCAGATCAAAGATATTCCAGGCCGAGGAAAAAAACTTGAGCCGATAGGCAAAAAGTTTCAGCGTCAGTTCCGCCACAAAGACCGCCAGCACCAGCTTGTCGATCACGCCAAGCAACCCGCCTGCCTTTGCGTTCACCGCATCCGACGTGCTGAGCCCCAAAGTCACCGCGTTGAAGATGATGATGCCAAGAATGGAATTGGTCACCACCGGGCGCTCAACAAAAATCCGGGCGCGGTCCTGAAGGGTCATGGAGGCTGTTTCGGTCATGTGCGTTTTCTACTGTGCTAAGAAAAATTTCAGAAAGGCAGGCGGGATTTGGGTTGAATCAGACCCTTTCGAGCAACTCCTTGTCGACCTCAGTCACAATGGCAGTACCCACGGCCAGGACCGCCTCGCCTGCATTAGAAAAGTCACCTCCCGCCAGAACGATATCGGTCACAACCATGCCCTTTTGGATGTATTTCCATTTTTTAGGCTGCAGGGATTCCAGCTCGGCAATCGCTGCAGCAGTCTGTTTTTGGAAGGCCATGCCTTTGGCCACCTGGGTCTGCATATCAATGATCTTGTCGATCAGTTTGGCGGTGGATTTTTGCAGCTTGGACAGAAGGGCGCTGACTTTTTTGGAGGATTTCACATCCTGCATGGCAGAGATCTTATCCATCTCCTTCAGTACCTCATTGAGCTTTTTGGCGATCTTGTGCGCCCCTACATCCACGCCCTGGATCTTGCTCTTGTACTGATCATTGTCCGATTTAACCGAACCGACAGTGGGTAGAAAATCCGCTCCCAGGATCGAGTTCACAAAGGCCTTGCCGGTGTCCTTTGCGCCGGAGAGTTCCTTTTTCTTTTTGTCAAAACTCTTTTGGATCTTGACAAGGTTCTTGGTCACCCGCTTTTGCATCTTGTCGGCTTCGATTGCCAATTTGTAAATCTTCATCGCCATGCCAATCAGCGTTTTGATGATGCCATACAGGCCAACTATCAGCGCAAAGCCACCGGTTCCAACAGCGCTGGCAACACCGCCCACCACATTGAGCCCATCAATGGCCAGATCAACGCCGGCTTTGATTTTATAGGTGCGGTATTCCGCCTTGGTCATTGCAACTTCGGCCCAGGCCCGTTCAGCGGCCTTTTTGCCGTTCTTGGCAAACTCTTTGAATTGCTTCTTGGCAAAGCCCTCATAGGCGGCCACCAGTTTTGCCCGGTCTGCCTTGCTGTTTGTCTTTTGATACATGGCATCGACCTGACGCAGTTTTATCACCATGCCATTGACCAGATCATAGTATTCTTTTGAGGCCGCCTCCGTCAGTTTCGCCAGTAGCAAAGGATCATCATCAAGCGCCTTGTAAGCGTCCGAATCCACCTCCAGCACCACCTTGCAGGGCAGTGGTTTTTCCAATTTCAGCCCTTTGGGTTTGCACTTATCGCGCAGGTACCGTGCGATATCATTTTCAATCAAAACGACTTTGGCCATTGGTCTTCCTCCCTAGATTACTGATTTACTCCCCCGATAGCCGAGGGATCGAAACTGGCGCCGACAAAGCTGCGCTTAACCATCAAAACTGTATGAGAACTCTCCCTCTGTTACGTCGATCTTCACCGAAGCCACCTCTTCCCCCGCCATCAGGCGGCGCAGGAACTCGTTGGAAATGTCAGGCAGCATCGAATTGGTGACGATGGCATCAATCATCCGACCGCCGCTCTCCAGCTCCTGGCATTGCTCAACGATTTTATCGATAACCGCCTCCGAGTAGGAGAAGGGCACATCATGGGCCTCTTCCACCCGCTTTTTGATGCGGTCCAATTGCAGCTTGGTGATCTTGCCGATCATATCCGGACTGAGCGGATAATAGGGGATCGTCACCAACCGCCCCAGCAAAGCCGCCGGGAAGATCTTGAGCAGGGGATCGCGCAGCGCCTTGGCGATGCCCTCGGGTGCCGGCATCAGATCCGGGTCGGCGCACATATCCATAATCATATCGGAACCGGCATTTGAGGTCAGCAGGATCAGGGTATTTTTGAAATCAATCACCCGGCCCTCGCCATCCTCCATCACGCCTTTGTCAAAGACCTGGAAAAAGATCTCATGCACATCCGGGTGCGCCTTCTCGACCTCATCTAGCAGCACTACCGAATAGGGTTTGCGCCGTACTGCTTCTGTTAGCACACCGCCTTCGCCGTAGCCGACATAGCCGGGAGGCGCGCCTTTTAGCGAGCTGACGGTATGGGCCTCCTGGTATTCGGACATATTGATGGTGATGACATTTTGTTCGCCACCATAAAGCACCTCGGCCAGGGCCAGGGCGGTTTCGGTCTTACCCACCCCGGAGGTACCGGCCAGCATGAAGACCCCGATGGGTTTGTTGGGATTGTCCAGGCCCGCGCGGCTGGTCTGGATCCGCTTGGCGATCATTTTCATCGCGTGATCCTGGCCGATGACCCGCTTGGCCAGATGTTCCTCAAGATGCAGGATAGTGTCGATCTCATCCTTGACCATACGGCCCACCGGAATACCGGTCCAATCGCCCACCACGCTGGCAATCGCCTGATGATCGACGATGGGCAGGATCAAGGCGCTGTCGCCCTGCAGCACCTCCAACTCGGCATTTTTGTCTTTGAGCTGTTGCATCAGCGCGGCGCGGTCTTCTTCGCTTAAGGGGCTATCGGATGCGCCCTCGGCACCGTCTTCCCCCGTGTCTACGGCACTGTCTACGGGCGCGGCGCCCTCCCGGAGTTTGGCGCGCAGGTCGAGGATTTCTTCGACCACCGCTTTCTCACTCTCCCAACGGGTGGTGAGCCCGGCCAGCCGCTCTTCTTCGCGTGCCTTGGCCTCGGTGACAGCCTCGCGCCGGTCGGTGACCTCATAGCCAGCAGTCTCATCCCGGCTGATGATCTCCAGCTCGGTGGTCAAGGCTTCGATCCGGCGCTGGCTATCGTCCACCTCCGCCGGAACCGCGTGCTGGCTAACAGCAACGCGGGCGCAGGCGGTGTCCAGCAGGCTCACCGATTTATCCGGCAATTGCCGAGCGGGAATATAGCGCGCCGAAAGACTGACCGCCGCTTCGATCCCTTCATCCAGAACCTGCACCCGGTGGTGTTTCTCCAGCATCGAAGCAATGCCGCGCATCATCAGGATCGCCTTGGGTACCGAGGGTTCGTCAATTTTGACCACCTGAAAACGCCGGGTCAGGGCCGGGTCTTTTTCGATGTATTTCTTGTATTCCGCCCAGGTAGTGGCACCGATGGTGCGCAGGGTACCGCGCGCCAAGGCCGGTTTCAGCAGGTTGGCAGCATCGCCGGTTCCAGCAGCACCGCCGGCACCCACCAGAGTATGGGTCTCATCGACAAACATCACGATGGGTTCGGCGCTGGCCTGCACCTCATCAATCACCTGGCGCAAGCGATTTTCAAACTCCCCCTTCATCGAAGCCCCAGCCTGGAGCAAGCCGATATCGAGTACCAAGAGCCGCACATTCTGCAAGGCCGGCGGAACGTCCCCCCGCGCAATCCTGAGCGCAAAGCCTTCGACTACAGCAGTTTTGCCCACCCCGGCCTCACCAGTAAGGATCGGGTTGTTCTGACGCCGCCGCATCAGAATATCAACAATCTGGCGGATCTCCTCATCGCGTCCCACGATGGGGTCAATTTCGCCATTGCGCGCCTGTTCCGTCAGATCAGTGCAGAATTGCTCCAGCGCTTCGCCTTTGCCCATAGCTCCGGGGGCCATGGCACCAGAGGCCTCTCCCGGTTCAGCGCCGCCGCCGGTGACAGCACTGCCATCCTGCGCCGACATCGCGGCCTCGGGCGAGCCATCGGTGGCCTCGGCAAAGTTATCTGCCAGATCATCAGCACCAATACGGACCAGTTCCGGCGACATCGAGGCAAGGATATTGCGCAAGGCAGGCGTTTTGAGCATTCCCAGTAGCAGATAGCCGCTGCGCACCTGGCTGGCAGAATAAAGCAGTGAGCCCCAGACCCAGCCGCGCTCCATTGCATCCATCAGATGATCGCTGAGATCTGAAATCGCCGAGGCCCCACGTGGCAGCATGTCCAGCGCCCGGGTCATCTCGGTGGCGATCTTGCCAGTATCGAGATCATAATGCGCGATGATCCGGTGCAGATCACTGTCCTGCTGCGCCAGCAACTGATGCA
The DNA here is from genome assembly GCF_039971195.1 of Pseudophaeobacter sp. GTDB lineage: Bacteria > Pseudomonadota > Alphaproteobacteria > Rhodobacterales > Rhodobacteraceae > Pseudophaeobacter. The sequence continues at coordinate 4,645 of NZ_JBDWPJ010000194.1, forward strand.
TCCAATGCACCAGTTCGACATAGGGATTGCCCCGCATCTTGCAGAAGACAGTTGCGCCTTCTACCGCCTGATAGCCCAATTTGTTGAGCTTTCCGAATAGCGCCACACGGCTGATCTCGGTCATGTCACTTCACTCCCTAAAGGCACTCTTAATTCCCCGAGCTAATGCCGGGGTACAAATACAAGTCATCAACATCCGGCTGGTCCTGATCGGGATCAGGACGGCTGCGGATCCAGCTGGTATGGCCAAGCCGGGTGGTGCCGCCGAGGCTGGCACGCGGCACCGCATCGCCGGCCAGAACCAGATTCACATCCCAATCCAGAAAATCACCAAGATAACTGCGAATGATCGCACGCAACCGATCCAGGGCCGCGCCCCCCGGCAACAGCCGCTCGTAATCCTGCAGGCTCAACGGGCCGATGCGCAGACGAAATTTGGCGGATCGGCTCCAGACCTTTTCACCAATGCTGGTGCTCTGGCCCAGTCCCCCCTGACCGCGACCCATCTGCCAGCGATCATCAGGCTCCAATTGCAGCCAGGACCCAACAAATTCTTCCAGCTGTACCGGCACTCGAAAAAAATCAGACAGGATCGCCACCAGCCCCGCCGGGGTCTTGGTCCCCTGCCCTAGAATGCCGGTGAAATGCAGCTTTGACAGGTCCGGCATATCGTCCCGGTTCTGCAGCCCCTTGCCGTGATAGCCCGAGAGCGCGGCCACCCGGTCGGCCAGCGGGTCTTCGTCACGATCAAAACTGACGGCCGGGGCGCCTTCGGTCCAGGCCCGATACAGCAAGGACATCATCCGATGGGTCAACATATCGGCAAAACCCACCATGGTGGGGTCTCGATGGTTGCGTTTGCGGTCGCGGGCATATTCGGTCAGATGCAGTGGCAGCGGCCCCTGCGGCCCAAAGAGGCCAAAGAAACGATTGGTCAGCCGGGCGGGACCTTCTTTGGATCCTGGGGTGAAATCCGCAATGGTAGAGGGCGGAAAGGCCAGTTCGGCCTCTTGCCCCAGACGCAGGGGATCCTGACGGGGCCGACGGCTTTCACCCAGGCGTGGATGTTCGGAAAAATGCGCTTCCAATATCCTCATGGCCTGAAAAACATGGTGTTCCTCAGGGGCTTCGACCAAGCGGTCAAAGAGGCTCAGATCGTTCGGCCCAGGCCCTTTTGTGGTCGCCATCTGGCGATAACCCCTCGTTTTTCGGTTTTCAGAACCGTTTCGGTAAATGTGTTGATGCTGGCGTAGCCGTGGAAAAATCGTTCCAGGACCGCCCCCAGCGCGTAGATATTGCTGCCTTCAAAAAAGCTCTCATCAAAACCGATGGAGATCTCCATGCCGCGCACCGCTGTCGAAAGAACCTCGTCGCTCATCCGCCGCACGATGGGGCGGCTGGTGACCGAGACAATGCCCTCCAGCTGTTTTTCAGTGACCCTGTTTCCCAGTGGCGCATAAAGCCCAACAAGCTCGCGCAGGGCCTCGGCGGCCTGGCCACGACCACTGTCGGCAATTGACACATAGTTCAGGCTCAGGTGTGAAATCAGCCGCCAGGCGGTATCGCCCTGCCCCAAGGAAGGATGTGGCCGGGTTGGGGAGATCGGCAGGGTGATCTGCTTCACCGGTCCACCCTCGGGCAGATGAAAGACATTTTCATTTCCAGTCGCTAGCAGCAACGGCAAGTCGCGATTGGTGCACAGAGCCTGAACCGCCAGTTGTTCCAGATCCGGGCCATAGGGCGCCTGTGAACGGTCCACCAAGGTCAGATAGACCTCAGAGCCCAAATAGGACGAGCGCACGCCGCGCAGCCGCTCTTTTTCCGAACGCTCCCGCATACGGCGCCTCAAGGTGTAATAGGCCGGGTGGGTTTCGCCAGCGGCGGTGAAATCATCCGCCGAATAAAACGGCCGAAAATCCACATCATCCGCACCTTCGCCACTGATCCCGACAACCTTCCTCAGCGCATAGATCTCAAAATCGAGACCCGCCGTACGATTGGGAATGACGTGGTGTTCAGTATCCCGCGTGGTCAGGCGTACCCGGTCACAACGTTTTTCAAACAGGTTCACCGCCGGAATAGTGTTGAGCTGGAATACTTCGGGCATCACCACCGGTGCGACCTCGCGCATGCCTTCGCGCAGGGGAATATAGAGGTCGACCTCAGCGCCTTCGGCCTTTTCCAGCGCCGGGCTCAACCCCTGCAATTCGACAAAACGAAACCGTTCCGGCATGGCAAAGAATTCCTGCAGCAACCGGTAACCATCAAAGACACGCGCCGGCACTGGCAACAGGGCTTCTTCGCGGGAAAACCCCTTTTGCACCACGCCGCCCTCGGGCAGCGGCAGGTGCCAATCAGCGCGCCGATCGGTAGAGCGGGCAACGATGCCCTGCACCTGGGTGCACAAGAGTTCAAGCAGCGGCCAACTGTTGCCCGCCGCATTGCCAAGATAGATCTGCAATCGATCCATATTGAGATCGCGTAGGGGTTCGCCATCGGTACGCTTCAGGCGCAGGCGAATGCCGGCACGGGCCTCATAGCCCGCGGCCACCCCAGCCGCGACAAGATCACCACGCCCATCGATATACTGGGCTTCAGTGATTTCAACGGGCCAGAGGGTGAGATCCGCAGCTGTTCGGAATTCACATGGGGTTTGCTCCCCCTCGTTCAAACGCGAGCGAAGCACTGACCCGCGTGGCATCAGATAGCCGCTTTTCACGGCCGAATTACTCGGGTCTGGTTCGAACTTTGCGATCATCATCGACGGTGTTGGCGCCAGATAATGCGGATAGATGATTTCCAGCAGGTTGGAGGTGAAATTAGGATATTGCAGCTCCAGTTCCAACTGCACCCGTGCCGACAAAAAAGCGACGCCTTCCAGCAAGCGTTCAACATAGGGGTCAAGCACCTCGACCCCCTCCATCCCCAATCGCGAGGCGATTTTGGGATAGGCAGCCGCAAACTCCGCGCCCATATCGCGCAGGTAATTCAGCTCATTTTCATAATGGCCCAGCAGGCGGGTATCCATCGTCAGAGCCCCCTTTCCATCTTAACCTCACCGGTGGTCACATCAACCTTGCTGCGCAGATACAGCTCCAGCGGCAGGGGTTGGGCCCACATGTCGGCGCGGATATCGAGTCCGATGGTCATGCCGGCCACCTCCACATCACCAATCAGCTGCACATCAACAGTGCCCTCAATGATGCGCGGCTCAAAACTGGTGACCGCCTGTTCGATAGCGCGGCGGATTTTTTCAGCCTTTTCCGTGGTGCTGAATTCGCCGGTGACTTCGCTTAGGCCAAAGTTCAGCACCGAAACGGCCGCAGCAGGGTAACGATCAGCATCAATCTGATTGCCGGCGTTCTGGGTGTTCAGCAACCAGGACAGATCGCGTTGAATGATTTCGCGCAGCCGGTTCAGATCGATCACCCGGCTGTCGCGGCTTTCCTTGCGGTCAGAGGGGTTGTCGTCGGTCAGACGGTCCAACAACGAGGGTTGCAACCGTTCTGCAAGCATCTTGTCAGCCATTGGTCTCGTCCTGGGCCCCAATCTGCAACTGACGTATATCCATCAGTGGAAAGTCCTCATCGCCAATAGTTAAAAGCCGCTGGCCAAGACCGGTATAAGCGCCGCCGCCTGCCTCCTCCCATTGGGTAGCCCGCGCCAATCGCACCGCTGCGTCTGCCGATGCGCTGCCGGGATAGCGGGTGGGGATCAGCACCGCCAAAGCGCCTTCATTGGCAAGGGTAAGTGTGCCAGCCATCCAAACGCTGTCGCGCAGGTCACTGGGCTCATCAATCTCCAGGCTTTGGATTTGTGAAAACGGTAGCCAGAAATAGCGCCCGTTGAGGATCACCTCCAGCACTGGTCCCAAACGCATATCAGCATCCGCAATCCATTCAAACGGCGTGCCATCAATCACCCCTGCGGTCATCGGCGCGGCATCATAGGCGGCATCGCGCAGGGCCGCGGCCTCCGCCACATAGCTCTGGGCCAAGAGCCTTTGCGCTTCAATCAGCTGCGCCAGCCAGGCCTCGGGTTCACCAAGGATCAGCGGGTCCTTTTCGCCCTTGAACACCTTCTCGCGGTAGACCTCACAGAGGATCGCTTCGCGGTAGGCCTGCGCCATGACCATGGCAGCGGGATCCAGCTCAGCACTGAGGCGCAGCTGTGCCACCGCCCGCTTCCAATCCCCTAAGATGCAGAGCAACTGGAACAGAAAAATGCGCAGCTTGGCACTGGACGGGTCCGCGCGCACCTGTTCCTGCAGGGCCGCAAGAGCCTGTTCCGGATCACCGGCCCGCAGATGCTCTTCAGGGGTCATGGGCAAAACTCCGCCATGTAAACAAAAATAGAAACCCCGGGCGTGAAGCCACGCCCGGGGTCGAGGCAGATCAGTACTCGAACTTGCCGCTTTGGACATTCCACTGGAAGACAATCGGGCTTTCCAGTTTACCAGTCTTCTGGTTTGTCGACTTATACGTATGCTCGATTGCAGCATAGGCGAGCGACCAGGTCTCTTCTGGAATGCCATCCTCACTGGCCGAAATCGAATAGCTGTCGATCACCACGTCTTTCATATTCCAGACGGAGTATTCCAACAGCCCTTCTGCCT
>NZ_JBDWPJ010000195.1:0-31542 GCF_039971195.1 Pseudophaeobacter sp.
AGCCTGCAAGAGACGTCGGCCCTGCATCAAAAAATCCTCGCCCGGCTTGGCCCCAGCCCGACCGCCGCCGATCAGATCATGCGTGATCTGCAACTGTCACCACAGGATTTTGCCCCTGTCGTCACCGAGCTTGAACTTGAGGGTCAGATCGACCGCTCCCCCGGAGGTTTCCTGATGCGCCCCCTGCCCGCTGGCAAAAAGAGCTGACGCCCAACCGTGATTTAAGCCGGGGAATAACAAGGAGAGCGGTACAGGCTGCCCGGTGACCTGCCCGGCATCAAGACCTTTGTCAAAACTCCATAAAATCGAATTTAGACACTGCTCTGTCGCAATACAGCTGCTGCGCACCGAGGCCAGCAATCTGTGGCCAAAATCCCTCCGACCCAAAGCAACGGGTCCTGCGTCCAAAGCTCTCGGATTGACATTCTCCCCTTGCGCCGCTGATCTTGCCCGGCCATAGAACGCCCGGTGGTGCATTTAAGAGGCCAAAGAATTACATGCCAGTTGTTGTTGTCGAATCTCCGGCCAAAGCCAAAACAATCAATAAATACCTTGGCTCGGACTATACCGTCCTGGCCTCCTACGGCCATGTGCGTGACCTGCCTGCAAAAAATGGCTCGGTTGATACGGACAATGAGTTCGATATGACCTGGGAAATTGGCAATGACAGCCGCAAGCACGTCAAGGCCATCGCCGATGCACTGAAAGAAGACAACGAACTGATTCTCGCGACTGACCCTGATCGCGAAGGAGAGGCGATCAGCTGGCACCTGCAAGAGGCGCTGACCAAACGCCGGTCGATAAAAAAGGACACGCCGGTTAGCCGGGTGACCTTTAATGCCATCACCAAGGAAGCCGTGGCCGAAGCCATGCGCAATCCGCGTCAGGTCGACATGCCGCTGGTCGAGGCCTATCTGGCCCGCCGGGCGCTGGACTATCTGGTGGGCTTTAACCTCTCGCCCGTGCTGTGGCGCAAACTGCCAGGTGCACGCTCTGCCGGACGGGTGCAATCGGTCTGCCTGCGCCTGATCGTTGAGCGTGAGATGGAGATCGAGGCCTTTAATCCGCAGGAATACTGGTCGGTCAAAGCCAATATGGCGACCCCACGCGGCCAGGAGTTCGAAGCCCGGCTGACGGTTCTGGGTGGCGACAAGCTGGACAAATACAGCCTGGCCAATTCCACCGCAGCTGAACTGGCGGTGCAGGCGGTCTCCAGCCGTGATATGGTGGCTAAATCGGTTGAGGCAAAACCCGCCTCCCGCAACCCATCCGCCCCCTTCATGACTTCGACCCTGCAACAGGAAGCCAGCCGCAAATTTGGCATGGGCGCCAAGCAGTGTATGAACGCCGCCCAGCGGCTGTATGAGGCCGGTCTGATCACCTATATGCGGACCGACGGCATCGATATGGCCCCCGAGGCGGTGCAGGAAGCCCGCGCCGAGATCGCCAACCGCTATGGCGACGATTATGTGCCCAGCTCCCCGCGCATTTACAAGAACAAGGCCAAGAACGCCCAAGAAGCACACGAATGTATTCGCCCGACCGAAATGGGCCGCGATGCCAAGAGCCTGAAGGTCTCTGAGGATGATCAACGCAAGCTGTATGATCTGATCTGGAAGCGGACCTTGGCCTGCCAGATGGCGGGGGCCCGGCTCGAGCGCACCACGGTTGATCTGGGCTCTGATGATGGCCAGGTTGTGCTGCGCGCTACCGGTCAGGTGATGCTGTTTGACGGCTTCCTGCGGGTTTACGAGGAAGGCCGCGATGACGTGGTCGACGAAGACGACAAACGCCTGCCGCAGATCATGCAGGGTGAGGCGCTGAAATTTGCCTCCTCGCTGGGGGCACAGGCCGAAAAAGCCGGCACGGATGCCGCGATCCTCTCGGATGACAAGGCGGTTCTGGGTCTGCAGCACCACACGCAGCCGCCGCCCCGTTTCACCGAGGCAACTCTGGTCAAACGCATGGAAGAGCTGGGCATTGGCCGTCCCTCGACCTATGCCTCCGTGATCACCACGATCCAGGACCGCGAATATGTCCGTAAGGACAAGAACCGCCTGTTCCCCGAGGACAAGGGCCGCATCGTTACCATCTTCCTGCTGAACTTCTTCCGCACCTATGTGGGCTATGAGTTCACTGCCAATCTGGAAGGCGAGCTGGATGACGTCAGCGCCGGTGGCCGCGACTACAAGGACATCCTGAGCAAATTCTGGCGCGATTTCTCGGCGGCCATTTCCGAGACTTCGGATCTGCGGATCTCGGAAGTGTTGGATGTGCTGGACGAAACCCTGGCGCCGCAGCTCTACCCGCCCCGTGAAGATGGCACCGATCCCCGCATCTGCCCCAAATGTGGCGCCGGTCAGCTGCACCTGAAAACATCCCGCACCGGCGGCTTTGTTGGCTGCGGTAACTATCCCGAATGTAACTATACCCGGCCGATTTCGGGCGAGGGGGCAGAAGGATATGAGAAGGTTCTGGGCGAAGACGAGGGGGATGAAATCCACCTGAAGTCCGGTCGCTTTGGCCCCTATGTGCAGCGCGGCGAAGCCACCCCGGAAAACAAGAAGCCACCTCGGTCTTCGCTGCCCAAACAGGGTAAGGAATTCCTGCCCGGTTGGGGACCCAATGAGGTCACCCTGGAACAGGCTGTCACCCTGCTGACCCTGCCACGTGAAATTGGCACCCATCCCGAGGGGGGCGTTATCGCGTCGAACCTGGGGCGGTTTGGTCCCTATATCATGCACCAATTGCCGAATGAGGAAAAACCCGTCTATGCCAATCTGAAAGAGACCCTGGACGTCTTTGAGATCGGCATGAACCGGGCGATGGAGATGATTACCGAAAAGCGCAACAATCCCGGACGTGGCCGCCGCGCGGCTGCCAAGGCGTTGCGCGAGCTGGGTGATCATCCGGATGGTGGCGCGGTCAATATCATGGATGGCCGCTACGGACCCTATGTGAAGTGGGAGAAGGTTAACGCCACGATCCCCAAAGAGACCGATGTCAAAGATGTCACCATGGAGCAGGCGCTGCAGCTGATCGCCGAGAAAGCAGGCAAGTCAGGGGCCAAGAAGAAGGCGCCTGCAAAAAAGACAGCTGCAAAAAAAGCGCCGGCCAAAAAAGCACCGGCCAAAAAAGCAGCGACAAAGAAGCCAGCCGCCAAAGAGTGAGCCCTGCGACTGCCTCTATTGAATGATGATGGCAAAACCACTGTTTGAAAGCGGGTTGGGGGCACTGCCCCCGGCCCTGCGGGCCTCCCCCGGAATATTTTTGGAAAGATGATATCCCCTGCGCCCCAGGTCAGACTGGGGTCAAACTGGGCTCCGTAGTAATACCCGCCAGCCTCAGTATTATTGACTCCGACGCGGCTCGGGGCCAGAAGCAGTCTCAACTGGCTGTTGATGGGAGAACTTCATGAAAAAGATCTATTCCAACGCCGCCGAAGCACTCGATGGGTTGCTTCATGACGGCATGTTCATTGCGGCGGGTGGCTTTGGCCTCTGCGGTATTCCCGAGCTTCTGCTCGATGCAATCAAGGAGGCTGGCACCAAGGATCTGACCTTTGCCTCCAACAATGCGGGCGTGGATGACTTTGGCATCGGCATTCTGTTGCAGACCAAACAGGTCAAGAAGATGATCTCTTCCTATGTGGGAGAGAACGCAGAATTCATGCGTCAGTATCTCAGCAAGGAGCTGGAGCTGGAATTCAACCCCCAGGGCACCCTGGCAGAGCGCATGCGCGCCGGTGGCGCGGGCATTCCCGGCTTCTTCACCAAGACAGGTGTTGGCACTGTGATTGCCGAAGGCAAGATGGAAAAGCAATTTCCAACCGGCGCTGATGGCGCCATGGAAGACTACATCATGGAAGAAGGCATCTTTGCCGATCTCGCCATCGTGAAAGCCTGGAAAGCCGATGAGACCGGCAATCTGGTGTTCCGCAAGACCGCGCGCAACTTCAACGCGCCTGCTGCTACTTGTGGCAAGGTCTGCGTTGTTGAGGTCGAAGAGATCGTGCCCACCGGCAGCCTGGACCCCGATAGCATTCACCTGCCCGGCATCTATGTGCATCGCATCATCAAAGGCGATCACGAGAAACGCATCGAACAGCGCACAGTGCGCCAGAAGGAGGCTTGATTCATGGCATGGGACCGCAATCAAATGGCCGCCCGCGCGGCACAGGAGCTGCAGGACGGCTGGTATGTGAACCTTGGCATTGGTATTCCGACGCTGGTATCCAACTACATTCCCGAAGGCGTCGAAGTGACGCTGCAATCGGAAAACGGCATGCTGGGCATGGGCCCCTTCCCGATTGAGGGTGACGAAGACGCCGATCTGATCAATGCCGGCAAACAGACCATCACCGAGCTGCCGCAGACCGCCTATTTTGATTCCGCGCAGAGCTTTGCGATGATCCGGGGCGGCAAGATCGCCATGGCGATCCTGGGCGCGATGGAAGTGGCCGAGAACGGCGATCTGGCAAACTGGATGATTCCCGGCAAGCTGGTCAAAGGCATGGGCGGCGCCATGGATCTGGTGGCGGGTGTTGGCCGCGTTGTGGTGGTCATGGATCACACCAACAAGCACGGAGACAGCAAGGTGCTGAAGCAATGCACCCTGCCGCTGACCGGTCAGAAAGTTGTTGATCGCATCATCACCAATCTCGGCGTGCTGGATGTGGTCGAAGGTGGGTTGAAAATTGTTGAATGCGCCGATGGTGTTTCTGAGGAGGAACTGCGAGCCTCCACCCAGGCGACAATTGTCAGCTAAGCCCTGATACCAGTAGAAACTCAAAAAATGGCTCGTCTCGATTTGAGGCGGGCCATTTTTCTGTGTCAAGGCACCTTCTTTTATGCAAGGATGGCTTCCGCATATTGCGATCTCGAGACGGACTGCTCAACCCTAGGAAGGGTTTCACCCTGATACGGCCTGTAAACCTGCTGGAAACTCCGTTTTTGATGCGTCTTTTTTGATAGCATAAAGTCGCTGTCCACATATTGCAGGCACAAATAACTTGCCAAGCGGCGCAGGTAGTTTATCCGATGATCCACAGTTAAAAAAATACGGCAGGCGCATGACAAACTCCAATGACCTTCCCAAACCGCAGCCTTCTGAGCGGTCTTCGCGCGATTGGGTGAAGATTTTGGCGAAATATCGCGAACCCAACGAGCTGCGTAGCAGCTTTGAACTGGGGGTCAGCGCCATTCCGTTCTTTCTGCTTTGGGCCTTGGCCTGGTGGTCCCTGTCCTACAGCTATTGGCTGGCTTTTGGCATCTCGGTGGTCAACGCGGCCTTCCTGCTGCGTCTTTTCACCATCCAGCATGACTGCGGCCATGGCGCGTTTTTCAAAAACCGTCGGCTGAGCGACTGGGTGGGCCGGATCCTCGGGGTTTTAACTCTCACGCCCTATGATGTCTGGCGGCGCACCCATTCCGAGCACCACAGTGCTGCTGGCAACCTCGACAAACGCGGCATGGGCGATGTGCACACGCTGACCGTGGCGGAATACCAGGCGCTGTCACCGCTTGGGAAGTTCCACTACCGCGTCTATCGCAGCCCGGTGACGTTGTTTGGCCTGGGGCCGAGCTATCTGTTCCTGCTGCAAAACCGTATTCCGCTCGGGCTGATGAACAGCCTGCGCTACTGGACCAGCGCCATGGGCACCAATCTGGCGATCCTGACCGCCCTGGCCGTGATCTGGTATTTTGGCGGCCTGCTTCCACTGCTGCTGATCTTCCTGCCCTCGACCATTCTGGCGGCCACCGCCGGGGTCTGGCTGTTCTATGTGCAGCATCAGTTTGAAACCACCCATTGGGAACATGCCGATGATTGGCAGCTGCATGATGCGGCGCTGAACGGCAGCTCCTACTATGTGCTGCCTGCTGTATTGCAGTGGTTCAGCGCCAATATCGGCATCCACCAGGTGCACCACCTTTATAGCCGCATCCCGTTCTACCGCCTGACCGAGGTGATCAAGGATCACTCTGAACTGGCGACGAAGAACCGGCTGACCATCCGTGAAAGCTTTGCCTGTGCCCGTCTGCACCTTTGGGATGAAGACAGCAAACGCCTGCTCTCCTTCTCGCAGGCGCGGGCGCTTTACGGCTGACAGGGTACAAGATCGACAGACACCAAAACGGGACCTCAACGGCCCCGTTTTTTTGGGAGGGGCGAATTTTCATTGGATCCCCCTTTTGACCCGTCGCTGCACAGATTGGCGGTCCATTGCCTGGACGAGCAGATCTGCTTATTTGATCTGGCGGAACACGCAGCCATCGCTGATCAGCTCTGGTGGCGTCAGACAGAGGGCACGGGCCACCTGGTAAGCGGCCAGCACCTTGGGCACATAGTCCCGCGTCTCAGCAAAGGGGGGCACGCCCTGATGGGCCCGCACCGCGCCTTCCCCGGCGTTGTAGCCTGCCAGGGCCAGAACCGCATCGCCAGCAAACTCTTCCAGTAACCAGTCGAGATACTGAATCCCGCCGCTAATATTCTGCTCGGCCACCAAAACATCGCTGACGCCAAAACGCGCGGCGGTATCCGGCATCAGCTGCATCAACCCCGTGGCGCCAGCGCCGCTCACCGCGTCACCTTTGCCCTCGGACTCCACGGCGATCACCGCCAGTACGAGCGCAGGTGAAACTTGCGTGCCCGCCGACGACAGCAGGATTGGCACGGCCTGCTCCGCAATGATCTGCTGCATCATCTGCAGGCTTGGTGCCGAGACCGGGGTTTGGGTCGTTCTGAGCGCCGTCAGTGCCAGCTCCAGCCTGTTGTGGGCGCTCTCTGTCTGCATTCCAACGGGAACCTTTTGCCAAAACCAGGCGTAGCGACCAATCTCTCCCGTGATCGCACCAGCGCCAGTGCCTGTCCCCTCCCCTGCCGATGGGGCCTGCGGTTGCGACAGTACTTCAGGCTGCGGCTCCTCAATCTGGATGGTGATCTTGGGCGGGGCTCCTGGTTTGGGGGCCACGACTCGCCGGGCTTCGAATTTGGGAAAGGCAGGCGGAGCAGGCTTGGCGCTGCCCTGGCCAAGCTGTTGCGCCGCAGAATCGCCGACCCCAAGGGCCAAAACAAACGCTGCAAAAAAGAATTTCAGTCCCAGAAGGCGTGCCCGGATCATTTTGATGCTCGATGTCTTGTTCTTTTGTCCAACAGACTCGCCGATCTGGCCCCAAAAGGCCAGTTTTAGCGCTCGAAATCAGGCAGTTTCGCCATATTTGCACCTGTTCGCCGCAGCTTGGCCCCTGGTATTGACAAAAAGTAAACTAAATTTTCGTTCCCAAACAAAGAGTTATGCATAGGATTTCCAGAAAGTTAAAATTGGGCAGCTATTTTCAGATTCCAGCCCAATTCCTGCCACGCTCTACCGGCTATATATACACATCCAAGCGACACAGGGTCGGTGAGAGAGAGAGACAGACCCTGAACAGACGTCGCCGGGAACACAAACAAACTTTAGAGATCCTTTGGAGGGACTACACTATGATCAAATTCATCAAAAACTTCCGTAAAGACGACTCCGGCGCCGTGACTGTTGACTGGGTTGTTCTGACCGCTGCCGTTGCTGCTCTGGCCGGCGCCGCCTATTCCGCCATTCAGAGTGGTGCAACTGGTCTGACCGAAGCGACCGAAACATACATGGGTACAAAAGGCCCATCCGACAGCTAAATCCTAGCTTAGGACGACATGATGTGTTGGGCCGCGCCTTTGCGTAAAGGCGCGGCCCTTTTCCTAAGCCAGAAACGAGCGAGGGCCAAAATGAAAAAGATTTGGACATTTATCGCAAGTGACCATGGCGCTGTGACTGTCGACTGGGTTGTTTTGACGGCTGCAATGGCAGGCTTCGCAGCTCTTATTTCCACGGAAATGGGATCCGGCCTCATGGGCCTTGCGGAGAGCTTGGCATCCTACATGTCGAACTGGGACTTCTCCTAAATCACGAAGTTCTCGACGCCAGAAGGCCGTACTTTGTCACTGATTTGACTAATCAACGCGCTGGTTCCGTTTCACGATGGAGCCAGCCCCTACGCTGAAAGGCCATACAATGCGCGCAGTATTTGGACTTGTCCTGATTGTCGGGGTCGCCCTCGCTGGCGGCGCTGTTATGATGGCAAAGAATTACATCGCCGCCTATCAAAACGAGCTTGCCCGGGAACGCGCCAATCGCGGCGAAGTGATCCCGACCACAGATGTCTATGTGGCAAACAAGCCTTTGAAATACGGCGAACGCCTGACAGAAGACTCGGTGCGGAAGGTGCGCTGGCCCAGTGAATCCATCCCCGAAGGTGCCTTTACCTCGCTCGAAGCCCTGTTCCCACCAGCCAATCCCGGCGATCTGCGGGTGGTGCTGCGGACGATGGAAAAAGACGAGGCTCTTTTGGCAGCAAAACTTACCAATCCAGGTCAGGACGCGGGCATCACCTCGCAGTTGCAGCGCGGCATGCGGGCTTTTGCCATCAGCGTAGATGTCTCTTCCGGCGTCTCAGGCTTTTTGCGCCCCGGCGACCATGTTGATGTCTACTGGACCGGCTCAGTGCGAAATGCCTCGGAACGCGGCGACCAGGAAATCACCCGGTTGATCGAACCTAGCATCGAACTGATCGCGGTAGACCAGAGCGCCAGTTCGGAGACCAACGGCGCCACTATCGCCCGCACCGTCACTGTTGCTGTCCACCCCGAACAGGTCGCAGCCCTGGCACAGGCCCAGACCACCGGTCGGCTCTCCCTGTCGCTTGTTGGCGCCGGCGATGACACCGTGGCCTCGGTTGTCGAAGTCAATCAGCGCAGTCTGCTCGGGTTGGGTGAGCGTCAGGCCCCGGAGCAGGTCGAACAGAAACGTGTTTGCACCATCCGCACCCGTCGTGGCGCCGAAGTGGTGGAAATCCCGATCCCCTGCACCAACTAAGCGACCTATAGCCAGAAACCTCCAGGTCGAGCCGCTCAGAAATGGGCGGTTCGGCCTTTTCTGTTGCCTCTCCCCCACAGGCAGAGACCTGCAAACCCCTATGAAAAGCCTTTGATTCTTGCAATATTCTGGGAATTGCCGCAGAGTATCTCAAAACACCGGGCAAAAAGACCCGAAATTGAGGCGTGATCGGAAAGGCAGGTCACATGAAAATTCGTGGATTTATGGCGGCAGCTCTCACAGGGCTATCGCTGCTCTGTATGAGTGCGCCGGAGGCGGCTCAGGCCAATGGGGTGCGGGTTGTCAAACGCGGCACCTCTGTGACGCTGGACGTCCCGATGAACCGGGCCGTGGTTGTCGAAAGCGACGATCCCTTTGCCGAGCTGAGCATCGCCAACCCCAATATCGCCGATATCTCATCGCTGTCGGATCGCACCATCTATGTACTGGGCAAATCCCCCGGACTGACGACGCTGACGCTGCTGGATGCCTCAGGTAAGCTGATCACCAATGTTAACGTGCGGGTTGCAGCGGATGTTTCGGAATTCAAACAGCGCCTGCGCCAAATTCTGCCCGGGGAGCAAATCGAAGTGCGCACCGCCAATGATGGCATTGTGCTCTCTGGCAATGTCTCAAGTGCCGCCCGGCTGCAGCGCGCTATGGACCTGGCGGAGCGCTATGCCCCAGAACGCGTTAGCAATCTGATGAGCGTCGGCGGGGTGCAACAGGTGATGCTGAAAGTGCGCTTTGCCGAAATGCAGCGTTCGGTCTCCAAGGCACTGCATTCCTCTGTCGCGTTTGGAAGTCAGAATGGCAATGCCATTGGTGAAACAGGACAATGGCTGTTCAACAACAATGGCCTTGGCAATGCAATCGAAGTCAAAGACGGTATCGCGGGCGCGGTTGCCTTTCAGTTTGGGGTCGGTTCACTTCAGGTCGGACTGCTGCTGGAAGCCCTTGAGAAGAAGGGCGTCGTTCGCACCCTTGCCGAACCCAACCTCTCTGCCCTGTCGGGTCAGGAAGCCAAGTTTCTCGCCGGCGGTGAATATCCGATCCCGATCCCCCAAGACGGCGGCAACGTCGCTATTGAGTTTAAGCCCTTCGGGATCGAGCTGAACTTCATCCCACGGGTGGTTGACGGCGATCTGATCAATCTCGAGCTCAACGCTGCCGTTTCGGCTATCGACCCCTCCAGTTCAATCACCGCCAATGGGCTCGAAGTCAGCGCCTTCTCGCGTCGTGAAACCTCCACCACGGTCGAGCTGCGCGACGGCGAAAGCTTTGCGGTTGCCGGCCTGGTGCAGGATGACTTCCTCGACAATACCTCGCAGGTGCCCTGGATCGGTGATGTGCCCATCCTTGGCTCGCTGTTCCGCAGCGCCGATTATCAACGCGACCAGACCGAACTGGTGATTATTGTCAGCGCCCATTTGGTTACCCCAACCCGTGGCGAGGCGCTGAGTCTGCCAACAGATCGCATCAAGCCGCCCAGCGAGTCGGAACTCTTCTTGTTTGGCCGCACCTATCATACGCAGCGTGGCGCTGCCGGCGAAGTCGCGAAGCAAGACTTCAACGGCTCCTACGGCTATGTGATGGACTGAACAAAGGATGACCGGGAAAATGATCAAAAGCGTAGCGACCCTGGGTCTGTTTCTGGCTGCTGCCGCCTGTACCCACCATCCTGTTGGGGAAACCGGCGACCTTGGCCTATCGATCAACAACAACGCCGCCGTCATGCGCGGCGAGGGTGAATATGCCATTCAGTTGGCCACTCGTTTTGCCGCAGAAGTTCCGACAACCATCAACTTTGCCTTTGATGATGCGCGGCTGGATGGCGAGGCCCGCGCAGTGCTGGATCGACAGGCCACCTGGATCAAGCAATTCCCCGAAGTGCGCTTCCGGGTCTATGGCCATACCGACTCTGTTGGCAGCAGCGGCTACAACAAACAACTGGGCCTGCGCCGCGCCCGTGCCGCCGTCAATCACCTGGTCAGCCGGGGCATCGAACGCAAGCGGCTCGAAGCCATGGTCTCGCAGGGCGAGAGCCAGCCTCTGATCCTGACCCAGGAGCCTGAGCGCCGCAATCGCCGCACCGTGACAGAGGTCAGTGGCTTTTTCAAACGACACCCTTCGGTTCTGGACGGCAAATACGCCCAGATCGTCTACCGCGAGTATATCAAAAGTGCACTCCCTGCCACGACCCTGACCATCGAACAGTCCTTGCCTTCCGTTAGTGACTAAGAAGTTCGATTTTTAAGAACTCTTAACATTTCCCAAGATTTGGGGCTTTTTGGCCCCAATCTTGCCCAGATCTTCACCGACATTGAACCTCAGAGGTCACCTGCGTCCAGTCCAAGGCCAGGAAGCTCTAGAACCAAGAGGATGATGTCGATGAGCAGTGAAATGCCACAAACCGAAACCGCTGCAATTGTTGCCTGTACCATCAGCCGCGACGTGCAGAATTTCGACCTCTTGATCGAAGATATGGAAGCCGCGCTTGGCGAGGGTTGGGGCGATCTGGGATTCAATGAAACCCTGGCCTTTTTTGCCCAGCCCGAGGCCGAAACCCTGGAGTTCGTGGCCCTGGCAATGGACAGCCAGGACGAAGCCCATCTGGCCCAGATGGGCGAGATCATCAGCCAGGCCAAGGCCCGCGACATCAAGGTCATTCTGATTGCCGAAGAGGTTAGCCCCGCCGCGCTGCACACCTTGCTGCGCCAGGGCGCCGATGAGTTTATTCCATACCCGCTGCCCGAACGCGAGTTGCAGGCGGCGATTGACCGTCTCAGCACCCCAGAGCCAGAGCCCGCAGCCGCCAGCAACCTGCATGCATTGCAAGCGGGTTCCCGCCGCGAGGGAGCAGTTATTGTCTGTCACGGGCTGGCTGGCGGCACTGGCTCAACTACACTGGCAGTCAATCTCGCCTGGGAACTGGCCGAGATGAGCAACCAGAAAGAACCAACAGTTTGCCTGCTGGACTTTGACATGCAGCAGGGCTCGGTCTCGACCTATCTGGATCTGCCGCGCCGCGAAGTGGTGATGGAAATGCTCAGCGAGACCGAGAGCATGGACGCCGATATCTTTGGTCAGGCCTTGCTGCCCTTCCAGGACAAACTGCAGGTGCTCACCGCGCCCAGCGAGATGATCCCGCTGGATTTCATCTCGGTTGAAGACATCGAACGAGTGGTGGAAATGGCCCGCAGTCATTTCGATTTTGTCATCATCGACATGCCGCATACGCTGGTGCAGTGGTCCGAGACCATCCTGCAGATGGCCCATGTCTATTTTGCCCTGATTGAACTGGACATGCGTTCGGCACAGAACGCCCTGCGAATGAAGCGGGCGCTGCAATCCGAAGGCCTGCCTTTTGATAAGCTGCGCTTTGCCCTGAACCGAGCGCCAAAATTCACCGATCTCAGCGGCAAGAGCCGGGTCAAGCGCATGGCGGAAAGCCTGGGCATTTCTATTGACCTGCAATTGCCTGACGGTGGCAAGCCGATCACACAAAGCTGCGATCACGGGCTGCCATTGGCCACATCAAACGCAAAGAACCCCCTGCGCAAAGAGATCGCCAAACTGGCCCGCTCCTTGCACGATCTGGGGACCACCGAGGCCGAGGCCGCCGCCTAGGTTTTACCTATCTCTTTTAGTGAGCGACCGGGGGGTCTCGCATGTTTTCCAAGTACAAGAAACAAACCGCCAAGCCAAAAGCTGAGGCGCCGGTCGTCGAGGCCGCCGTTGCGGCGGCCCCCAGCCCCAAGCCCAGTACCAGCCTGCGGCGCCCCATGGCGCGGCTTGCTGCCGAGGCCTCTTCCCAGGACAAAGAGCGCAAACGCCAGGAACGGCTAAGCGAAATCAAGGTACAGCTGCACCGGGATCTGTTGGAAAACCTAAATCTCTCGGCACTGGAGAGCGCCCCTGAGGCGGAACTGCGCGGCGAGATTTCAGCCATCGCCGCAGAGATCCTCGAGGAAAAGGGCATTGTCCTCAACCGCGAAGATCGCATGACCCTCAACAAGGAGCTCTATGACGAGGTCACCGGCCTGGGTCCGCTAGAGACGCTTTTGCAGGATGAAACCGTCAGCGATATTCTGGTCAATGGCCCGCATCAGATCTTTATTGAACGCAGCGGTAAACTGCAGCTGAGCAATATCGCCTTCAAAGATGAAAAGCACCTGATGCGGATCATCGACAAGATCGTCTCGGCTGTTGGCCGCCGGGTCGACGAAAGCAACCCCTATGTGGATGCTCGTCTTGCGGATGGATCGCGTTTCAACGCCATGGTGCCACCGGTTGCGGTGGATGGTTCTCTCGTGTCGATCCGGAAATTCAAAAAGGACAAACTGGGCATCGATGACCTGGTTGAATTTGGTGCCTTCACCGAAGAAATGGCCGCCTATCTGCAGGCCGCAGTTTCCACCCGGCTCAATGTGATTGTGTCAGGCGGTACTGGCTCTGGCAAAACCACCACGCTGAATGCGCTCTCTTCCTTTATTGATGATGCCGAACGGATCCTGACCATTGAGGATACAGCGGAACTTCAACTGCAACAGACTCATGTGGGCCGGATGGAAAGCCGCCCGCCCAATGTTGAAGGCAAGGGCGAAGTCTCGCCGCGCGACTGTCTGAAAAACGCCCTGCGTATGCGTCCGGATCGGATCATCGTAGGCGAAACCCGCGGCGAAGAAGTTATCGACATGTTGCAGGCGATGAACACCGGTCACGATGGCTCGATGACGACGATCCACGCCAACTCGGCCCGTGATGGTATCTCGCGACTGGAGAACATGATTGCCATGGCCGGCATGGAAATGCCGATCAAAGCCGTGCGCAGTCAGATCTCATCGGCGGTGAACGTGATCGTGCAGGCCTCACGTCTGCAGGATGGCTCGCGCCGGATGACCTCGATCACCGAGATCACCGGCATGGAAGGCGATGTGATTTCGATGCAGGAACTGTTCCGCTTCCAGCGCGTTGGCCTTACGCCCGACAACAAAATTATCGGCCATTTCACCGCCAGCGGCGTGCGCAGCCACTATTCTGAGCGCTTCCGCCTTTGGGGCTATGACCTGCCGCCTTCGATCTATGAACCCAGCAACGTGGAGGTCTGAAGATGCAACTGAGTGCTGAACCGGTCATCTATCTTCTGATCTTTGTGGGCGTGGTGGTGCTGGTCGAAGGCATCTACCTGGTGGCCTTTGGCAAATCCATCCGGCTGAACAATCAGGTCAATCGCCGCCTCGAAATGATGGAGAAGGGCAGCACCCGCGAACAAGTGCTGGAACAGCTGCGCAAGGAACTGGGCCAACACGGCAAATCCAAGACCATCCCGCTCTATTCCATTCTGGCTGAAAAGGCGCAAAAGGCCGCCATCGCCTTTACCCCCAAACAGCTGATGATGATCATGGCTGGCCTGGCGACCTTTGCTTTTATTGGCCTGAGCATCGGCACCAGCACGCCTCTGGGCGCGCGTGTTCTGGCAGCCATCGTCATTGGTGTGGGCGGGGTGTTCTTCTGGGTCAACAAAAAGGCCAACACCCGTATGGCTCTGATCGAAGAGCAGCTGCCCGACGCGGTAGAACTGATGGTGCGCAGCCTGCGCGTTGGCCATCCGTTCAATTCAACCGTGCAGATTGTTGCTCATGAAATCGAAGACCCGCTGGCCACCGAATTTGGCATCATCGCCGATGAAAGCGCCTATGGCCGGGATGTTGGCGAAGCGCTGAAGGAAATGGCCGAACGGTTGGACATTCAGGATCTGCGCTTCCTCTCTGTGGCAGTGACCATCCAGCAGCAGTCCGGTGGTAACCTGGCCGAGGTTCTGGCCGGTCTGGCCAAGGTGATCCGAGCGCGGTTCCGCCTGTTCCGCCGCGTCAAAGCCATCACCGCCGAGGCTCAGTGGTCGGGCAAATTCCTGTCCGCCTTTCCTCTGTTGGCCCTTATCGGCACCCTGCTAAAAGATCCGAACTACTATGATGGTGTCATGGACCACCCCTGGTTCATCCCCGCCTGCTTCTTTGTTGGCATCATGTTGACGGTGAACCTTTTTGTGATGCGCTACCTGACCAATATCAAGGTTTGAGGGATAGAAAATGAGTTTCCTGACCAAGATTGAAACCTTCCTCACCGACCAGTTTGGCGCCTTTGGCCCCTTGCTGGCCATCGGCCTGCTTGGCCTGTTCATGGTCCTGCTGGCTGCGCTTTTGCTGTTGAATCAGCCAGAGGATCCGCTGAAAAAGCTACAGCGCAATATGGCGCCTGATGCAGGCGCAAAGCCGCAAAAGGAACGCCTGCGCCAGAACAACCGCAACGAACAGCTGCAAAAATTTGCCAGCTTTCTGGAGCCCCAAAACGCCGAAGAACTTTCGGCCATGGAGCTCAAACTCCGCCAGGCGGGATATCATTCAAAAGATGCGGTGCGGATCTTTCACTTTGCCCAGATGGCCTTTGGCCTGATCGGTCTGGCTGCCGGGTTGTTCTATGTCTATGTGTTAAATGCCGGGTTTGAATTTGATACCCAAGCGCTGATGATCCGAATCATTGGCCCTGGCGGCGCTGGCTATATGTTGCCCAAATACTGGGTGACCCGCCGCATTGGCGAACGCAAGGAAGAGATTGAACAGGGTTTTCCGGACTCGCTGGATATGATGCTGGTCTGCGTCGAGGCCGGCCAGTCTCTGGATCAGTCCATCGTCAGGGTCGCCGCCGAGCTCAAAGCTTCCTTTCCGCAATTGGCCTATGAATTCGACATCGTGGCCCATGAGATGAAGGCCGGTAAGGACAAGGAAAAGGTGCTGCGTGATATGGGCACCCGCTGCGGCGTGCAGGATATCTCCTCCTTTGTCACCGTGATGATCCAGTCGGCGGCTTTTGGTACCTCGATTGCCGAAGCCCTGCGGGTCTATGCCAGTGAAATGCGGGACAAACGGGTGATGCGCGCCGAAGAGGCCGCAAATAAGTTGCCAGTGAAGATGACCCTTGCCACAATGATGCTGACAGTTCCGCCGTTGCTGATCATTCTTGTCGGCCCATCGGTGAAGAACATCATGAACATGGGTAATATGGGCACTCAATAATGGTGACACTCGAACGGGGCTCCCCTGTTCGCCAATATGGAAAACGCGCCGCCGCCTTTGCTTTTGCATTGGTGGCGGTTGGCTGTTCCCCGGCGGGCCTTTCACAAAAAACATCCGACAGCTGGGCCCCTGGGGTCGATAGCCGACAAGAGGGCGAAGACCCGCTGCTGGTCGGACATCGGCTGATGGCAGCTGGCGAGTACGATCTGGCGCTCGACTCTTTTACCCGCGCTACGCTGGAGCACGGGCTGACCCCAGAACTTCTCTCTAGCATTGGCTCCGCCTATCTGGGCTTGGGGCGCCTGGGCCAGGCCGAAGACATGCTGCGGCGCGCCACCAAAGCCGCACCCGATTGGCCCGAGCCGCACAACAACCTTGGCATCGCGCTGATGGAACGCGGCAAAACCGCCGAAGCCGTGCAGGTGTTCAAACGTGCCTTTGCCCTCGACAATGGCGAAAGTGACGCAATCCGGGATAATTTGCGTCTGGCCCTCGAAAAATTTGAAAATACCCCTCATAGTGATGCGCAAAGCACAGAAAACAACACATACAAGTTGGTGCAACAGGGCGGGGGCAATTACGCGATTCGCAAAACCCCCTGACCACCAGAGGCTGAGCAGTAAAAGGACGCAGAAAAATGCGCCAAGTATTTCTAGTATCCGCATGTCTGGCGGGCGCCCTGGCGCTATCCGCCTGTGGGAAAGACGGTGACGAAACCGTTGAACGCGCCTTTCAGGACGTGAACGTCATTGATGAAAGCAACCTCAACGATGTGATGATGACCGTGGCTGACCCAAATCAGGCGGTGAACCACTTTCGCAGTACCCTTCAGGACCAACCCGAGCGCATAGATCTGTGGCGCGGTTTGGCGACCTCCCTGATCCGCGCCAAGCGCAACACCGAGGCGGTGACCGCCTGGAAGAAAGTGGTGGAACTGCCGGAGGTGAGCAACGAGGATCGCCTCGGGCTGGCCGATGCCCAGATCCGCACCGGCAATTGGGAGGGCGCCAAAGAAGCCCTGAACGCTATTCCCCCCACCCATGAGAGCTACCAGCGCTATCGTCTGGAAGCCATGGTGGCGGATGCCAATCAGGACTGGAAACGCGCCGACAGCTTTTATGAAATCGCTGTCGGGCTGACCACTACCCCGGCCAAGATCATGAACAACTGGGGCTATTCCAAGCTCACCCGTGGCGACTTCGCTGAGGCAGAGCGTCTGTTTGGCGAGGCGATCCATCAGGATCAAAGCCTGTTCACCGCGAAAAACAACCTGGTTCTGGCCCGTGGCGCCCAGCGAAAGTATGACCTGCCGGTGATCACCATGACCCAGACAGAGCAGGCCAAGCTGCTGCACACGCTGGCCTTGTCGGCGGTGAAACAGGGTGATGTGAAAATTGGCGAAGGTCTGCTGCGTCAGGCCGTTGCCACCCATCCGCAGCATTTTGACGCCGCAGCCAAGGCCCTGGCCGCCCTGGAGAACGGCTGATCATGGTGGTCTTTGCCGGCTCGGCTGAGGTTGCCCGCTGGTTTTTGCCCTTAGTGCTGCCGCTGTGTTTTGCGGCAGCCTATACCGACCTGTCCAGCATGCGCATTCCCAATTGGATCAATGACTGCCTCGGCGCTGTCTATGTGATCCTCGGGCTGTTCATCATGCCGACCTGGGCCGACTATGGCTGGCAATTGCTGCATCTTCCCATTGGCGTGGCCATTGGGTTCTTGTTCTTTTCGGCCGGAGTGATGGGTGCAGGCGACGCCAAATTCATCGGGGCCGCCGCGCCCCTCGTGGCGCTTGCCGACCTGCCCGCATTGGTGATGATCTACTCCGCCAATCTGCTGGCGGCTTTTATCACCCACCGTCTTGCCAAACTGACCCCGCTCAGCCGTCTGGCACCGGGCTGGCAAAGCTGGAGCGTTGGCAAAAAGTTCCCCATGGGATTTAGCCTTGGTGGCACTCTTGCGATCTATCTTATCCTGGTGACCTTTTTTGGCAGCTAGAGATTTCCTGGCGTGGTGATGAAACCGGATTAATTTAAAAAAGCGCTTTTTGCGAACATGATACCGCATTGGACTACCCATGCGCCCCGCACTCGTATAAGTTGATTTCATGCCAAGCTATTGGCTGAAATGCTTATTCTTTTCTGGGCGCTCCGATGCTGAATAAAAAAAGTCTCAAAAGGTTTTTCAGCTTCCGCCGACAACAAAGCAGTCCCCCAGCGCAGGCCAGCACCAAGGTCGCCCGGCTGCCGCCCGCGAACGACCTGCAATCGCTTATCAACCAGGGCATTGCCCTGCGTCAGCAGCAACGGTTTGAAGAAAGCAGGGGATTTTTTGCAGAGTTGCTCGAGCAGAACCCAGACGCCTTGGCGGTCAAACAGGAGTTCGCAATCTCCCTACGGCTCACTGGTGATCACGACGGGAGCCTGGCGATCAGCGAGAACATTCTCAAGGCTGATCCATCACATCACCTCTCGCTGCTGACACGCATAGATACCAACCTGCAGGCGCAAAGGCCAAGTGTGGCGATGACCTGCGTCCAGCAAGCCCTGTTGCACTACCCCGATGATCTGCAACTGCAGACCCGGCTGGGTATGGGACTGCGCCAACTGCGACGCCATGATGAAAGCAGCGCGCTGTTTGCTGGATTGATTAACCAGCACCCTGATGATCTGACCCTACGATATGAACTGGCACTTACCCTGCGGTTCATGGGCAATCACGCCCAAAGCCTGGCGGTGAGCGAGGGTATTCTCAGGATCAGCCCATTGCATCGCCCCTCACTGCTGGCGCGTATCGAAACCAATCTCGATGCGCAGAATTTCACCGCCGCATTGGCCTGCATCGAGGTGGCTCTGAAGCAGCTCCCCAATGACCTGCAGCTGCAGACCAGACGAGGCATCGTGCTGCGCCAGCTGCAGCGTTTTGATGACAGTGTCGAGTATTTTACCACTTTGATTGACCGGAACCCCGGCAATCTTATTCTCAAACATGAATTGGCGGTCTCGCTGCGCCTCGCTGGCGACTGCGCCCAAAGCCTGGGCCTCAGCGAAGAGATCCTGGCAGAAAACCCGTCGTTCCGCCCCTCGCTGCTGCATGGATCGCGCCACAACGACAAACTGATCGTTGTGATTGGTCGTCACAACACAGACAAGCGATCACCGCTCATTATCAGAATTCTGGAGGAGCTGCATCAAACGGGTTTCTCCATCTGTTTCTTCCCCTATGACCGGCTGAAAAGTAACCACGAAAACGCAGGCGAGCTTTTGACCTTCCTGAAAAACTTCCCGTCTCAGCGCGTGAATCTATTCTCGCATTCTGCAGGTGGGATCATTTCCTCTCTCGCAGCGCGGGACCGTCAAATTGAAAAGATCGTTTGCTTTGGGTACCCATTCAAACACCCGGCGCGTGCCGAGGAACCTGAACGAACCGCGCACCTTAGCAAGGTGCGAACGCCGTTTTTGATCGTTCAGGGCGTTGCAGAAATCTATGGCACTGCGGAGCAGGCCAAAGGATATGATTTGTCCAAATCAATTGAGATTTTGAGCGTGAATTCCACTCATGACTACGATGATCTGAATGATACAGATCATGAAAAAGCCCGCGCAAGGATACTGGCATTTTTAGGGGACTGCAGTCCTGCTCCTCCACCAGAAGCGTCCACACTGGACAGTCAGGCTGCTTCCACGCCCCCTCGAACATGACGCGGGTCCTTGCCGCGCCCCGGCCCTGCGCGAGCCCTTAGTCGGTACTGCTGCAAAGCCAATTCAAATCCGCAGCACTCCACCGCCAAATTGCTCTCTCTTTGCCTCAGTCTTGCCGCAGTACTGAATAGACTGTTGCGAAATCCCCTGCCCCCGTGGCAGGCCCCAACGCTTTCGCGATCAGATCAGGCAGGCCTCCAGATGAACATGCAAAACAGCCCCGTCACTGCCCCGCCCGCCCCCAAGGGGCTGGAGCAGATGCAGCTTCCCATCGTGATGATGCGGGATATCCTGCTCAAGACGATCTTTCGCAAGAACGTCAATATCGTCAGCGAAGTGGCCGAGGCGATCTGCCTGCCGATGCCGGTCACACAGGAGCTGATCGATATGGCCCGCGAGCAGAAACTGCTGGAGGCCACGGGTACGCTCAATGCCAATAGCGGCAATGAGATGGGCTATCAGCTGACGGACGCAGGCAAGGCCCGGGCCCAGGATGCGCTCAGCCAGTCCGAATATTTTGGCGCCATGCCGGTGCCGCTGGTGGTCTACCGCGAACAGATCGAGCGCCAGTCGATCCGCAATATCATGGTGACCCGCGACCAATTGACCAGCGCCATGGGGCATCTGGTGCTGCCCAACAGCCTGCTCGACCATCTGGGGCCAGCGGTCAGCGCCGGGCGCTCGATCCTGATGTATGGCCCACCCGGTAACGGCAAGTCCTCGATCTCCAACGGTATTCGCGACGCCCTGGGCGATCACGTCTATGTGCCGCGTGCGATTGAATATGCCGGTCAGGTGATCACCGTCTACGATCCCATTGTGCATACGCTGATCGAAGAAGCCCCCGAAGATCCCAATGCCATCCGCCGCCCGAAACGGTTCGACAGCCGCTATGTAAAATGCGAACGCCCGACGGTGATCACCGGCGGTGAGCTGTCACTGGATATGCTGGATCTGGTCTATAACCCCACCGCGCGCACCTATCAGGCACCGCTGCAGCTGAAATCCACCGGCGGCATTTTCATCGTCGATGACCTTGGCCGCCAAGCAGAACCACCGCAGTCGCTGGTCAACCGCTGGATTGTTCCGTTGGAGGAAAACAAGGACATCCTCGCCCTGCAATCGGGTGAGAAGTTTGAGGTGCCCTTTGACACCCTGGTGATTTTCTCCACCAACTTCCATCCCAACGAGATCTTTGACCAGGCGGCTTTGCGGCGGATCTTCTTCAAGATCAAGATCGACGGACCGAACCAGGAAAACTTCCTCAAGATTTTTGCCATGGTGGCGCGCAAACGCGGCATGCCGCTGGATGAAACTGCGCTGGTGCATCTCTTGAAGGTGAAATACCCGACCATCGACAACACCTATGCCAATTATCAACCGATCTTCCTGATCGATCAGATGATTGCGATCTGCGAATTTGAGGGCATCCCCTATCAGATGTCCCCCGACCTGATCGACCGCGCCTGGGCCAATATGTTTGTCAAAGACGAGCACATCGTCAAATAACCTCTCCCGTCGGTCAGACACGCGCACTGCAAGGCGGCAAAAACTGGGGCCGTGGCAATTGCCATGGCCCCCTTCCTTTTGTTTTACCTGACGGGTGCGTTCTACTGCGCAAACAAAAGATCAATCACCTGCATCTGAACACCGCGCGCTCCACCAGTCAGCTCTGCCATTGTGGTGGTGTGATCCGCCTCCAACCCCGCAGCAGCCAGCACTTCCAGCCCAGTCTCCAACTCCTGACCGCTCAGTGCGATGACGGTTGCAACATCCGACTGTGCCATCGCCTGCATCACCTGTTGCACCGGGCTACCCCCGCCCGAGACCGGCCAGAAGGACAGCGCCAGCACCAAAACGCCTGCCCCCATGATGCCGCGCGCCATAGGGCGTTTCAAATAGGCCGAAAACGGTCGCCAGTTCAGCACCAGATGCGCCAGAACACCCAGCAGCATCAGCCAGCCCGCCCATTCATGCAGCACCTTATTCAGGGCACTATCCACATGGAAAAACATCAGAATTCCTGTCACCCCCATGGCCAGAAAGGTGGCAACAGTTAGGGGAGTGGCCCATTTGCGTAAGGCAGACATCACTAATTCTCCTACATGCGTCTTGCTTTAAGGCTAAACGCTGCAGCCACAAACTTCCGTCGCTTTTGTTTGTTCTTTGTTCCGCTTTGGGAGGGAACTGGCTAGGCTGATCAGATGACGCAGATCCCCGCCCCTCTCAGCACCTGGTTTTCCTCCCGTGGGTGGGCGCTGCATCCGCATCAACAGGAGATGCTCACCCGGGCGCGAGATCCTGCAACCCTGCTGATTGCCCCGACTGGCGCTGGCAAAACCATGGCCGGGTTTCTGCCAACCCTGGCGGATCTGGCCGAGGGCACACACCAGGGGCTGCACACGCTGTACATCTCGCCACTGAAAGCGCTGGCCGCAGATATCAAACGCAATCTGCGCGCGCCCGTAGAAGAGCTGGACCTGCCAATCCGCATCGAGGATCGCACCGGAGACACGCCGCAATCCAAACGCCGCCGCCAACGCGCCGATCCGCCGCATATCCTGCTCACCACACCTGAAAGCCTGGCGCTTTTGACCTCCTACCCAGATGCGGCACGGACCTTTAAGGGGCTGAAACGCGTGGTGATCGACGAGATCCACGCCCTGGCCGAAAGCAAGCGCGGTGATCAGCTGATGCTGGCGCTGACCCGGCTGCAGGCGCTCTGCCCGGATCTGTGCCGTGTGGGCCTTTCGGCCACGGTCGAGGACCCTCAGCGTATCGCCCAGTATCTGGCCTGCCACCCGGATCCCTGCGCAATCGTCCAGGCCGACCCCGGCCCGGCGCCGGATATCACAATGTTGCAAACCACCGAGGCGCCGCCCTGGGCCGGCGGCGGTGCCGCCTATGCGATCCCCGCGGTTCTGGAGCAGATCAAGGCGCATAAAACCACGCTGGTGTTTCACAACACCCGCGCTCAGGCGGAGATCTTCTTTCACAATCTCTGGCTCGCCAATGACGAGGCCCTGCCCATCGGCATTCATCACGGCTCACTCGATCGGGTCCAACGCGAACGGGTCGAAACTGCCATGCAGCGCGGTGAGCTGCGTGCCATTGTCTGCACCGGCTCGCTCGATCTTGGTATCGACTGGGGCGATGTGGATCTGGTGATCCAGATTGGCGCGCCCAAGAATGTCAAACGTCTGGTGCAACGCATAGGCCGCGCCAATCACCGCTACAACGCCCCTTCCAAGGCCCTGTTGGTGCCTGCCAACCGTTTTGAAGTTGTGGAATGCCAGGCCGCGCTAGAGGCGGTTCTGGCGGGCGATCTGGACGCCAGCCCCTCAGGTCCTGGTCCACGTGATGTGCTTTGTCAGCATATTCTGATCCGCGCCTGCGCCGGGCCGTTTGAGGCCGCGGATTTGTTTGCCGAGGTCACCACCGCCGGCGCCTATGCCAATCTGACCCGGGCGCAGTTTGACGCCTGTCTCGAGTTTTGCGCCACCGGCGGCTATGCGCTGAAACGCTATGACCAGTGGCAGCGGCTGCAACAGCGCAGCGATGGCAGCTGGCAACTCCGCGACCCCCGCGCCACCCAGCGTATCCGGATGAACCTTGGCACCATTCAGGACGCTGATCTGCTCAAGGTGCGCCTGAAACACAGCCGTGGCGGCAAACCGCTGGGCGAGGTCGAAGAAGCCTTTGCTGCGACACTCACCGCTGGCGATACCTTTCTGATTGGTGGCCGCGTCGTGCGCTACGAAGGCCTGCGGGAAATGACCGTGCAGGTCAGCCGCAATGCCAGCAAAAAACCCAAGATCGCCGTGTTCTCTGGCACCAAATTTGCCACCTCAACCGAGCTCAGTGCCCGGGTTCTGCAGATCCTGGCCAAGGGAAACTGGCCCGACCTGCCCGGTCACACCTCCGATTGGCTGGCCCTGCAGCGTCAGGTTTCGGACCTGTCGCGCCCCGACGAGTTGCTGATCGAGAGCTTCCCGCATGAAGCCCGGGAGCACAGCTGCATCTACGGTTTTGCCGGGCGCAATGCGCAGCAGACCCTGGGGTTGCTGTTGACCAAACGGATGGAGGAGCTGGGGCTTGATCCGCTGGGCTTTGTCGCCACCGATTATGCGACGCTGATTTGGGGCTTGCAGCCGATCACCGATCCTGAGCCGCTGTTTGACCTGCAGGCCCTGCGCGACGGGCTGGAGGGATGGCTGGCGGGCAATGCGGTGATGAAACGCGCCTTTCGTGGCGCTGCCACCATTGCCGGGCTGATTGATCGCAACCAACCTGGAGGCCGCAAAAACGGGCGACAAGCGACGTTTTCCTCTGACATCCTCTATGACACCCTGCGCAAATACGACCCCGATCATTTGCTGATGGATATCACCCGCGAAGAGGCCCTGCGCGGCTTGGTCGATTTCTCCCGCATCGAAGAGATGGTCGAACGCACCCGAGGCCAGATCACACTGCGACCCCTGTCACGTGTTTCGCCCCTGGCAGCGCCGATGCTGCTGGAGAGAGGCAGGGTGCCAATCAAGGGCGCGGCGGAGGAAAAGCTTCTGCAACGCGAGACCGAGGCTTTGATGGCGCAGTCTGGCCTCAAAGGGTTGGCGCAATGAATGCGCACGGGGGCTATGGCTTCTCCCTGGCGGGCGCAACATTGACGGCCCTGCCACAGGGGGCCTTGTGGTGGCAGGATCAGGCGCTGCTCTGTGTTTCGGATCTGCATCTGGGCAAATCCGAACGCCATCTGCGCCGTGGCGGTGCCCCTCTGCCCCCCTATGAGGTCGAAGAGACTCTGGTGCGGCTTGAGGCGCTGCTGGACAGCTTCGCTCCGCAAACCGTGATCTGCCTGGGCGACAGTTTTGACGATGATCTTGCAGCCACGCATCTGCCGCCCGAGCTGAAACAGCGGATCCTGGACCTTACACAGGCCCGCCGCTGGATCTGGATCGAGGGCAACCACGATCCCGCGCCAACGGAGTTTGGCGGCGAGCATCTGCCGGAGTTCCACCTTGGCACATTGGTGTTTCGCCATATCGCCCAGTCCCAACTACAGGCACAGAACGAGCCACAGGGCGAGATCTCTGGCCATTACCACCCCAAAGCTGTCCTGCGCGGAGTGTCACGCCCGGCCTTTCTGCTGGACCAGCACCGCCTGATCCTGCCGGCCTTTGGCACCTATACCGGTGGTCTGCGCAGCAGTGACCCGGTGCTCTCCGATTTGATGCAGCCCAAAGCCATCGCCATCCTGACCGGCAGCCAGGCTCTGGCCATGCCAATGCCACGTCAAAGCCGCCGGGGCTAAAGCCCCTATGTGGCGCAGCGTCACCTGCACGGGGGGCATCTTGCTGCTTTAGGCTAAGGGCAACACAGTCTTAGAAGGACCGGCCCCTTGGAACAGCGTATTCGCGACAGTTTTGCCCGCCAAAGTATGATGGAGAGCCTCGGCGCCAGTCTAAGCAGCATTGCCCCCGGTGAGGTGGTGATCACCGCGCCCATATTGCCGACGAGCCGTCAACAGCAGGGCTTTGCCCATGCGGCGCTTACCTTTGCCATCGGCGACAGTGCTGCGGGCTATTCAGCGCTGACCATGCTGCCAGAGGATCAGGAAGTGATGACGGCGGAGATCAAGATCAACCTGCTGGCCCCCGGTGCCGGGGACTACCTGCGCGCCACTGGCAAGGTGATCAAACCCGGCCGCCGTCTGGTGGTGGTCGGCGCCGAGGTGCATGCCATCACCGGATCGGAGGAAAAACTCATCGCGGTGCTACAGGGTACCATGATCCCCGTCAGTCCTTAGGCCAGAGCAGCGGCTACAGCAGCCCCGCCGCCTGGGCCGCGGGTTTGTAGCTGCGGCTCACCGGGACCTCTGTGCCATCTGCCATCTGCAGAAAATCGCGCCCCTTTTGCCGCCTGTGGCGCTGAACCTGCTCCGGTGTGACCCAATGGGAGCGATGCACCCGCAGTCCGGCCTCTGACAGCTCATCGGCGGCGTCCCCCAGCCGCATCAGCAGGCTCTCCCTCCCGCGATCGGTGACCACCAGTAGATAGTGATCCTGAGCCTCCAACCGGATCAGGGTGCCGCGTTTATCCAACGGCAAGCGACGCTGAAACAGCAGTTGTGAGTCAGAGGCGGGGTCTGGGTCTAGGGTTTCTGACCCGGCCTCGGCAGCATCCTCTGAAACAGAGTCCGGCCTGGCGTTGACCGGCCGCAAATACAAACGGCCAAAAAACACTGCTGCTTCGATCATCAGGACCACGCTGAGCGTCACAAGGGCCAGAAAGCCAAAATCTGGCCAGCCGCCCCAATGGGGAAAGATCAGCACATTCATGCCATGGGCTATTGCCGCCAGACAGAGCCCATAGGGCAATTGGCTGGCAAAGCGCAGCAGCTGCGGCGCCCTCCGCAACAGATGCAATTGCAGCCTGGTCAGCAGGATCGACAGGCCGGTTATGACGGCCCAGTAACCAAGCCGCCCCCAAAACCCGAGCCCCTCAAAGGTGCCAAAAGGGCCGGCAGCAGCCGCAAAGACAGTGACCAGTGCCCAGAGCAAAACCAGGCGGCCAAAGACCGGAATTTCACGCATCGTGAATGACACCCTCACAAAAACCGCTGCAACTCACGAAGCCAGCGCGGCGCTGGCGTAAATCACTTTGATGATATTGCAGCAAAATTGCCATGGCTTGGGGGTCAACTTCAACCACGGAGCCCGCATGACTCTTTTGCCACTGCTACACGCCCCCTTGCCCATCCAGATCCATGCCTTTGCGGCACTGGCGCTGATCCCGCTGACCCTTGTGATGTTCACTCTGCCGCGCGGCACCTCACTGCACCGGGTTTTGGGCTGGAGCTGGGTTCTGTTGATGACCTGCGTGGCACTCACCAGTTTCTGGATCCATGAGATCCGCCTGATTGGCGGCTTTAGTCCGATCCATCTTCTGTCAATCGGAACGCTGGTCGCGCTGTTGGCGGCGGTCTTTGCCGCCCGGCACCAGAGGATCCGCCAACATCGCCAGGTTATGATTTGGACCACCTCTGCAGCCCTAATGGGGGCCGGCGTCTTTACCCTGCTTCCCGGCCGGCTGATGCACGCCGTGCTTTTCAGTCTTTGAACAAGGTATAGTTTGATGGAATTTTTGACTGCATTTCTGGCTGGTGTTTTCACTGGCGCCCCGTTCTGGATTTGGCCACTGTTGCTTGTTCTCATTGCGCTAGGGCTGCACTGTAGCCGCAGGCGCGAAATGTCCGTTCTTCCCTATTTTCTGATGCCGCTGATTGCCCTGACCAATGTGCCCACCCTGCTGGCGCAGCACTCGGCCGAGCTGGGTTTTGCGGCCTGGGGGCTTGCCTATCTTTGTGGCATTGGCGGTGGATTCTGGGTCCAGGGGCGCTGGATCATCGCCCGTAGAGGTCTGCGCGCCGAGGTTGCCGGAGAATGGCTGAGCCTCACGGTGATGATGATGCTGTTCTGGGCCAATTTTGCCAACGGCATTTTTTCTGCCATTTCTCCAAATATTACAGCGAGTATGGCCTATTGCGGCCTGCTTCCTGCTCTTTTGGGGCTTGCTTCTGGCAGTTTTCTTGGGCGCCCGCTGCGTATCCTGTTCTGGGAAGACCAAACAAAACTACAGCAATCCAGACCTCCCACCTGAGCGGCCACGGTCCCATTGGTACTTAAGGCAGGCTCAGAACTGCAACCAATAAGTTGGCCGGGCCAAAAAGCCAGGGGGCTTTGCCCCCTCGCGCTCAAGCGCACACCCCCAGGATATTTGCAGCCAAATGAAATTCAAAGAACCAGCGCCTAGTCTTCATTTGGCCAAAAATATCCCGGGGGAGTCGCCGAAGCGACGGGGGTAGAACCCCCGATGCACCCCGGCTCAAAGCAACTTGTCGGCTGATACTCTAGGCAGCGATCTGTAACCTCAGGCAATGCGAGACCCAAAAAAAGAAGCCCCAAATAAAAGGAGCCTCTGTTGTCCATTTCTTTTCTGCTTCAGGCCGTCAGCCCTTCGGGCTCTGCCAGACCATTGGCGCGGCAGCAGGCGGTGACGGTGTTGGCCAGAAGGCAGGCAATGGTCATAGGCCCCACGCCACCTGGCACCGGAGTGATGGCACCGGCGCGCTCGGAACAGCTGGCAAAATCGGCGTCGCCCACCAGCTTCATCTTGCCCTCGCCCTTTTCCGGCGCCGGGATGCGGTTGATGCCTACGTCGATAACGGTAGCGCCTTCCTTGATCCAATCTCCCGGCACCATTTCAGGGCGGCCCACGGCGGCCACAACAATATCGGCGCGGCGGACAACCTCTGGCAGATCTTTGGTGCGGCTATGGGCGATGGTCACGGTGCAGCTGTCGCCCAGCAGCAGCTGTGCCATGGGTTTGCCGACAATGTTGGAGCGGCCAATGACCACCGCATTCATCCCTGACAGGCTGCCGTGATAATCGCGCAGCATCATCAGACAGCCCAGCGGCGTGCAGGGCACCATGCTCTTTTGCCCGGTGCCCAAGAGGCCGACGTTGGAGATGTGGAAACCGTCCACGTCCTTTTCCGGGGCGATGGAGTTGATGATCAGATCTTCGTTCAAATGACCGGGCAGCGGCAGCTGCACCAGAATACCATGCACCGCAGGATCATTGTTCAACTTGTCGATCACCGCCAGCAGATCTTCCTCGGAGGTATCGGCTTCCATCTTGTACTCATAGGAGTTCATGCCGACCTCAACCGTCTGCTTGCCCTTGGAGCGCACATAGACCTGAGAGGCGGGATCTTCACCCACCAGCACCACCGCGAGACCAGGGGTAATATCGTTTTCTTCTTTCAGCCGCGCAACATGGCCCGCTACTTTTTCCCGTACCGTGGCGGCGAAGGCTTTGCCGTCGATGATATCTGCTGCCATTGCATTCTTCCTTGTTCCGCCGGGCAAAATTGCCCGCATTATACCTCGTGGATCACACGAGCTTCGCGCGCGATCGACCATTCCACCAGCTGGCGCCACAGGCCTTCGATCAGATCCGGGTCCAGCCCAGCCTCATCCGCCTTGGCGCGGGCATTTTCGATGACCTCGTCGACGCGCGCCGGGATCCGGGCCGGCCAGCCATTCTGGCTCTTCAGCTCTACCGCGCGGTCAATATAGCCCGCCCGTGTCGCCAGCAGCTCTACCAGCATTTGGTCCAGATCATCAATCTGGCGCCGCAGCTCTGCCATGTCAGCGCAGTCCCTTGCGGGGGTCAATTTGGTCATAGCTAAAACTCTTGCGGCCCGAGAGACAGTCTCGGGCCGCAGATTGCGTGTTTTTGCGCTTAGAACAAGCCTTCGATTTGGCCACCCTCGTTCAGGTGGATGTTTTCCGCCGCCGGTTTGCGTGGCAGACCCGGCATTGTCATGATCTCACCACAGACCGCGACGATGAAACCCGCCCCCGCCGAGAGACGCACTTCACGTACCGGAACCGAATGACCCACCGGCGCGCCGCGCAGGGTTGGATCGGTGGAGAAGGAATACTGGGTCTTGGCCATGCAGACCGGCAGATTGCCGTAGCCCGCTGCTTCCCATTCTTTCAACTGGTTGCGGATCTTGTTGTCGGCCAGCACCTCGTCGGCACGATAGATGCGCTTGGCGATGGTGTCGATTTTGTCGAAAAGCGACATATCGTCGGGGTAGATCGGGGCAAAGTTGGCCGCACCGGAATCGACGATCTCCACGACCCGCTTGGCCAGATCGGCAGAGCCTTCGGAACCCAGCTCCCAGTGACGCGACAGGATGGCCTCAACCCCGTGGGTTTCCGCGTAGTCCTTGACCGCCTGAACTTCGGCATCAGTGTCGGTGACAAAGTGGTTGATGGCAACCACAACCGGCACACCAAAGCTTTTGATGTTTTCGATGTGACGACCAAGGTTGGCACAGCCATTGTTCACCGCCTCGACGTTTTCAGCACCGAGATCGGCCTTGGCCACGCCGCCGTTCATCTTCATCGCCCGCACCGTGGCCACCAGCACCACAGCCGAGGGCGCGATACCCGCCTTACGGCATTTGATGTTCATGAACTTCTCGGCACCCAGGTCAGCGCCAAAGCCCGCTTCGGTGACGACATAATCGGCAACCTTCAGCGCCGTCTTGGTGGCGATGACCGAGTTACAGCCATGGGCGATATTGGCAAAAGGACCGCCATGCACAAAGGCCGGGTTGTTCTCCAGGGTCTGCACCAGGTTGGGCTGCATTGCGTCTTTCAGCAGTACGGTCATGGCGCCGGCCGCCTTGATGTCGCGGCAATAGACAGCGGTTTTATCGCGACGGTAGGCCACGATGATATCGCCGAGGCGCTTTTCCAGGTCCTCCAGATTGGTGGCCAGACAGAGGATCGCCATGACCTCAGAAGCCACGGTGATGTCAAATCCGGTTTCGCGCGGGAAGCCGTTGGAGACACCGCCCAGGCTGGCAGTAATCTGGCGCAGGGCGCGGTCGTTCATATCGACCACACGCCGCCAGGCTACGCGACGAATGTCGATCTCGCACTCATTGCCCCAGTAGATGTGATTGTCGATCATCGCCGACAACAGCGAATGCGCCGAGGTGATGGCGTGGAAATCGCCGGTGAAATGGAGGTTCATCTCCTCCATTGGCACAACCTGTGCATAGCCGCCGCCTGCGGCGCCGCCCTTCATACCAAAGTTGGGACCAAGAGAAGCCTCGCGGATACAGACCATGGCGTTTTTGCCAATGTGGTTCAGGCCATCGCCCAGACCCACGGTGGTGGTGGTCTTGCCTTCGCCCGCAGGGGTTGGGTTGATCGCAGTGACGAGGATCAGTTTGCCGTCGTCTTTGCCCTGTACCGAGTTGATAAAGTCCTGGCTCACCTTGGCCTTGTCGTGGCCATAGGGCAGCAGATCACCGCTGGAGATGCCGATTTTGGCACCGATCTCCTGGCTCGGGAGCTTGTTTGCCTCGCGGGCAATCTCGATATCACTCTTGTAGCTCATGGCCGGATTCCTGAATGAGAGAAAACATCTACCGGCCTCAAATGCACCGGATCTGTCTCCGATTTAGCCAGAATGCGGCAAAAGGCGCGCGTGATTTCCGACATTATCCGGCCACGAAGCGGCGTCAGTCCAAAGATTGAGGCAACGAAAGTCGCCAAAACGAAAGTTCTGTATCCGATGAGGGGCCGCTAGGGGGCCCAGGCGCGCTGGTCCGGCACAAAGAGTCGCAAGCTATCGCCGCGTTTGATCAGCCCCGGACGCTCCACCCAGGCGGTGATTCCCCGGCGGTTGCGGGCGGCCGGTTTGAACTTGGGTCCAAATCCAGCGTGATCTTTCTCGATTTCGCGCCCCGGAAAAATGCAGGGGCGGTTTTCCATATCAATCGTCAGGGTCACGCCGTCTGGCCCCTGCAGACGCGAAGCGGGCGGCACAAAGGTGAAATCCGGAATGCCGCGCAGCACCAGATTGGCCCCCAGTGCCGATGGATCAACCCGCTCCAGCCCCATATCGGCCGCGATCAACTGCAGCTCTTCCTCGGACAGAATGCTGAGCTGGCGGACGTTGCGGATGGTGGTGCCTTCGGGGTGCAGATTGCGAACCCGCACGCAGGCGGCCCGGTTCTCCCCCTGGTGGCGCTCGCCGCTGACACCGTGAAAGCCAAGTGTAAGTGCCTCGGTTTCAGAGGCCGCAATACTGCCTCCTGCTGCGGTTTCCCCAACCCAGACCACTTCGCCTTTGAATTCTGTTTCCAGCAAGACCGGCATGCTTTTTCCTCTTTGTTTGGGGCTGCCCATTGGGACCAGACCATAGAGCGATTGCAGCCGAGGAAAAGCCCTCTTTCGGATCGGATCGCAAAGCGATCCGATCCGGGCACCGGGGG
>NZ_JBDWPJ010000196.1:0-46424 GCF_039971195.1 Pseudophaeobacter sp.
GATCAGCCGCCGCAGCCACCGATGGTCACTTTTACAGCGGCACTTGCCTTGGCAAAGCTGCCGTCGGCCAGTTTGGCGATGGCGACCACATCCTGGGTGCCGGCAAGGCGGATCCGGGTGGCGGCAGACTGGCTGGCGGCCAGAGGACCAAAGTTGAAGGTTGCAACACCGGGCGTTGGGTTACCGGTGGCCAGAACCATGATCGCCGTGGCGCCGGGGGCGCTCACTTCGATTGGCACGGTATTGCCGTTTTCAGCAATCTCTGGTGCGGTCAGCTCGATGCCGGTGTCGGCCATATCAGCACCACCGGTGAACTCCGCAATGCGATCCTCTGTGCTGGCGCTGACCCGCAGCGGCAGCATGGTCATCACAGCAGCACCCAGGGCCAGGCCCAGGGTCTCACGACGTGAGAACTCCATCATATGTCTCCTTTGACGTTTCGCAAAGCAACGGACATCTACCCGCGCTTTACTCTTCTTTTAGGGTCGCAACAAATGCGATCACATCTTCGATTTCCTGTGCAGTCAGGATTGGCGTCAGCGCCTCGGTGGGGGCCTTGCCGGTATAGGCCGCGCCGGGGCGAATAAAGCCTTCGACCTTGTAGAATGCAGGCATCATGGTGCCCTCAAAGGTCATTTTGGCATTGGTCATCAACCCACGCAGCTCGGCCTCGGTCCAGCGATCCCCTGCCCCATCCAGCGAGGGGCCGATTTCGCCGTGAAACGGCACATCCGCCAGCGCGGTCAGGTGGTGACAGGCGACGCAGTTGCCCAGCGATTTGGTGCCGGCGATCACAGCACCGCTGGCCGCATCCCCCGGCTTGCCGGTCAAGGACATCGCCACGGCGCCATCCTCATCAAATTGCACATCCTTTGGTGCGACCTCTGCCGCCAGGGTTGCACTCCCGGTCAGGCACACGGCCAGTGTCAGAGATAGTCTCTTCATGGTTCCTCCCGTTGGCTGCCACCCGCGATCCGCGGGCTTAGCTGTTGATTACCGTAGGGCACCCCGCCCCAGAAACGCAACAACAAATTCAATAGTGTGAATTATTATATTTGTGCGCCCGACGTCAGTCTGCCGACCCATCATTGCGCTCAGAGATGCGACGGGCGTGGTAGCGCTGAAAATCTTCCCCATTGTCAAGAAGATACCTCTTCTCGCTCACCCAGGTGAACATGTCCAGAGTGGTTCCGGGGCCAAAGGCACCAGGCATCACCGCCACCGCGGCCTGGGTTGCTGTTTGCCCCTCGCCCACCTCTTCGGGCAGGAACAGAATCGTCGGGGTGAACAGCACGCCCCATTTACGCGCCATGTCTTTTTCCGCCAGGGTCTCGCCGTCAAAATCGGTGACTTCGACGTCGCCATAAAGGTTCATCTGCACCACAAAGTAGTGCTCATCAATGTAGCCACCGACCTCGGGACGGGGGAAAACCTCGGTGTGCATTTTGGTGCAATAGATGCAGCCGCGTTGCTCAAAGAACAGCACCAGACGTTTGCCCTCGGCATTGGCTTCCTCCAGATCCTCACGCAGATCCTTAAACGTCTCCCGCATCCAGGGCGTTTTATGCAGCCCGTCATCGCCCAGCTCCGCCGCTGCAACATCCCAAGCCAGCAAGGGCGCCGCCAGGGCCAGGGCCGCCAATCTCGTAATCCAATGCTTCATCTCTTCCCCTCCAGTTTTCAATGCAAATTCAGACCGCAAACTCATCCCAATGTGGCAAAGCCCGGCATCCAGCGGATCATCGCATCGGCAATCAGGCGCACCCCGCCGGTGACAATCAACAGGGCAAAGACGATCAGCATCACCCCCATGATTTTTTCAACCCAGTGAAACGCCGCCCGGTGCCGCGCCACCCAGGCCAGAAACGGCTTGGCAAACAACGCGGCCACCACAAAGGGCGCGGTCATGGCCGCGCCGTAGACCAGCAAAAGCGCCCCACCGCGCCAGATATCCCCAAGCCCCGAGGCCACCATCAGGATCGAGGCTAAGGCGGGACCAACACAGGGCGTCCAGCCAAAGCCAAAGGC
The DNA here is from genome assembly GCF_039971195.1 of Pseudophaeobacter sp. Classification (GTDB taxonomy): domain Bacteria; phylum Pseudomonadota; class Alphaproteobacteria; order Rhodobacterales; family Rhodobacteraceae; genus Pseudophaeobacter. Next base: position 2,029 of record NZ_JBDWPJ010000196.1, read on the forward strand.
CAGCCCCATAAGATAGGCGCCTGCCAGGCTCGACGGATCGGCGCTGCTTTCCATACGTGCCTCGCGGTAGAGCAATGGAATGCGAATGACGCCAAGGAAATGCAGGCCAAAAATCACCAGAATCGCCGCTGCCCCGTAAGACAGAAACTCCATGTATTGGCCAAAAAGCTGCCCCAGCGCCGTGGCCCCCATGCCCATCAGCATAAAGACCGAGGTCACCCCAGCTGCAAAACACAAGGCCGCCAGCACCATGCGCCGCTGCGCCCCCGGTGCGATCTCCCCGTCACTGCGCAGCTCTACCATCGACAGCCCACCAAGATAGGACAGGTAAAACGGCACCATCGGCAGGATGCAGGGGGTAAAAAAGCTCAGCAATCCGGCAAAGGCCGCCCCAAGGTAGGAAATTTCCAGCATAACGGCTTTTTGATCCTCCGCGACCTCAGCCTCATGGGCGCAAGGCTTGTGTTATTCACATATTCAAATTATGTATTATCAAGCCGCAAATTACGGATGCCGTCAACGGTTGAGGTCATGATTCATCATCGCTCCCTTTCTGCGCTGCGCCGCCTAGCCGCGGTTGCCGCCTTTGGTTTTTCAACGGTCCTGCCTGCGCAGGCCTTGGAACAGGCCAGTGAACCTGCGGATGCGCAGGCCCTGGTGAATGAGCTGATCCTGGTCGAACAGGCCGGCTGTGAATGGTGCCTGCGCTGGAGCGAAGAAATCGGCCCGATCTACCCTAAAACCCGCGAGGGCGCTTTTGCACCGCTGCGTCGGGTCGATCTGCGCGCCCTGCCCGATGATCTGCAGATCACACGGCGGGTCAATTTCACCCCGACCTTTCTGATCGTCCAGAACGGTGAGGAACTGGCCCGGCTTGAAGGCTATCCCGGCGAAGACTTTTTCTGGCCCCTTCTGGCGCAGCTGATGCAGCAGCATCTGGGCTTCACCCCCGACAGTTCTGGCCAGCCAGAGAGCTAGCGGAAACGGAAATACTTGGGAGCTGCGGCGTGTTTCAGCGCCGCCACCACAGGAGACAAGACGCATGGCACTACCGCAATTCTCAGCCGATATGGCGCCGGAAGAGCTGGACAATATGGTGGACAATGCCACCAAGGCCTCAAATTTCCTCAAGGCGATCAGCCACGAGGGACGGTTAATGATCCTCTGCCATCTGGTCACCGGTGAAAAATCCGTGACCGAGCTCGAAGATCTTCTGGCCGCCCGTCAGGCCGCGGTGTCGCAGCAGCTCTCGCGTCTGCGCCTCGAAGGTCTGGTGGTGCCGCGCCGCGATGGTAAGGCGATCTATTACCGGCTTGCCGATGACCGGCCGCGCCGGATCCTTGAGGTGGTCTATGATCTGTTCTGCGCCGAAGACAACGCCTGACGCCCAGCGCGCCTGACGGCAATGGAATGCGCGACACGAGGCGGAGGAGAACTGGCTGAGGAGAACTGGGAGGGAGGACACCCGGTTCACGCGACAGGAATCGATGACACCCGCCTGAGGGACCGCAGTGTGCTATACTGCCGGGGACGGATCATCACTCTCCCAACAACCCGCAGGAGGAGGCGGCCGATGTTTGATCTGTTCAGTGATCACCAGCTTGTGGCCGGGGTCGGCCTCTTGGGCGGTGTGCTCTTGGGGCTGGCCGCCCGGCTGGGGCGGTTCTGCACCCTCGGCGCCATCGAAGACCTGCTCTATGGCGGTTCTGCCCAGCGCATGCGGATGTGGGTTCTGGCCATTGGCACCGCAGTGATTGGCAGTTTCACCCTGATCGGGTTGGGGCTTTTTGATGCGACGCAGTCCTTTTATCTCACGGTGCGCTGGATGCCCTTGGCTTCGATCCTTGGCGGGTTGATGTTTGGCTATGGCATGGCGCTGAGCGGCAACTGCGGCTATGGCGCCATTGCCCGGCTCGGTGGGGGAGATCTGCGCAGCTTTGTCATCGTTCTGGTCATGGGTGTCTCCACCTATGTAGTGCTGTCCGGTCCTTTAGCCCCTTTGCGCAATCTGCTGTTTGAACAGCAGGATGTCACCAGCGAGCTGCCCCCCGGCCTGGTCCATCATCTGGCCGATACGACTCAGTTGCCACTCGCAGGCATCGGCATCACGGTGGGCGCAGTCTTTGTGCTCGCCAGCCTTTGGGACGCAGAGTTCCGCCGCGACTACACCAGCCTGTTCTGGTCTGTGATCGTGGGCCTTGCGGTGGTTTCAGGCTGGGCAGGCACCGCCTATGTCAATGCACAGGGATTTGACGCCCTGCCCGTGGTATCGCATTCCTTCTCTGCCCCCCTGGGGGAGACCATTCTCTGGACCATGACCGGCAGTCTGCGCCCCCTGTCCTTTGCGGTAGGGTCAATCACCGGCGTCTGGCTCGGGGCCTTTATCGGCTCGCTCCTGAAGGGGCATTTCCGCTGGGAGGCCTGCGACGACCCGCGCGAACTGCGCCGTCAGATCTTTGGCGCGGCCATCATGGGGGCCGGTGCGGTTATCGCCATGGGCTGCACCGTCGGCCAGGGTCTCAGCGCTTTCTCATTGCTGTCAATCTCGGCGCCGGTGACCTTTCTGGCGATCTTTGCCGGGGCAGCCCTGGGGCTGCGCCAGCTCATTGAGGGCTTTCGCCCCGCAGGGTAGCTGCACACAGGCGAACTACTGCCGGATCAACCCGGACCTTATGACCTTTCAACAAACTCTTGGCCGCGGTCAAACAGCTGTTACAAATCCCCCTGACATAGCCAGGCAACTGCAGGGGTTTCCTGTGGGACCAGACGCAGAGAGAGAGAGCCAGCCATGGACCGCAAGCAAATCATCAACGACCCGGAAATCGGCAACAAGGCCGAGGCCTATGAAGCCTTTGACGATATCCCCACCAATCCCAATCTGGATGCCACCATTGGTGATGTCATCAACAGCCGCTATGGCCGTCGTGACATGCTGCGCGGCATGCTTGGTGTTTCTGCCGTCGCCACCCTGTTTGGCACCTCTGCCCTGATTGCCCCCAACCTGGCAGCCGCTTCCCAGACCGAAAGCCGCTACCGGTTCGACGAGCTGGACTGGGGCAATGATGAGACTCACCACACTGCAACAGGCTATGACGCCGATGTGCTGCTGCGCTGGGGCGATCCGATCACTGCCGATGCGCCAGAGTTTAACGTAATGAACCAAAGCGCCGAAGCCCAGCTCCAGCAGTTTGGCTACAACAACGACTACGTCGGCTTCACCCCTCTAAATGCCGAGGGCACCCGTGGGCTGCTCTGTGTGAACCACGAATACACCAACGAAGAGGTGATGTTCCCGGGCCTAGGCCGTCAGGACAAACAGGGTTTTGCCGGCATGACCAAGGCACTGATCGACATCGAGATGGCCGCCCATGGTGGTACCGTAGTGGAAATTGCCCGCGACGGTGCTGGCAAATGGTCCCTGGTACGCGACAGTCCCTACAACCGCCGGATCACGCCGCTGGACACAGCGATGACCATTGATGGCCCGGCGGCTGGTCATCCGCGTATGCAGACCCATGCCGACCCGACTGGCACCCAAGTGATTGGCACCCTCAACAACTGCGCCGGTGGCATGACCCCCTGGGGCACCTGGCTGATGGCTGAGGAAAACTTCCACGGCTATTTCTGGACCGATCAGCACAACAGCGACGGCAAACCCGATCTGGCCTCCCATGAGGATGCAAAAAGCAAAAAGCGTTACGGCGTCCCCAGTGGCTGGTATGCTTGGGGGCAGTACTACGACCGTTTCAACATCGACAAAGAACCAAACGAGCCAAACCGCTTTGGCTGGGTGGTCGAGGTTGACCCCCGCAACCCCGAAGCCAAGCCGGTGAAACACACTGCTCTTGGCCGGTTCCGCCACGAAGGCTGCGAAACCACGCTCTCAACCTCCGGCCAACTGGTGGTCTACATGGGCGACGACAACCGCTTTGACTACCAGTACAAATATGTCTCTGCGGGTGTTGTCTCCAAAGACACCTCAGAAAACGCCGACCTGCTGAGCCACGGCACGCTCTATGTGGCGCGGTTTGATGCCGATGGCTCTGTCCACTGGCTGCCGCTGGTGCATGGGACAGGCCCGCTGACCGCTGAAAACGGCTTTGCCAGCCAGGCCGAAGTGCTCATCGACACCCGCCTCGCCGCAGATGCGCTGGGGGCCACGCCGATGGATCGCCCCGAAGATGCCCAGCCCCGTGGCGATGGCACCGCCTATATCATGCTGACCAACAACACACGCCGCAAATCAGCGCAGGTCGACGCCGCCAACCCCCGCGCCAAAAGCGCCTTTGGCCATATCATCGAGATCAAGGAAGAAAATGGCGATCATGGCGCCACCAAAGGCAGCTGGTCGATCCTGGTCAAATGTGGCGATCCGAACCTTGCCGAGGTGGGCGCGCAGTGGAATCCCGAGACCAGCGAAAGCGGCTGGTTTGGCTCGCCTGACAACTGCGCCTTTGATGCCGATGGTCGCCTGTGGATCTCTACCGATCAGGGCAGCAAATGGGGCAAGACCGGTAAGTCCGACGGGCTTTATGCGCTGGAAACCGAAGGCACCCTGCGGGGCCATTCCAAACTGTTCTTCCGCTGCCCCGTCGGCGGAGAGCTCTGTGGCCCTTACTTCACCCCTGACAGCGAGACCCTGTTTTTGGCTGTCCAGCACCCCGGCACCGATGGCACCAAGGATCTGAAGGGCTTTGAACGCGCCTCTACCTTTGAGGATCCAGCCACCCGCTGGCCCGATTTTGATCCCAAGATGCCGCCACGCCCCTCTGTTGTTGTGGTGACCAGGCAGGGCGGCGGCCGGATCGCCGTCTAAGATCAAAGGCCTCTTAGGGACTCTCGTTCCATTCGGGCCACGTCGAAACAGGGACCGGTCGCCAGGCCAGTCCCTGACAGGGCAGACTGACCGGTCTGCTCTGTCTGCCCTGTCTGCGCTGGGGTGCAAAGACCTGCCGATGCGCCGTCTTTGCGCCGATCCCCGCCCAGACAATCAACCTAGACGACAGCCCAATGAGCTTTCCACACACACAGCAATGTGAGACCCGCCGCAGCGCCGCTCTGTTAGGCTTGCTTCAGTTTTTGGCCACCGGATCCCTCTCATGCGCGCCCTTCCGACACTGCTCCCCGCACTCACTCTACTGCTAGATATGCGCGCGCCCCGCGTGGTGCGGGATGCCCTGCCAATGATGCTGGCCACCAGGCTTGCCCTGGTCTTTGCCCTCACTCTGGCGCCGCCAACCCAAGCTAGTGAGCTTGGCAAACGGGCCGGGTGGGAGGTCATGGAAAGCCCAAAACCCTATGATCTGCTGTTGCGGGACCTGCTGGCAGCGGTCAAATCCGAAGGCCTCATCGTAGTCACCCAGGCCGGACCAACCAAAGCCGCCGCGGCGCGGGGGATCACCATCCCCGGCAACCGGGTGGTTGGCGTTTTCAACAATGACTACGCGGTGCGGATCCTGGCGCTCTCCACCGCCGCGATGATCGAAGCGCCCATCCGCTTCTATGTGACCGAGGACGCGCGCGGTGGGTCACATCTCTCCTACAAACGCCCCAGCCATGTCTTTGCACCCTATTTTGGCGAAGGCGGCAGCCTGCTCCTGAAAATCAGCAAGGATCTGGATCAACGCTTTGCCGCCATCACCGCAGCAGCCCTGCGCTGATGGCCAGGCACAAAGACGCCCCCAAGGCTCGCCTCAGGTCACAGACCCGTCACAGTTAGCTCACTGTCAGGTCACAGAGCCGTGAGGTATCTTGCGCCGCAGGGCGCAACCCGCGAAGTCTTGCCTCCAGAAACAAATGGATACCCTGCCTATGACCCAGCCCCTTCGCGCCGCAGATGTTCTGGCCCGCCGCCTCTACGAGGCCGGATGCCGCCACGCCTTTGGCATGCCTGGCGGCGAAGTGCTCACCCTCGTGGATGCACTGGTCAAAGCCGGCATTGAGTTCCACCTCGCCAAACATGAAAACGCCGCCGGGTTTATGGGCGAAGGCATCCACCATAGCGACGGCGCGCCGGCAATTCTGGTCGCCACCCTCGGTCCCGGCGCGCTCAACGGGGTCAATGTGGTGGCCAATGCCCATCAGGACCGGGTGCCGATGCTGGTGCTCACCGGCTGCGTCGATGCCGCCGAAGAACAAAGCTACACCCATCAGGTGCTGGACCATCGCGCGGTCTTTGCCCCCATCACCAAAGCCACCTTCCGGCTCGATGCCGAGGCCGCGGATCTCATCGCCGACAAAGCCGTCGCCATCGCAACCCAGCCCCGCAATGGGCCGGTGCATATTGACGTGCCGATCTCGGTGGCAGACAGGCCCGCCAGAGAGCGCAGCGCCCGCCGCGCGCCTGCAGCGCCCAGCCAGCCAGACAGGGCAACGCTGGCGCAGGCGCTTTCCTGGCTCTCCGAGGCCACGCGCCCGCTGGCGATCATCGGCTTGGATGCACTGCAGGAACAGGCCGCGCCTGCGATCCGCGCCTTCCTTGAGGCGCAGCAGATCCCCTTTGTCACCACCTATAAGGCCAAGGGCATCCTACCCGAAGGCCACCCGCTTTGCCTTGGCGGCGCCGGCTTGTCGCCGCTGGCCGACAGCCATCTCTTGCCGCTGGTGCAGCAGGCGGATCTGATCCTGGGACTGGGCTATGACCCGATCGAGATGCGCCCCGGCTGGCGCAATATCTGGCAGCCCGATCAGCAGCGGATGATCGACATCACCCCAGAGGCCAATTTGCACTATATGCATCAGGCCAGCCTGGCGCTGGTCTGCGCCCTCACCCCAACTCTGCAGGCCCTCACCCCTGACCGCCCGGCCCCAGCCAAATGGGCCTGCGACAGCCCGGCCGGGGTGCAGTCTGCCCTGGCAGAGGCCTTTCCCCAGGACGACGATTGGGGGCCCGCCGGGGTGATCGCGCAGTGCCGCAACAGCCTGCCCGCAACTACCCTGGCCACGGCTGACAGCGGGGCTCACCGTATTTTGCTCAGCCAGATGTGGCAGTGCATGGAACCCCGTCAACTGATCCAATCCTCCGGCCTGTGCACCATGGGCTGCGCGGTGCCCATGGCTGTGGGTCGCAAACTGGCCAATCCCGATCGCCCGGTGGTGAGCTTTTCCGGCGACACGGGCTTCCTGATGGTGGCCGGTGATCTGGCCACCGCCGCCGAACTGGGCGTGGCGCCGATCTTTGTGGTCTTTGTCGATGCCAGCCTCGCCCTCATCGACCTGAAACAGCGCCAGCGCCAGCTGCCCAATGCTGGCGTCGATCTGGCCCGGCATGATTTTGCTGCCATCGGCCGCGCCTTTGGAGGCAATGGCGCAACCGTGCGCAATCGTCGCGACCTCGACAAAGCCCTGCAGGAGGCCTTGGCCTCGGATCGCTTCACTGTCATTGCTGCCGAGATCGAACCCGGAGGATATGATGGACGCATCTAACCCAGAGCAGCCTAGCCCAGACCAGAGCCCACTCCCCCATGGCGCCCTGAAAGGCATCAAAGTGCTGGATCTGTCGCGCATTCTGGCAGGGCCCACCTGTACCCAGCTGCTGGGCGACCTTGGCGCCACGGTACTGAAGATCGAAAACCCCAAAAGCGGCGGCGATGATACCCGGCAATGGGGACCACCCTACGTGGTGGGTGCCGATGGCGAGAAGTCCGACCTGTCGGCCTATTTCATGGCCGCCAACCGCAACAAACGCTCCATCGCCCTGGATATCGCCACGCCCGAAGGTCAAGCCGTAGTCCGCCGTCTGGCTGCCGAGGCCGATATTCTGGTGGAGAACTTCAAACCTGGCGGCCTCGCCAAATACGGGTTGGACTATGCCAGCCTGAAAGAGGAACTCCCCGGGCTGATCTATTGTTCCATTTCCGGCTATGGCCAGACCGGCCCCAACCGCTCCAAGCCCGGCTATGATCTGATGGCGCAGGGCTATGGCGGCATCATGTCCCTCACCGGCGAGCCCGAGGGCCAGCCAGTGAAAGCGGGTGTTGGCATCGCTGATGTCATGTGCGGCATGTATGCCACCATCGGCATCCTCGCGGCGCAGCATCACAAGACCCAGACCGGCGAAGGTCAGCAGATTGATCTGGCACTGGTGGACGCCCAGGTGGCCTGGCTGATCAACGAAGGGGTCGCCTATCTCAACACTGGGAATCTGCCGCAGCGCCGCGGCAATGAGCATCCCAGCATCGTGCCCTATGGGCTGTATGAAACTTCCGATGCCCATGTCATTCTGGCCGTGGGCAATGACAGCCAGTTCCGCCGCTTCATGGAATTTCTCAGCCTCGAAGGACTGGCCGACGATCCGAGTTTTGCCACGAACCCGGCGCGGCTGGAAAACCGCGAGGCGCTGAATGACATCCTGATCCCGGCGTTGAAACGCTTCACTATGGATGCGGTCATCGTCGGCATGGAGGCGCGCAAAGTGCCCGCCGGACCGGTGCAGACGCTGGACCGGGTCTTTGCCTCTGATCAAGTCGAAGCCCGTGACATGGCGATTGAAATGCAATCGACAGCCGGGCCGGTCAAACTGCTGGGCAATCCGCTGAATTTCTCCCGCACGCCGGTGACTTATCGCCATGCGCCGCCGCAATGTGGCGAAGGCACCGAAGAGATTCTTCAGGCCGAAGACCCCTTTGCCAAGGCTTGACCCGGCCCCAGAGAAAAACCTCAGCAGCCTAATGTTACAAAACACCCCAAGCATCCGCCATGTCGGCGGGTGCTTGCTTGGATTTTGCCCCAAATCCCTGCAAAGACGCGGAAAACCGCCTGATTTATTGGAGGAAATCCTCGTTTCACCCCGATATCCGCACACATCCAATCACCAAAACGCGAGCGGCGTCGCACGGGCTCTTTGGCTGGTTTAACCTCGGTTCAACAACAGTGACCATGTGAACACAGGCAGAGATTGGACCCCCAATGACGCAAGACATTTTTGGACAAGACACCAGCCTCAGCTGCGCTGCCACCCTCAAAAGCTGGGATGCGGCGCAAATGGGGGTGCTTGCCCATTCCGCCAGCACCGCCGATCACCTGGGTGCTGTCCTAACCGCCGCGCCTGATTTTGCCCTGGCCCAAGCGATCAAAGGCCTGTCGGTGCTGATGCTGGGCCGGTCCGAGCTCTTGCCCATGGCGCAGGATGCACTCAAAGCCGCCAAGCTGGGATATGAGACTGCCCTGCCGCGCGAACGCAAATATGTCGAGGCCCTGCAGGCCTGGCTGATGGGCCGCCCCTCGCGCGCAGTAGTGCTGATGGAACAGGTTCTGGATATCGATCCCGGTGATAGCCTGGCGATGAAACTCAGCCATGGTATTCGGTTTATTCTGGGCGATTGCACCGGCATGCGCGCCTCGGTGGAGCGGGTGATGCCTGCCTATGCCCCCGATCACGCTGGCCGCGGCTATCTTTTGGGCTGTCATGCCTTTGCTCTGGAAGAGACCGGCGCCTATGAAAAGGCCGGCATCACTGGGCGACAAGCGCTTTGGATGGCGCCGGATGACGCCTGGGGCTTGCATGCGGTGGCCCATGTGCATGACATGACCGGCGATGCCGAGGCAGGGCTGACCTGGTTGCAGGGCCGCGAAGAGGCCTGGGCCCATTGCAACAACTTCCGCTACCATGTCTGGTGGCACAAGGCGCTGATGCATCTGGACCTCGGCCAGATTGATCAGGCGCTGATGCTCTATGATACTGAAGTCCGCAAAGACAAGACCGACGATTACCGCGATATCTCCAATGCCACCTCGCTTTTGATGCGGCTGGAACTGGAAGGCGTGCAGGTGGGCAACCGCTGGGACGAACTCTCCGAGCTTTGCGCCAACCGCACCGAAGACGGCAGCCTGATCTTTGCCGATTTGCACTACCTGCTGGCGCTGGCCGGTCACAACCGTCAAGCCGAGACCCGCCGCATGGTGAGCCGCATCCATGCCGATGCCAAGGCCCGCGATACCGAATCCCAGGAGCGCATGGCGGTGCCGGGCTGCGACGCCGCCAACGGGCTGGAGGCCTTTGGCGATGGCAACTACGCCCAGGCCTTCACCCATCTGTCGCGCGCCCGTGGCACCCTGCAGCTGGCAGGCGGCAGCCATGCTCAGCGCGACGTTTTTGAACGCATGACCATCGACGCGGGCCTGCGCGCCGGCGAGTTTGACGCGGTTGAGGTCATCCTCGATGATCGTCGGGCCAAACGTGCGGGCGGCGAAGACAATTATGCTCTGGCGCGGCGCGGCCTGATCTCCCAGGCCCGTATGACCCCGGACGCCCAGAGTATGCCTGCCGAATAACCCAATCCATTCGCAAGACGCCCATTTCAAAGACCAGTAAGGATCAGCCCCCTATGGCGGAGATTTCGCCCTTTCCCAAACCCCAGGCAGAGCCCGGACCAGCGGCCAACCGCAGCGCCTCCCCTGCTGTAGACCCGGCAAAATCCGCCGCGCCGCGCCAACGCGATCCCCGGCTCGATTTCTACCGGGGCATTGCAATGTTCATCATCCTGGTGGCGCATATCCCCGGCAACCGCTGGACCGGCTGGATTCCGGCCCGCTTTGGCTTTTCCGACGCAACCGAGATCTTTGTCTTCTGTTCCGGCATGGCCTCGGCCATTGCCTTTGGCGGGTCTTACGCCAAACAGGGCTGGGCACTGGGGACTGCACGGGTAGTGTTTCGCTGCTGGCAGGTGTTTTGGGCCCATATCGGTCTGTTTTTCTTTGTTGCCATGACTATGGCGGCGCTGGACACCTATGGCACCTTTGAAAAGACCTATATCAACTCGCTGAACCTGCAGCATTTCTTCAACAATCCAGCGCCGCAGCTGGTGGGGCTTTTCACCCTCACCTATGTGCCGAACTATTTTGACATCCTGCCGATGTATCTGGTGGTGCTGGCGCTGATGCCCCTGATGATGGGGGTCGAACGGATTGGCGTCTGGGCCGTGGCGCTCACCTCTGGTCTGATCTGGCTTGCCGCCAACCCCTATCTCATCGGGCTTGGCCCCGATGGTGCCTCCCTCCCCGCCGAACCCTGGTCCGCGCGCGAGTGGTTCTTTAACCCCTTTGGCTGGCAGCTTTTGTTCTTTACCGGCTTTGCCTTCATGAAGGGCTGGCTGCCCAAGCCGCCGGTCTCTGCCCTTCTGGGTGCTGTCGCCGCCAGTTTCCTGATCCTCTCCGCCCCCTTTGGGTCGTGGAAAGTGTTCCTTTGGCTGGACGCCGCCAATGGCGATCTCGGCGATATGATCCGCCCCTGGTGGAAGAGCACCGCCCAATGGCGCGAAAAGAGCGATTTTGGCCTGCTGCGCTACGCGCATTTCCTGGCTCTTGCCTATCTTGGCTGGCTGCTGGCTGGGATTGGTGGCAAACGGCTGATCGCCTCTGGTCATTCCCTGGGCGCCCGGATCTGGGCCCGCCTGCTGCTGATCATCACCAAGGTCGGCCAACAAAGCCTTGCAGTCTTTGTGTTTTCCATGGCACTGGCGCGGCTCATCGGCTTTGCCCTGGACCAAACCGAACGTGGTATCCTGATCACCGCCCTGGCCAATCTCGCAGGCTTTGCCTTGATCATCACCTGCGCCTATGCCGCCGGTTGGTTCAAATCTCACCCCTGGAGGGCCAAGCGATGAACCGCCGTGCCTTTGTCACCGCCGCGCTGTCCAGCACTCTGCTGACCGCATTGCCCCTGCGCGCCACGGGTGGTGAGACGCCCGCGCCTTTTCACCATGACCAGGTGGTGGCCCGCGCCCGTGAGTTGGCTCAGCAAGACTACAGGCCCCGCCAGGAGGTGCCACAGGATTGGCTCGACCTGTCCTATGACGAATACAAGGCCCATCGCTTCCGCACAAAGGACGCGATCTGGTCTAAGTCCGACAGCAGCTACAACGTCGATTTATTCTTACCCGGCCTCTACTTCCGCCATGCGGTCCAAGTGAACACCGTGCAAAGCGGCATGACGCGGCCCTTCGGTTTCGACATGTCGCTGTTTGATCGCGGCGAGATTGCCCCGCCACTCAGCACGACAGGCCCGCTTGGCTATAGCGGGTTGCGGCTACGTACCCAGCTGGATCAGCCCAACAAGAAAACCGAGTTCTGCGTCTTTCAGGGCGCCAGCTATTTCCGCGCCATTGGGGTGGGTCAGGCCTATGGGCTCTCGGCCCGCGGGCTGGCGCTGAAAACCGGCGATCCCATGGGTGAGGAATTCCCGGACTTTATCGAATTCTGGCTTGAGGCCCCCGCACCCAATCAGCGCAGCATGGTGGTGCATGCGCTGATGGACTCGCCCTCGGTCACCGGCGCCTATCGCTTTACCGTCACCCCCGGTGCCACCACGGTGATGGATGTGGAGGCACAGCTCTTTGCCCGCGAGGATCTGGACAATGCCGGGCTTGCACCGCTCACCTCGATGTTCCTGTTTGATCGCACCAACCGCTACCGGTTTGATGATTTCCGTCCCAATGTACACGACAGTGACGGGCTCCTGATCAAAAACGGCAACGGCGAGGTTCTGTGGCGGCCCTTGGCCAATCCGACCCATCTGCAGATCTCCTCCTTTATGGATGAAAACCCACGTGGCTTTGGCCTCATGCAGCGGTCGCGCCATTTGCAAGATTTTGAGGACCTGGAGGCCAACTACCACCGCCGTCCCAGCCTCTGGGTGGAACCACGGGGAGACTGGGGCAAGGGTTCTGTCACCCTGGTGGAAATTCCGGCCGACAAAGAGATCTATGACAATATCGTCGCCTATTGGCGCCCCCGTGACACCCTGCCCGCAGGTGCTGAACTGCCGCTGTCCTACCGGCTCAGCTGGGGAGAGGATCCGCAGATGGATCTGGCCCGGGTGGTTGATACCGCTGCAGGGGCGCGGATCTTTGGCGATCCTGGCCGGTTGATGACAGTGGATTTTGAAGCCCATCCGCTGCTCGAAGGCGACCCTGAAGAGTTTGAAGTACATCTCTCCTCGCCTCATGTGGAGACCAGCGACGGCGTGTTGCAGCGCAACCCCGCCACCGGCGGGCTACGGCTGGCCTTCAGCTTTGCCCCCAATGCGGAAAACCACGTTGAGCTGCGCCTGCAACTGCGCCGCGGTGGCAGATCCGCCAGCGAAGTCTGGCTCTACCGGTGGACCGCATGACAGAGCCGCAACAAACCCCTTCGGAACCATTGATGCCGAAGCAGCAGCCGATGGAGATGCCAGAGCAGGATTTTGCCGCCCCCTTTCGCGATGAAAACGCGCCCGGGTTTGAACCACCGCAAAACCTGGCGCTCTGGCGGTTTCTGGCCTTCTCCCCGGCCATGCTGGCCACGGCGGCGCTCACCTGGGTGATGCAGGGCTGGTTTGCCAAAGGCGGCTTTATGGCGCTGGAGCTGGTGCTGCTGGCCTTGATCGCCTTCAATTTCTTCTGGATCTCCTTTTCGGTCTCTACCGTGCTTTTGGGGCTGTTCTCCCTGTCGCAACGCGGCCAAGTCCGCCCCGCTGGCAAGCCAATACCAATGTCCGTGGCTCTGCTGGTGCCGGTCTTCAACGAGACCCCCTGGTATGTGCTCGGCAATGTGCACTCCATGCTGGAAGAACTGCACCGACGCGGCGGCGCCCATCGCTACGATATGTTTGTGCTCTCTGATACCCGCGACGATGCCCTGGCCGATCAGGAACGAAGAAGCGTCGAGGCCCTGCGCGCGGATCTGCCCGCCGGAGTGCAGCTCTTCTATCGTCGCCGCGCCCAAAACACCCATCGCAAGGTGGGCAATATCAGCGACTGGCTGCGCCGCTGGGGGGCTGGCTACGAGGCCATGCTGGTGCTGGACGCCGACAGCCTGATGACCGGGCGCGCCATTGCCCGGCTCGCGGATGCGCTGTCGCGCGATCCCAGCGCTGGATTGATCCAGAGCTTCCCGCAGCTCATTGGCGCGCAATCTGTTTTTGGCCGCATGCAGCAATTTGCCAATGGTGTCTATGGCCTGGCCCTGGCCGAGGGCCTGGCGCGTTGGACCGGGCATGAGGGCAACTATTGGGGTCATAACGCCATCATGCGCACCCGCGCCTTTGCCGCCTGCGCCGGGCTGCCGCTGCTGCGCTCGCGCCTCACCGGGCGGCAAAGCCTGATCATGAGCCATGATTTTGTCGAGGCAGGCCTGCTGCGCCGGGCCGGCTGGCGGGTGCGGTTTTTGCCGCGTCTCGGTGGCTCCTTTGAGGAGACCCCGCCCACGCTGATCGATCACATCCTGCGCGACCGCCGCTGGTGTCAGGGCAATCTGCAACATCTCAATCTGCTGGGCGCGCGCGGCTTCTTTGCCATCTCGCGCTTCCATCTACTGCATGGCGCCATTGGCTACCTGATGGCCCCCATCTGGTTTGCCCTGCTGGTGATCTGGGCGCTGATTGGCCGTGGCGAGGAAGCCTCGGTGATCCATTATTTCAGCGAGGCCAACCCCTCGCGCCCCTCCTGGCCCGATATGTCAGAGCCGCGCCATGTGCTGGTGATCCTGCTGATCTATGCCATGTTGCTGGCGCCCAAGCTGCTGGCCGTGCTGGCGCTGGCTCTCACCGGCGGGCGGCTCACCGACTATGGCGGCCCGGCGCGCTTTGCCCTCTCCACCCTCTCTGAAATCCTGCTGGCGGTGCTCTATGCGCCGATCCTGATGGTACAGCAGATGATCGCAGTGTTTCGCAGCACCTTTGGGCTGCAACGTGGCTGGTCGCCCCAGGCGCGCGGCGGCGGCCAGTATGGCTGGCGAACCCTGCTGGCCTGCCACGCGCTGGAGACACTCAGCGGCATGGCACTTTGGGGCGGAATTTTTGCCGGATTGGTTTCACTCTGGCTGCTGCCCATCGCCCTGTCGCTGCTGCTGGCGGTGCCGCTCTCGGCCCTGTCTGGCCGCCGCGCCGGCACTTCAGCCCGGGGTTGGATGGCCACGCCCGTTGTCTATGCCGAGCCTAAAATCACCCGCACCGCAGGGGCCTACCGGGCGCAGCTGAAACGCTACCTAGATGCCTCCGCCCGACATCCCGCAGAATAGTTAGCAACCTCAGCCCACGCGACGGTCTTTCAGAACAGCGCAACCGCATCGCTCTGCCCCCCAGGGCTGGGCGATGCCGGGCCCAAGGCTTTGCCTCACATCTGTGATGAGAGGCAAAGGCGCGGGAGCCCGCCTTTTCCAGAAACTCAGCTGAGGCAATTGATCTCTCAGCCGGCACCCGGCTCGACCGTCTCAAACCAATCCAACATCCAGCTGGACCAGCCCTTTGGCACTTGGTGTCCTCCGGGAAACAGCAAAAACTCAATATCTGCGCCAGACCCACAGTGCCAGCTCCGGCGCAGCGTGCCCCCCATGTTCCAGCGCCTGTCCGGCGCCTGCTCGGCGCATTGGTTGGTGTCACGCCAGAGCTCCAGCCCGGCATAGATATCGCCCTGCTGGAAGCGCCCTCCCCCCAGAAACCGCCCTTCCAGCGGCACCACCGCGTCGCTCCAGCCATGGGTGTGAAACAGCCGCACCGGAGCGGCGCAGGCCTCTGGTTGAGGGCGCCAGAAGCCGCCAGCCACCGGCGCATAAGCCGCAAAACTCTCAGGCGCGGCGCAGGCCAGATAGCTCACCATAAAGGCACCAGCGGAAAATCCCGCCAGCACCATGGTGTCACGATCCAGATCAAACTGCGCGGCGGCATCCGCGGCGACCTCTTGCAGAAACGCCGCCTCATCGCGCCCTTCCCAGCCGGGAAAAAACGTCCAGGACCGCGTGCCATTGCGCCGCGGCAGCGCATCTGGCGCAATCACCGCATAGCCGCGCGTCCGCAGCCCCTCAACCATGGTGCGGTTCTTCAATGACCCCGCGCCAGAGCCACCATAGCCGTGCAGAAACAGGACTGCCGGGGCCGGATCCTCGCCCGCGACCCGCTCTGGCATTTCGATATGATAACTGCCCATGGCGGTCTCGCAGGCCGCCTCTGTCGCATCACCACAGCCAGCCGCTGCTGGCCCAACCCACCCCAGTGCAGTCCCCCCCAGAGTAGCGCCCACCAAAGCGCCCAGTGTACGCGCTGCGCGCCTCATCCCTGCCACCGGGCCACCGGCAGGTTGCCGGCGATCCAGCCCGGACCGCTGGCAGAGCCCAGCATGCCTTCGGGCACATCGATCACCGCGCTAAAGCCCGCCGCAGCCAAGGCGCGCGTCATCCGGGCCGAGCGCACGCCGCGGGCACAGATCAGCGCCACCGGCGTTGTGTGATCCCCGGCAACAGCCGCGCTCAGCGCCTGCAGGAAATCTTTGCGCCGCATATCAATAAGAATGGCCCCAACCGGCACGCCTGTCAGCCGCCATTCACGCGGCGTGCGGATATCAATCAGGGTGATCTCTCCGGCCTGGGCGGCGGCAAATCCTTCGGCCGGAGTCAGACGCGGGAGATCATGGGCCACAGGCTGACGCCACTGCCACCAGATGCCACCTAGCCCGGCGGCCAGGCCAATGCCGCCCAGCCCAAGCATCAGCTGCCGCCGGGTGATCCCTGCGCCCGCCTCTGTCACCTCACCCTGCTGCATTGATCTTGCTCCTTATCGTGCCAGGGCCCCCGGCCCCGGTTTTCCAATTGCTAGCAGCTTTGCTCCCTGCAATCAGCCCGCCTCTGGGGCCTGTATCTTCAATTTCCCGTCAGAACCTATGCCGCGCCAGGCGCGGTTGGAAAAACCTCCGCAACGGGCCAATAATTCACCCCCTGCCGGTTCAAATCGCGCTGCACTCTCCCTAGATGCCAGCCAATCGGGCAACAAACCTCATTCTTGAGACACTTACAGGGTCACAGGGCTGGAACAGTTGCAAAAAATTGCCTAAGCCTGTGGCTATTGCCTAAGACCAGTCAGGAGATCTGCACGTGTCCCTGTTTTTGATTGCGGCCCTGCCCTTTCTCGGAGCGGTGTTTCCCGCCCTATTGATCCGCGCCGGGCGCAATGCCTCGGCCTCTGCCGCAGGGTTGACCAGCTTTCTTGCCTTTGTCGGCCTGCTTTTGCACGCTCCTGCAGTGTTTCGCGGCGAGGTTATTCAGGTTGGCATCGATTGGCTGCCCGCTCTGGGACTGAACGCCAATTTCTTCCTCGACGGGCTTGGCTTTCTCTTTGCTGCGATGATCCTCGGCATTGGTCTCTTGGTTATTCTCTATGCGCGGTTCTACCTGTCACGCGAAGACCCGATGGGGAATTTTTACACCTATCTCCTGCTGTTTCAGGGCGCCATGGTGGGCATTGTTCTCTCCGACAACATCCTGCTTTTGCTGGTTTTCTGGGAACTGACCTCACTGTCTTCTTTCCTGTTGATCGGCTATTGGAAACATCTGCCCGAAGGCCGCCAGGGGGCCCGAATGGCGCTGGCCATCACAGGTTCAGGCGGGCTGGCGATGATCGGTGGCATGATGATCCTGGGCAATATCGTCGGATCTTATGATCTGAGCGTGATCCTGCAAAACAAGGATCTAATCCAGGCCTCGCCGCTCTACCTGCCGGCGCTAATCCTGATCCTACTGGGCTGTTTCACCAAATCGGCGCAGTTCCCGTTCCATTTCTGGCTGCCCCATGCCATGGCGGCGCCAACCCCTGTCTCGGCCTATCTGCATTCCGCCACCATGGTAAAGGCGGGCATCTTTCTGATGGCGCGGCTCTGGCCAGTGCTCTCCGGCACGCCCGAGTGGTTCTATATCGTGGCCACCACCGGTTTGGTGACCATGCTGCTTGGGGCGGTGATTGCCCTGTTCAAGGATGATCTGAAGGCGCTTCTGGCCTTTTCCACCGTCAGCCATCTGGGGCTGATCACCATGCTCCTGGGTTTTGGCACCAAGATCGCAGCGGTGACGGCAGTGTTTCACATCATCAACCATGCGACCTTCAAGGCGGCGCTGTTCATGTCGGCGGGCATTGTCGACCACGAGGCCCATACCCGTGACATCAAGCGCCTTGGCGGGCTGCGCCATCTGATGCCGGTGACGGCCACCATCGCCATTGTGGCTGCCCTGTCGATGGCGGGTATTCCGCCCTTCAACGGCTTCCTCTCCAAGGAAATGATGCTGGAAGAGACCGTGCATACGCTTTGGGCTGGCTCGCACTATCTGGTGCCTGGACTGGCGCTGCTGGCAGCGCTGTTTTCAGCCGCCTATTCCTTCCGCTTCATCGGCCATGTGTTTCTGGGGCAAACCCGCGATGACTATCCGGCCAAACCCCATGATCCCGGTTTTGGCATGTGGGCAGGCCCGGCGCTGCTGGTTTCGCTGGTGGTGCTGATCGGGTTGTTCCCGGCCCATCTGGTAGGTCCACTGGTGGCCGTTGCTGCAGGTGCTGTCACGGGAGGCGCGGATCTGCCTTACTACTCGCTGAAACTCTGGCACGGGCTGACACCGGCGCTTTATATGTCGGGTGTGGCGGTGATTGGTGGTCTGGTGCTGCTGAAACTGCACGCACCCCTGATCGCGGCCTGGAACCGCGCGCCGCGCCCTGAGGCCAAGCAGATCTTTGATAGCGCCATGCGCGCCCTCACCAAGCTGTCGCAGATCATCACCGATGGTCTGCACAATGGCGCCATCACCCGCTATGCCTTTTTGATGATGGTTTTCATCATTGGTATCAGCTACTTCGCCTATTCCACCGGCACCATGGTTCCCGCCACGCGCGAGGTGCAGGGCGTCGGCCCCATCACCGTCATCGCCTGGTTCTGCCTGATGGTGGCCACCCTGGCCGTGGTGGCCAAACACCGCCAGCGCCAGCTCTCGCTGGTGCTGATCGGGGTGGTCGGACTGGTGGTCTCTTTGGGGTTCAACTATCTTTCGGCGCCGGATCTGGCGCTGACGCAGCTCTCGGTCGAAGTGGTGACCATGGTGCTTTTGCTTCTGGCGCTGAACTTCATGCCCAAGGACAGCCCCGTGGAGGCGCCGATGTGGGTGCGGCTGCGCGATGGCGGCATTGCCGTGGTCGGCGGTCTGGGTGCGGCCCTGCTGATCTACGCGCTGATGCTGCGTGATTTTGCCCTGCCCAGTATCTCTGAGTTCCATCTGGCCAATTCCTACAAGGGTGGCGGCGGCACCAATGTGGTCAATGTGATCCTGGTGGATTTCCGGGGCTATGACACCTTTGGCGAAATCATCGTGCTCGGCATTGCTGCCCTGGTGATCTACGCCCTGACCGAAGCCGTGCTGGGCTCGCGGGTGCGGGCCTATCTGCTCAACCGCAAACCCGATATGCCTCAGGCCGGCGATGCCCATCCAATGATGATGGTGGTTGCGACGCGGGTGATGATGCCGCTGGCGCTGATGGTGGCGGCCTATATCTTCTTCCGCGGTCACAACCTGCCGGGGGGAGGCTTTATCGCCGGGCTGATCGCCGCCATCGCGCTCTTGATGCAGTATATGGCCTCGGGCTTTAGCTGGGCCTCTGAACGGCAGCGGATGTTCTATCACGGCACCATCGGATCCGGTGTGCTGATCGCCGCCGCCACCGGGCTTGGCTCCTGGTTCAGCGGCAATCCGTTTTTGACCAGCGCCTTTGGCTATCTGCATTGGCCGCCGCTGGAAGAGTTCGAATGGGCCACGGCTGCGCTGTTTGACCTTGGTGTCTTCCTCGCGGTGGTGGGCGCGGTTCTTCTGGCCCTGGAAAGCCTGGCGCGTTTTGCCTGGCAGCCGGGCATTTCCTCGGAACATGCGATGGATATCAACCCGGCCCGCGATGACGCGGCTGAAGCGGCAGCAGCAGAGGGCGAGGCATGACCATGGGCTTTCTCAATATCGAATTCCTGGTGGCCTCTGCGGTAGGGTTGCTGACAGCAGCTGGGATCTATCTGATCCTGCGGCGGCGCACCTTTCCGGTGATCCTCGGCCTGTCGCTGCTGACCTATGGCGTCAATATCTTCCTCTTTGCCACTGGCCGGTTGATGGTCGACGCCCCTCCCGTTTTGAACAAATACGCCGAGGTGCCCTATACTGATCCGCTGCCCCAGGCGCTGGTGCTGACGGCCATCGTGATCTCCTTTGGCATGACGGCGGTGGTGGTGATGATCGCGCTCGCCGCCTATCTGTCGGCCCGCGACGACAAGATTGATATGCCCCATCATCCCGAAGACGAAGGGGAAGACGCATGAACCATTTCCTGATTGCCCCGGTTGTCCTGCCGGCGCTGGTGGCGCCCTTCATCATCATGGTGGTGCGCTACCATCTGGATCTGACCCGGATCTTTTCTCTCGCCAGCACGGTCATGCTGGTGGCGATCTCACTGGTACTGGCGACCCAGGCCGCCAGCGGCGAGGTGCAGGTCTACGAGCTGGGCAATTGGTCAGCGCCCTTTGGCATCGTGCTGGTGCTGGACCGGTTGTCGGCGATGATGGTCCTGCTGACCTCGGTGCTGGCGCTGGTGGTCAACCTCTATGTCATCGGCTCGGGCTGGGACAAACGTGGTGCCAATTTCCATGCGCTATTTCAGTTCCAACTGATGGGCATCATTGGCGCTTTCCTCACTGGAGACGCCTTTAACCTCTTTGTTTTCTTTGAGGTTCTGCTGATCGCCTCTTATGGGTTGATGATCCATTCTGGCGGCACCCGGCGGTTTCAGGCAGGCGTGCAATATGTGGTCTATAACCTCCTGGGCTCGACCCTCTTCCTCTTTGCTTTGGGGACGCTTTATGCGGTGACAGGCACGCTCAACATGGCGGATCTGGCGGTGCGGGTGGCAGAGATCCCACCCGAAGACACCGCCCTGTTGCGGGTTGGCGCGGTGATGCTCCTGTTGGTCTTTGCCATCAAGGCCGCGGTTATTCCGCTGCATTTCTGGCTGCCGGCCTCTTATGCCAATGCGCCGCTGCCGGTGGCGGCGCTCTTTGCCATCATGACCAAGGTGGGGGCCTATGCCATCCTGCGGATGTACACCCTGGTCTTTGGCCCCGACCTGGCGATAACTGAAGGGTTGGCCGGAGCCTGGCTGATGCCCGCCGCGCTGGTCACCCTGATGCTGGGTGCCATCGGCATTCTGGGGTCCTACCGCATTGGCCGTCTGGTGGCCTTTGGTGCCATTACCTCGATGGGGACACTGCTCACCGCCATCGCGCTGTTCTCGCCTGAAGGCGTCGCTGCGGCGCTTTATTACACGCTGCATTCCACCCTGGCGGCGGCCTTCCTGTTTCTGGTCGCCGATCTGGTCTCAGAACGGCAAGGCATCGAGATCACCGCGCAGCGCCTGATGCCCCAGAGTGGCCTGATCGCGGTGCTGTTTTTCACCGGCGCCATCGCTCTTGCCGGCATGCCGCCGCTCTCAGGTTTCCTGGGCAAACTCTTGGTGCTGGATGCGGCCCGCGATCATGATCTGGTCTGGTGGACCTGGGGGGTTATTCTTGTCGGCTCGCTGGTGACCATCCTCGGCATGGCCCGCGCTGGCAGCCTGTTGTTCTGGAAGAGCCACAGCATCACCGCCGAAACCGATCCCACCGCCCCGCAGCCCTATGAGGAAGAGGCCAACGAGCAGGAGGAGGAGACAGAGGACACCAGCACCGCTGCCCTGCCCTTTGTCGCCTGTTTTGCCCTGCTGAGCGGGCTCATTCTGCTCACCATCTTTGCCGGCCCTGCCAGCCACTATGCCGAGGCCACAGCGGCACAGCTCTTTCAGCCTGAGATCTATATCAAAGCCGTGCTTGGAAAGGTCACCCCATGAGACTGCTGCAGCGGCTGGTGCCGCATCCGATCCTGACCCTGCTGCTGACAATTGCCTGGGTGCTGCTCACCAGCACCTGGACGCTGAACTCGCTGGTCTTTGGCGTCTTGCTTGGGATCATGATCCCCTTCCTGACACAGCCCTACTGGCCGCAACAGATGCAGCTAAAAAAGCCGCTGAAGATCGCCGAATACATCCTGATCGTGCTCTATGATATTGTCGTTGCCAATGTCATCGTGGCCTACATCGTGGTGTTCAAACCCAATGCCAAACGCAAGCCCGGCTGGATCGCCGTGCCACTGGATCTGTTGACGCCTGAGGCCATCACCGTGCTGGCAGGCACCATCACCATGACGCCGGGCACTGTATCCGCGGATCTCTCGGCTGAGGGCCACGCCCTGCTGGTGCATTGCCTGGACGCCGAAGACCCCGAAGCCGTCCGCGACGAAATCAAACAGCGGTACGAGCGCCGTCTCATGGAGATTTTCGAATGATCATTACCTATGCCACGCTCTTTGCCTTTACCTGCTTTGCCCTGGCGATCCTGATGAACCTGTGGAAAATCATTTCGGCCGCCGAAATCGCTGATCGCATCCTGGCGCTGGATTCCATGTTCATCAATGCGCTGGCGCTGATGGTGCTCTATGGCATCGCCCTGGGCAGCGAGATCTACTTTGAAGCCTCATTGATCATCGCCATGCTGGGCTTTGTCTCAACCGTGGCCTATGCGCGCTTTATCCTGCGCGGCAATATCATCGAGTGATGGGGAGGCACCGCCATGTTCTTTGAATATATGATTGCAGGCTTTCTGGTGGTTTCCGGCACCTTTGGCTTTGTCGGCTCTTTTGGATTGCTCAAGCTCAACGATCCGATGTCGCGCCTGCATGCCCCGACCAAGGCCACCACATTGGGCGTTGGCGGTGTGCTCTTGGCCTCGATGCTGCACGGGGTGGTGATTGAAGGCCATCTGTCGCTGCACGAGCTGATGATCACCCTGTTCCTGTTTCTCACCGCGCCGGTCACGGCTCTGTTTATTGCCAAGGTGCATCTGCACCGGCATGAAACACCCAGCAGCCTGCCAAAGGCCGGCGAAGACGGCATCTGGGCCACCCATGACGTGGATGAGCATGAGGCCGAGGCTGACAGCGGATCAAACTGAGGTTTTCTGTCTGTTTGCAGCATGCTCTTGCGCTGGCTCAAAGCGCCCGGCTTTGCCCGGGCCTAAACAGGTTCCGACCGACTGAACGACAAAGGCCCGCCCGATGCACAGCCCTCCCCTGCCGCTGACCAAAGACGTTGTTTTGATTGGCGGTGGCCATGCCCATGCGCTGGTTCTGCTGAAATGGGGGATGCGCCCCCTGCCTGGCGCCCGGCTCACGGTGATCAACCCCGGCCCCACTGCGCCCTATTCCGGCATGTTGCCGGGCTTTGTCGCCGGCCATTACCAACGCGAAGACCTGGATATTGATCTGGTAAAACTGGCACGGTTTGCCGGTGCCCGGGTGATCCAGGGGGCCGCCGATGGCTTGGATCCTCTGGCAAAAATGGTGCATGTGCCAGGCCGCCCCCCCATTGCCTATGATCTGGCCTCGATTGATGTGGGCATCACCTCCGAAATGCCCGATCTTCCAGGTTTTGCAGAACATGGCATCCCGGCCAAACCGCTGGGCGCCTTTGCCCGGTCCTGGGACAGGTTCCGGCAGGGCAGCGGCCCGGTCAATATCGCAGTAATCGGCGGCGGTGTTGCCGGGGCCGAACTGGTGCTGGCCATGGCCCATGCCCTGGCACAGCAGGGTCGGCTGGGTCAGGCCACCTTGATCGACAGCGGAGCAGTGCTGGGTGAGGCCAGTGCCGAGGTCGCCAAACGTCTGCGCCGCGCCTTCACCGAACTGCGCGTCTCGCTGGTGGAAAACGCCTCAGTTGCGCGAGTTTCCCCCGATGCCGTTCATCTAGGCGATGGGCGCATGGTGCTGTCAGATTTCACCACCGGGGCTGCCGGCGCCCGCCCGCATGATTGGATCGCTGGCTGCGGCTTGGATCTGCACGAGGGCTTTGTGCGCGTCAGTAACACCCTGCAAAGCTCTGACCCGGATGTTTTTGCCACCGGTGACTGTGCCCATCTGGCATTCTCGCCTCGCCCCAAGGCCGGGGTCTATGCGGTGCGACAGGCGCCGATCCTCTATCACAATCTGCGCGCGCTGCTGACCCAGGACCCGCTGCGCAAATACACTCCGCAAAAGGACTATCTCAAACTGATTACCATGGGCCGTAAAGAGGCGCTTGGTGATCGCTTTGGCCTGCAGTTTTCAGGAGCTCTGGTCTGGCGCTGGAAAGATCGGATCGATCAAAACTTTATGGAAAAATTCCGCGAGCTGCCCAAGATGGATGCCCCCAAACTGCCCGCAGAACATACCCATGACCTGCCTGAGGCGCTCGGCGACAAGCCGATGTGTGGCGGCTGCGGGGCCAAGGCTGGGCGTGGCGCCCTGCGCACAGCCCTGACCGCGCTTGCCCCGTTGCAACGCAAGGACGTCACCGCCCTGCCCGGCGACGACGCCGCAATGGTGCAAACCGGAGGCCTGCAGCAGGTGATCTCCACCGACCATCTGCGGACCTCGGTGCTGGATCCTGTGCTGATGGCGCGGATTGCGGCCGTGCATGCCTTGGGCGACATCTGGGCCATGGCAGCAGAGCCGCAGGTGGCCACCGCCAATCTCATCCTGCCACGGCTCTCGCCGACGCTGCAGCAACGCACCCTGAGCGAAATCATGTCCACCGCTGGTGCGGTGTTTCAGGCGGCCGGGGCCGATATTGTCGGCGGCCATACCTCCATCGGTGATGAGCTGTCGATTGGCTTTACTGTGACCGGCCTGTGCAAACAGCCTCCAGTGACGCTGGCGGGGGCCAAATCGGGCGATGTGCTGATCCTCACCAAACCTATCGGCTCCGGCGTGATCCTGGCAGCCGAGATGTCCGGTGACGCGCCCGGCGATTGGGTCACCGCCTGTTTGGACCAGATGTGCCAGCCCCAAGGCGCGGCCTCGCACATTCTGGCGGGGGCCCATGCGATGACCGATGTCACCGGCTTTGGCCTTGCCGGGCATCTCTTGGGAATCTGCGAGGCCTCAGATTTGACCGCGCATCTCACCCTGTCGGACGTCCCGCTGATGCAGGGCGCCGCGCGCTTGAGCGCCCAGGGCCTGCGCTCTTCGCTTTTTGAGGACAACCGTGCCATTGCCGCATCCCTGGCGCGCGGGGCCAAGGAGGATCTGCTGTTTGACCCGCAAACCGCCGGCGGGCTGCTGGCGGCCGTGGCTCCAGAGCGTGCAGAAAATCTGCTCAAGCAGCTGCACAGCGCCGGTTACCAGGCTGCCCAGATTGGTCATCTGACCGCCGGGCCGCCAGCGCTGACCCTCGGCTAGGCCGCGAAACTGCTCATTCCGGCTTGGTTTTGAAATCAGTCAGCAGATCACAGATCTGCCGAGCTGCGCCGGTCAGGTCGGTATCGTTCATCTGCCCCAGCTCAAGCGTGGCCTTGGCCTCCCCGCCATTGATCCGCCGGGATTTCTGGTAGGAGGGATCATAGTGGTCCTGCATCAGAGACCGGGTCAGCGCTGCTTTGTCACCTGCAGCAATCAGCGCAAACCAGTGGTCGATGATGGCATTGGAGCGATGCCCGCGCAGATAGCCAAGTTTCTCCCGCAACCGCTCTGTATCCGACAAGATATC
Source organism: Pseudophaeobacter sp. (assembly GCF_039971195.1). Lineage (GTDB taxonomy): Bacteria > Pseudomonadota > Alphaproteobacteria > Rhodobacterales > Rhodobacteraceae > Pseudophaeobacter. The sequence goes on from NZ_JBDWPJ010000196.1 coordinate 27,398, forward strand.
GTCATAGGCCAGCGTCAGGTAGCGACAGCGCGCTTCAACCGGGGCCTCAACCTCGATCCGGGGAGCCTGTTTCATCGCCGCCCACAGGCTGGGCGGAATGATCCGCGCTCCGATCTTACTGGATTCGGCCTCCACCAGCACCGGACGGGCCGGATCCATCTGCACCAGGGCCTGCGCCAAAGCGGTCTCAAATGCCTTTTGGCTGGGCTGCGGGCCACTCATGCCTCCCAACAGTGAGCCCCGGTGGTTGGCCAGCCCTTCGAGATCCAGCACCTGAGCGCCGATCTGCCCCGCACGCTGCAAAATCTCGGTCTTAGCACTGCCGGTATAGCCATCCAGCGCCACCAGCTGATGCGGCAGCGGCTGGTCATAAAGATAGCTGTGCACCAGCCGACGATAGCTTTGATAGCCGCCCTGAACCCGACCAGACCGCCAGCCAATCTGCTGCAACATCCAGGAAAAACTGCCGGACCGCTGCCCGCCGCGCCAGCAATAGACCAATGGCCGCCAGCCGCCGTCATGATGGCTCAGGCTTTGCTCGATGTGATTGGCGGCATTGCGAAACACCAGCGCCGCCCCCAGCTTGCGGGCGCGAAACGGGCTGTCCTGCACATAGATCGTGCCGACCTCTGCCCGCTCTTCATTGCTGAGCACCGGCAGGTTGATCGCACCAGGCACATGGTCCTCAGCAAATTCGGCAGGGCTGCGCACATCAATGATGGTGTCATAGCCATGGGCCAAAATGTCTTGCAGGGATTTGTAACTCTGGGGCATAGTTTGGCCTTAGCGCGCGGCGTCGAGAGAGGAAAGCGGATTTCGCAGGTTTTCCTGTCCGGCGCGGTCCTGTGACATTTTGCTCTACACCAATAGATTGTATGGATTTTCTTTACTGAATACTTTAGACCGCCCCAAAACGTCATTTCAGCCCGGTCAGTGCCTGCAGCTATGCCAGTTGAAAAGACGTCAAATATCGTAAGAAATGACCTTTTTGATCTAGAACAGGATCACAGATTTATGGCTGAACCGCTGCTTGATATTCATGGCCTCCCTGGCCATCTGATCCGCCGTTTGAACCAAATTGCCGTGGCGCAGTTCATGGAGAAGATGGGGGAGATCGCGGTTGATCTCACCCCGGTTCAATATTCTGCGCTTTGCGCGGTCAAATCCCATCCCGGCATCGATCAGGCCTCCATCGCCGGGCTCATCGCCTATGATCGCGCCACCCTAGGCAAGGTCATTGACCGGCTTGAGGCCAAAGGGCTGGTGAGCCGCAAGGTCAGCCCGCAGGATCGGCGCGCCCGGGTGGTGAAACTGACCAAATCCGGCCAGGAGCTGTTGCAGCAAGTGCATCCGGTAGTACGCGCCGCGCAGGGAGATATCCTCACCGGGCTGGATAACGTCGAGCAGGCGCAGTTTATCGCCCTGATGCAAAAAACCATCCAGATCGGCAATGAAAGCAGCCGTGCGCCGCAGCGCGAGTTGGGCGAAACCGGATGACCAAGCCTGTCGCAGGGTAGTCTATAGCAACCTGAGCTGCGCCACCGGGGCCTCACCTTCTGCTGCAGAGACCTCAGCCTCCTGTTTCACCTCTGACACAGGAGTCTCCTCGGGGTCTTCAAAGGGTTCGATCAGTTCCGGCCCACTGGCCCGATTGCTGTTCACCGCGGGGTCAACCCGGTGCATTTGGTACAGCCCCTCCGGGCCCGGCTGCATCAGTCGCGCCGCGCCACTTCCCCCCTCGCCCAGCCACAGCGCCCAATCCTGCGGCGCTAGCATCAGCGGCATTCGGAGATGGATGCTGGCAAGATCCTGATTGGCCGCAGTGGTCACCATGGCGCAGGTGTTTTGCGCTTCTTCCCCGCCCCAGGCCTGCCAGATCCCAGCAAAGGCCAGCGGCGCTTGATCCCGGCGCTGGATGTACCAGGGCAGACGGTTGCCCTGCGCATCTTTGGTCCATTCATAAAACCCCGTGGCCGGAATCAAACAGCGCCGCTCCCGGCAGGCCTCGGCAAAGGCCGGTTTTTGCGACAGGGTTTCGGCACGGGCATTGATCAGCAGCGGGCCGTCGCTTTTGTGTTTGTACCAATGGGGCAGAAACCCCCAGCGCATCGATACCAGGCGCCGGCTGTCGTCTAGGTTGGTGACCACATGCACCGAATTGGTCGGACAGATATTGTAGTTGGGTACCCGGGGCATGTCATTTGCCGGTGCCGCAGCAAAGAGCTGCGCCATGGCGTCATTGGGCAGGGTCAGGGCAAAACGTCCACACATGGAGGGAGGCTAGCCTCTTTGACAGGCGGGAACCAGTCCTTGCCCCAGTCCTCCTTCCCATGTCCCAGGTCTAGGTCCAGAGGTCCAGGTCCAGAGGTCAGTGCCCCAGGAAGGCTGCGCTATTTCTTATGGCTCTGGCGCGCCATTTCAATACGCACCTCCATCATCGACATCGCTTTGAGGATCTCTTGGCGGCGGCTGCGATCCCCGGTCTCCTGCAGCTCCTGCCGCAGATGTGCCAGTTCCCGCGCCAGCGCCACGAATTCCGGCACTGCACCTGCATCGCGCAACATGCGGTGAAACACAGTGCCTTCCGGGTCTTCGATCTGCGCCAGAGGTTTTCCTGCTCCGGGCAGGTTGTCAAAATCGCCCTCGTCCTGAGCGGCGGCAATGCGGGCATTGATAAGAGCTTCGAGCGGGTGATCCATGGCTGCCATTTTGCCATCATTGGAGGCAAAGAAAAAGCCCCGCCACTGCGGGCGGGGCCTTAAGGCTCTGGTCACCTGTTTCGCGCGCGAAACAACGGCTGGCGTTACTCCTTGCGGGTAATCCGGCCATCCACATAGGGGCTGTAGGGCTGGTTCTTGGCCAAGAATTCAGCAGTGACATCCGCCAGATCGGGGCCAAAGTCATAGGCATTCTTGTCGTCGCCGGCAAAGATCTTGTAGCCGTCACCGCCGTTGCGCACATAATTGTTGGTGACAACGCCATAGGTTTTGGCGGGGTCGATCTGAACCCAGGTATCGCCTTCCAGCACCATAACCTCACTGATGCGACCTTCATTGGGCGACACAGTCAGATCAAAGGTGTATTTCAGGCCGGCCACCTGTGGGAAACGTCCCTTGCCGTCTTCGACCTGGCTGACGCCATTTTCCAGCGCCGCGATCACATCCGCGCCAGCAGCCTCAAAGGTTGAAAGCGTGTTCTGGAACGGCAATACGGTCAGCACCTCGCCCATGGTGACTTCGCCCGCGTCAATAGACGCTCGCAGGCCGCCACCGTTCTGGATAGCGATTGAAACCCCCTGGTCCTTGACCCGATCCAGCATGGCATCCGCCACCAGATTGCCCATGGCACATTCGGTGGCCCGGCAGATGTCGCGCGCCCCCTCAACGGCGTCCGAAGTGGCCGCAACCACCCGCAACTTCATTTCCTCAATCGGGGCGCCCATCTCGGCCACCCGCGCCGCAATGGCTGCATCCGGGGTGACGCTGGCATCCAGCAGGATGGGATCGCCGCTGGCTGCGGTTACGGCGCCGGCATCGTCAAAGCTGACGCTCAGCTCGCCGAGGTATTTGCTATAGGCATAGGCCTGTACCACCGGCACCGCGCCGACCATCGTCGGATAGCTGCCGGCCGCCTTTTCATCACTGTTGGAAAGCAACGTATGGGAATGACCGCCCACCACAACATCAATACCTGGCACGGCCTCGGCGATCTTCAGATCCATCGGCAGGCCCACATGAGTAAGCGCGATGATCTTGTTGACGCCTTCAGCCTCCAGCGCCGCGACATCCGCCTTCAGGCTTTCGATTTCATCCTGGAAGACCACATTGGGACCAGGCGATGAGGTCTCTACCGTATCGGTGGCCAGCACCGAGATGATGCCGATTTTCTCGCCACCGACTTCGATGACCACATGGTTGCCCACATGTCCCTTCAGCTCGGTCGAGGATGAGAGATCGAGGTTGCCGGAGATCACCGGGAATTCTACTGCGTCAATGAAATCGCGCAGCCCCTGGGGGCCGTCGTCAAATTCATGGTTGCCCACAGCCATAACGTCATAGCCGATGGCCTGCATGAATTCGGCCTCAGCCGCGCCTTTGTAAGTGGTGTAGAACAGCGAGCCCTGGAACGGATCACCAGCATCCAGCAGCAGCACATTCTGGCCTTCCAATGCCGCGCGCCGGGCATCAACCATGGATTTGATACGCGCCACCCCACCAAAGCACTTGCCCTCGGCCTCGCCCTCGGCGTTGCAGGTGGAATCGTATTTGTTGATCGATTCAATCCGGCTGTGAATGTCATTGGTGTGCAGGATCGTCAGCTTGTAGTCAGCCGAAGCCATACCAGCTGTCAAACCCAAAGCCGCAACCGAGCTCAGGAAACGCGTAAACATCATAATTACTCCCGTTGTTTTTATTTGTCCCGATGGTGCGGGCAAACCGGTGTTCAGTCAAAGGGGAAAAACAACCCTACCGGTATTCTGGATGACAATCGGCGGAGAAACCTTGGTTTTTGCCCGTTGCCGAGGCATCCGCCAGCGCCTTTCTGACCTGCCATGGGGCGCTTCGGGCTTGATTCCAGGCCCCGCGCGGGGCATCAGACCTCCATGCTGATCTATAAAATCCTTCGCGCCGATGAATGGTCGGCCCTCCAGTCCCAAGGCGAGACCCTTGGCGCGCCCATCGACCTGAGCGATGGTTTCATTCACTTCTCCACCGCCGCCCAGGCGGCCGAGACCGCAGCCAAGCATTTTTCTGCTGTCGAAGGCCTTTACCTGCTGGCGCTGGAGGCCGAGGCCCTGGGCGAGGCGCTGAAATGGGAAGTCTCCCGCGGCGGCGCCGAGTTCCCGCATCTCTATCGCAAAATGCTGCTCTCCGAAGTGCTTTGGGCCAAGCCCTTGCCGCTGGTAGATGGGGAGCATCAGTTCCCGGATGAGATGACATGAGCGCTCATATCGATCCGACCCGCGACCAGTTTGCCGCGTTCAAAGCGCTACCGCGGGGCACCCCGATCGAGATGCTCAATCTGGTGCGGTTCAAACCCGAGGCGACCTATCCGGCGGATCATCCGCTGGCCACAGCGGGCCTGAGCGGCGCCGAGGCCTACAAGAACTACGGGCGGGAAAGCGGACCGATCTTTGCAGGCCTTGGCGGGAAAATCATCTGGCGCGGTGGCTTTGAAGCCACCTTGATCGGCCCGGCAGTTGAGGCCTGGGATGAGATCTTTGTCGCGCGGTACCCGGATGCCCATGCTTTTTTGGCGATGGTGACCAATCCCGATTACCAAAAGGCCGTGGTGCACCGTCAGGCCGCCGTTGCCACCTCGCGGCTGATCCGCAGCAAACCCAGCGATACCGGAGCGACCTTTGGATGAAACTAACTGAAAAACTGGCACTGAAGGCCCTGCACAAGCTGGATCCGGAAGTCGCCCATGGGCTGTCGATCAAGGCGCTCACATCTGGGCTGGCCCCCTGCCCCGGTCCGGTGACATCGGATCGGCTGAAATGTGAGATTGCCGGTATCGCCCTGCCCAATCCGGTTGGCCTGGCGGCAGGGTTTGACAAAAACGCCGAGGCGCTGAAACCGCTGTCGAAGTCCGGGTTTGGCTTTATCGAAGTGGGGGCCGCAACGCCGCGCCCGCAGCCCGGCAACCCAAAACCCCGCCTGTTCCGGCTGAGCGAGGATCGCGCCGCGATCAACCGGTTTGGTTTTAACAACGAAGGCATGGAAGTGATTGCCTCCCGTCTGGCGCAACGTCCAAAGGATGCTGTGATTGGTCTCAACCTTGGGGCCAACAAGGACAGTGACGACCGGGCAGCGGATTTTGCCAAGGTTCTGGCCCATTGTGGAGCGCATCTGGACTTTGCCACCGTCAATGTATCTTCGCCCAATACCGAAAAACTGCGTGATCTACAGGGTAAGGCGGCGCTTTCGGCGCTGCTGAATGGTGTCATTGAAACCCGCAACAGCCTCTCGCGCCGGGTTCCTGTCTTCCTGAAGATCGCGCCGGATCTGGACCGCGCAGGCATCGAAGACATCGCCGCCGTGGCGCAGGAAACCGGCATTGACGCGGTGATTGCCACCAATACCACCCTTTCGCGCGAGGGGCTGCAAAGCGCCCATCGCGATGAGGCTGGTGGGCTGTCTGGCGCGCCGCTGTTTGAAAGCTCCACGCGGGTTCTGGCGCAGCTGTCGGAGCTGCTCGATGGCAAGGTGCCGCTGGTGGGCGTTGGCGGGATTTCAACTGCCGAGCAAGCCTATGCCAAGATCCGCGCCGGAGCCTCGGTCGTGCAGCTATACACTGCCATGGTCTATGGCGGCTTGTCGCTGGGGGCCGAGATCGCGCAAGAGCTGGATGGATTGCTGGCGCGCGACGGGTTTGCCTCTGTGGCAGAGGCCGTTGGCTCAAAACGTGAGGACTGGCTATGATCACCTATTGGCACAATCCCCGCTGTTCCAAATCCCGCGCCGGGCTGACGCTGTTTGAAGACAAAGGCCAAGCCCCCGAAGTGCGGCTCTATCTGCAAGATGCGCCCAGCCTGGAGGAGCTGAAAACCTTGCAGAAAGCTCTTGGCCTGCCGGTGATCCAGATGATGCGCACAGGTGAGAAGACCTTCAAGGAGCTGGGCCTGCAAAAGGACAGCGCCGAGGAGAACTTGCTGGCAGCGATGGCGCAGCATCCTATTCTGCTCGAACGTCCCATTGCGATCAAGGGCGACAAGGCGGTGATTGGCCGCCCAACAGAGGCGTTCGAAGCGCTGCTTTGATTGCGACCTAAGACGCTACCCCTGCTTCGAGCCGGGGGTAGCGCAGCCCCAGGGTCACCCCGCGCGCCACATTCAGCACGATCAGCGCCGCCCAAAGCCCGTGATTACCCAAGAGCGGCACCAGCGCAGCCAGGGCCAGCAGATAGATCGCCACCGACTGCATCATTGCCACCCGCATGTCGCGGGTCCAGGTGGCACCGATGTAAATCCCATCATACATATAGCTCGCCAGCGAGATGATCGGCAGCGCCGCCGCCCAGACCAGATAGCTCCGGGCCTCGATCCGGACCTCGGGCGATTTGGCCATCAGATCAATCAGATAGGGGCCAGCAAGGGCAAAACCTACCGCCAGTAGCAACGCACAGCCCAGGCCCCATTGTGATGAAATCCAGGCTGCGCGACGCAGATTGGCGCGGTGTTTTGCGCCGATGGCGGCCCCCACCAGGGCCTCGGCCGAAAAAGCAAACCCATCCAGGGCAAAGGCAGTGATCTCGACAAATTGCAACAGCACCTGATTGGCGGCCAGAGTGACATCACCAAATTTGGCGCCGATAAACAGGAAGGTGGTAAAAGAACCGGTCAGCAGCACCGAGCGCACCATGATATCGCCATTGACCTCAACCATGCGGCGAATGCGCACCGGGTCAAAAACCCGTGGCCAATCACACCATTGCCGCCCGGCAAAGGCGGCGCGGCACAGCCAGAGCCCCAGCAGCACGCCGGTCCATTCCGCGATCAGGGTGGCAATGGCAACGCCTTCAACACCCCAGCCCAACCCCAGCACAAACCACAGATCCAGAATGATGTTGAGCCCGTTCATCCAGATCTGCAGCATGAAAACCCCGCGGGTGTTTTCCACCGCGATCAGCCAGCCGGTAATGGCATAAAGCGCAATGGTGGCAGGTGCGCCCCAGATGCGGATCTGCAGGTAGCTGCGGGCCAGTTCTTCCACCTCAGAAGAGGTCGGCGCCAGGGCAAAGGCGCCCCAGAACACCAAGGATTGCAACAGGATAAAGAAAACGCCTGCCGCAGCGGCCAACAGCACGCCGCGCATCAGCAGGGCGCCGGTTTCGGCCATGTCACCCGCGCCGCGCGCCTGCGCCACCAACCCGGTGGTGCCCATGCGAAGGAAGCCAAAGATGAAATAGATCGTCGCCAGAATTACGGCACCGATGCCGACGGCACCAATGGGGGCCGCCGTGCCCATCTGCCCCACCACGCCTGTGTCCACCGCGCCCAAGATTGGCACCGTCGCATTGGAGAGCACAATCGGCACAGCGATCTTCAGCACCCGCGCATGGGTGATCTCTGCCTGCATCTCGGCCATGGGCGCGTTTCTTTCTGTTTCCCCCCTGCCCCCTTAAGGGTCCAACGGGTCAGGGATTAGGCTGGCTCAGCTCTTGTCGTCATCCTGCGGCATCAGGAAATGGCCAGAGCCCTGGGCAAAGAGCTTATCCTTGTGATCCTGCCAGGCCTCCACATGCACTGAGGCATAGCGCCGTCCAGCACGGCTGATGGTGGCGCGGGCATAGGCATCGCGCGGCAGGCCGGAGCGCAAGTAATCCACGGTAAAATCGATGGTTTTGGGCTGGCGCGGCAGGATACCCTTGGCCATGTCCTCAGGGTCAAGCGCGCCGCTTTCGATGCGCTCCCACAGATGCGACCAGTTCAACGAGATCATTGCGGTGATCTCCAGAAAAGCCGCTGTCACCCCACCGTGGATGGCAGGAAGGAAGGGATTGCCAATGTGTTTTTCGCTAAAGTTCAACTGCGCTGTCAGCTCATCGCCGCGCCGGTCAAATGTCACGTTGAGAAACTGAATATAGGGCACCGAGTCGAGCAGCGCATTCAGCGCGGCATCGCGGCGTTGTTTCACCACCTGGATGGGTTCGGGACGGGGACGGCTCAAAATCCATTCTCCACTGTAAAGGCGCCAGAGGCTGTGGCGACAGGGCGGTCGGTGTCGTCATCCATCGCAACTGCCCGCACAAAGGCGACATTGCGGGTGATGTGATGACAGGTGGCCTTGGTCGAAATAGTCTGGCCCGGCGTTGCTGCGCGCATATAGTCAATGCGCAGATCAATTGTGGCGGTGCCGCCGGGGGCATCGGGGTGACACATCACCGCCGCGCCGCAGCAGGTATCCATCAGCGCCGAGACCGCGCCACCGGCGATCACACCGCTTTGCGGATCGCCCACCAGCTTTTTGTCATAGGGCATGGAAATACGGGCAACCCCGTCCCCGATCTCGTCCAGCACCAGCCCCAGCTCCTGGGCATGGGGGATGGCCTGAATGAACTGGCGGGCGAGTTTGGTCTTATCTGCCATATGGCTGTTTCCTGTCTTGGCTCGGGCTCATTTGTGGCCTCGCCCGCAACAAAGAGCAAGCCCACAACACGCAGGGTGGTTGCACTGGACAATCCAAGTGCATAGGTTGCGCGCGAGGGAGATGATGGATGACCGAAGCAAGATTGTCATTCAAGGAAATGTGCGCGGCGTTCGACGTTACGCCGCGAACCTTGCGTTACTATGAATATATTGAATTGCTGAAGCCTGACCGCGAAGGGCGGTCGCGTTTCTATGGTGCCCGCGAGCGGGCCCGGATGAAGCTGATTCTGCGCGGGCGCAGGTTTGGCTTTCAGCTGGAGGAAATCCGCCAGTGGCTTTTGATATATGAAAACGAGGGCAACCAGGCCCAGATGCAGGCCTTTATCGAAATGGCCGATCGTCAGATGGGAGAGCTGCAGCAGCAGCGCGAACAGCTGGACGAAGCACTGGACGAACTGGGCAGCCTGCGCGCAACGACACAGAGCCTTTTGAAATAGACAGTACCTAGAGTGAACAGATTGACTGGCCCATCCCGCCCAAGTGCGGGGTGGGCCAGATTCATTCTGGGGCCCTGTTTGATCCCCTGTGCCAATATCACCCGCCCATCCTGCGCCTTGCCAAGGCTCTGCGCCGCACTATCTTAGGGTTGTATTACTTCTCTGCCGATGGGCTCCGCACCAAAGCACTGCCGCCAGCTGGTCGGAGAAACTGCCAAGCCAAAGCCCGCGTCAAAACATATGACCCGGCGTCAAACCCAATGACAGCTACGTCACTTCAAAAAGTGACGCCGCGTTCAGCTTACGTAAACGTCAAGTTGATGTTGTAAATCAGCGCAGACAGTCCCAGCTAGGGCATGCATCCAGACAGGTGCTGCCCCAACTCCGACAAAGAGTGACGACGATGACAGAGATGACCGACGAAGAAACAAAATCGATCCGCGAGATGTGTGATGCCTTTGGCGTCACCCCCCGCACCCTGCGCTTTTACGAGGCAAAGGAATTGCTGTTTCCTCAGCGTGACGGCCAGAAACGCCTGTTCACCAAACGCGACGGTGCGCGGCTCAAGCTGATCCTGCGCGGCAAGCGTTTTGGGTTTAGCCTGGAAGAGATCCGTCAGCTGCTCGATCTTTATCATATTGGCGACCAGCAGGTGACCCAATTGTCGCGCACCTATGAAATCGCCTGTGACCGGCTGGCCGACATGGTGCGCCAGCGCGATGAGCTGAACGAGGCCATCGAAGAGCTGCAGGACCAGTTAAAATGGGGCGAAAAAGTCATCGCCTCGATGAAATCAGAACAGAAGGCTGTCGAGTAACAGCCCTGCCCGCCTTTTCCTCTGCCGCCTCAGGCAGCGGACCACCTTTGAAAATTCTCTACCAACGAGGACCGCGATGCCAGTCTATACAGCCCCCACCAAAGACACCCAGTTCATCCTGCATGACGTGTTGAAAGTCTCTGAGGCCGCCACCCCCGGTTATGATGATCTGGAGCGTGATTTCACCGCCGCCATTCTGGAAGAAGCCGGCAAGATCAGCTCTGAGGTGCTGCACCCGCTGAACGTTGTTGGCGATCAGGAAGGCTGCCGTTTGGAAAACGGTGTGGTCTATACGCCCACTGGCTTCAAAGCGGCCTTTGAACAGGTCAAAGAAGGCGGTTGGACCGGTCTCGACATGCCCGAGCAATATGGTGGCCAGAATATGCCTTATGTTCTGGGCACCGCCGTGGGCGAGATGTTTTCGGCGGCGAACCAGGCCTTTGTGATGTATCAGGGTCTGACCCATGGTGCGGCGGCAGCAATCCTGGCCCATGGTACGGACGCGCAGAAAGACACCTATCTGCCCAAGATGGTCTCCTGTGAGTGGACCGGCACCATGAACCTGACCGAGCCTCATTGCGGTACCGATCTCGGTCTGATGCGCACCAAGGCCGAGCCACAGGACGATGGGTCTTATAAGGTTTCCGGCCAGAAGATCTTTATCTCTGCCGGTGATCATGACATGTCCGACAATGTCATCCACCTGGTGCTGGCCAAGATCCCCGGTGGCCCCGATGGCATCAAGGGCGTATCCCTGTTCATCGTGCCCAAATTCAACCTGAACGCAGATGGCACCCCCGGCGCCCGCAATGGTGTTTCGGTTGGCAATATCGAGAAAAAGATGGGCATCCACGGCAACTCCACCTGTGTGATGAACTATGACGAGGCCACCGGCTATCTTTTGGGCGATGCCCACAAGGGCATGCGCGCCATGTTCACCATGATGAACGAAGCCCGTCTGGGTGTCGGCATGCAGGGCGTGAGCCAGGCCGAAGCCGCCTATCAGAACGCGGTGGAATACGCCAAGGACCGGTTGCAGGGCCGCGATGTTACCGGTGTGAAAAATCCCGATGGCCCGGCTGACCCGCTGATCGTGCACCCTGACATTCGCCGCTCGCTGATGGACCAGAAAAGCTTTATTGAAGGCGGTCGTGCCTTCCTGCTCTGGGGCTCCACCATGATCGACCAATCGCACCGCGACGGCAACAAAGAGGCTGATGGTCTGGTCTCGCTGCTGACCCCGGTGATCAAGGGCTTCCTGTCGGACGAAGGCTACGATATGACCGTCAAGGCCCAGCAGGTCTTTGGTGGCCATGGCTATATCGAAGAACACGGCATGAGCCAGTACACCCGTGACGCCCGCATCGCGCAGATCTATGAAGGCGCCAATGGTGTTCAGGCGCTGGATCTGGTGGGTCGCAAACTGGCCGTGGACGGCGGCAAGCACCTGATGGGCTTCTTTGAACTGGTCAAGACCTTCTGCAAGGACAATGCCGAGCTGAACGAGGACTACGCCAAGAGCTACATCGCGCCGCTCAAAGCTGCCTCCAAGGATCTGCAGGCCGCCTCGATGTATTTCATGCAGAACGGTATGAAAAACCCCAATAATGCTCTGTCCGGCTCCTATGACTTCATGCATATGTTTGGTCATGTCTGCCTGGGCCTGATGTGGGCCCAGATGGGCAAAGCCGCGATCGAAGCCCTTGACGCTGGGGCCGCTGACGCGGCGTTCTATGAGACAAAAATCGCCACCGGCCGGTACTATATGGCACGGAGGCTGCCCGCCACCAAACTGCATCTGGCCCGGATTGAGACCGGCGCCGATACAGTCATGGCTCTGGATGCGGCAAGCTTCTGATCCGTAGGATGACACCGGGTCTCCCCTGCCTCGCGCGGGGGGTGCCCATCCCGGTCCGGGGGCTGCAGACACTAAGTAAGGAGCCCCGATGCCAAAACGATTTCGCCTGACCCGCCGCCTCCCCATCGCGATGACAGAGGATGGCTACCGCAGGCTGAAACGCTTTGCCTCAGAGGCCGGATTGGACGAAGGCGAAGCCCTGTCATTTCTGTTTGAGAATTTCGACAGCGTGACGGACCAAGAGAACCTCGGCCACCGGCTGCGACTGTTCAACAGTGAGCTGGAAGACCGAAAAAGATAAGGGCCCGGCGCCAGAACGCGCCAGACAGGGTCAATGGGAGTGACATGACGATCGAGACGCGTTCCGCCTGGATGACTGACGAGCACCAGATGCTTGCCGATATGACGGCGCAGTTCATCACCAATGAATGGATGCCTAAGTATGAAGCCTGGCGCAAACAGGGCATGATGGATCGTGACACCTGGACCCAGGCCGGCGAGTTGGGCCTGCTCTGCCCTTCAATTCCCGAAGAATATGGCGGTGTAGGCGGCGATTTTGGCCATGAGGCCGCTATCCTGATCGAAGGTAGCCGCGCCAATCTGGCCAGCTGGGGCCATGGCATCCATTCTGGCATCGTGGCCCATTACATTCTGGAATACGGCACTGAAGAGCAAAAGAAACGCTGGCTGCCGCGGATGATCAGCGGCGAGCTGGTTGGCGCCCTGGCGATGACTGAGCCATCAACCGGCTCGGATGTGCAGCGGATCAAGACCAAGGCCCTGCGCGACGGCAATGCCTACCGGCTGTCTGGACAAAAAACCTTTATTACCAATGGACAGCACGCCAATCTTATTCTGGTCGCCGCCAAAACAGACCCCAGCCTCGGCTCCAAAGGTGTGTCGCTGGTGGCGGTGGAAACCGATGGCGCCGAAGGGTTTTCTCGCGGGCGCAACCTTGAAAAGGTCGGGTTGCACGCCGCCGACACCTCAGAGCTGTTCTTTGACAATGTCGAAGTGCCCCCCGAAAACATCCTGGGCCAGGAAGAGGGCAAGGGCTTTTATCAGATGATGCAGCAATTGCCGCAGGAACGTCTGATCATCGCCTGCGGTGCCGTTGGCGCCATGGAGGGTGCGGTGGCGCGCACCATTGAATATTGCAAAGAGCGAGAAGCCTTTGGCGGCCCACTGACTCAGTTCCAGAACACCCGATTCAAACTGGTAGAATGCCTGACCAAGACCAAAGTGGCCCGGGCCTTCCTGGATGAATGTATGGTGGAGCACCTGAAAGGCGAATTGACGGTTGAGAAGGCCGCAATGGCCAAATACTGGATCACTGATACCCAGGGCGAAGTGCTTGACGAATGTCTGCAAATGCACGGCGGCTATGGTTTCATGCAGGAATATGCGGTGGCGGAGATGTGGACAGACGCCCGGGTGCAGCGGATCTATGGTGGCACCAATGAGATCATGAAAGAACTGATTGGACGGTCCCTGTGACCCAGCACCCCACATCACAACTGGAAACCACAGGATGCCTCCGGCGGGAATACTTGAAGAAAGATGATATCGGAAATGCGTCCCTGCCCCCAAGCCTTCGCCAAATGGGCAGGGACGACATCACCTTTCGCGGTCATCGGCTTTCCAGCCTGTACCGCCCCGTCACCTTAGCACGGGATCAGGTTTGGGTTGTAAATTCCTCATCATCTTTCCACAAATATTCCACTGGGGTTTGGGGGGGTGAAACCCCCAATGCGCAGCAGCACAGAGGGAGAAACACGTGAGTATTAAATTGCATTGTTTTGGCGAGTCTGGCCATTCCTACAAGGCGGCACTGGCGCTGGAACTCTCCGGCCTCGCCTGGGAACCGGTCTTTGTAGACTTCTTTGCCGGGCGGCATCGCAGCGATGACTACCGGGATCTGAATGTCATGGCCGAAGCACCGGTTTTGGTGGATGGTGACATTCGCCTGTCGCAGTCCGGTGTTATTCAGCAGTATATCTCTGACAAAACCGGGAAATTCGCAGGCGCACCGGAAGACAAATATGAGGTGCTGCGCTGGGTGTTGTGGGACAACCACAAACTCTCCAGTCAGGTGGGCATGACCCGGTTTTTGATGAATTTCCTGCCCGAAGACAAGCGCCCGCAAGAGGTGATTGGCTTCATGCAGGGGCGCCTGAAGGCTGCCTTTGCCACTTTGGAAAACCAGCTTCAGGGCCGCAACTGGCTGGTGGGCGACGGCATGACCAATGCCGACCTCACTTGCTGTGGCTACCTGTTTTACGACGAGCCCTTTGGCTTTGACCGCAAAGACTACCCCAATATCGACGCCTGGCTGTCGCGCATAAGTGCAACGCCCGGCTGGAAACATCCCTATGACCTAATGCCCGGCAATCCGTCGGAAAGAAACAGATCGTGATGTGGAAACTCATCATCTTCGTAGCCGGAGGCTCTCTTTCAGGTGCCGATGGACTAATATTTTTAGACAAAGAAGAATGCCTGTCAGCTGCCCAACAAGTTGAAGAACTGCATGATGGGCGACAAGGAACATCTATCAAGACGGCCTGCATCAAGGGCCTGTTTTGGAAGTCAAGTGGAGACTGAAATGACCGAAGCTTATATTTACGACGCCATTCGCACCCCGCGTGGCAAGGGCCGCAAAGATGGCTCTTTGCACGAAATCACATCCGTGCGGCTGTCTGCCCTGACATTGAATGCGATGAAAGAGCGCAACAACCTCGAAGGCCATGCCGTTGAGGATGTGATCTGGGGCAATGTCACCCAGGTGATGGAACAGGGTGGCTGTCTGGCGCGCTCTGCTGTGCTGGCCTCTGATCTGGACCAAAGCATTCCCGGCCTTGCTATCAACCGGTTCTGCGCTTCCGGAATGGAAGCTGTGAACCTTGCCGCCAACCAGGTGAAGGGCGGCGCAGGTCAGGCCTATATCGCTGGTGGCGTTGAGATGATGGGCCGCGTTGCCATGGGGTCGGACGGTGCTGCGATCGCAGTTGATCCCTCTCTGGCGATGGATACATATTTCGTGCCGCAGGGCATCTCTGCTGATATTATCGCCACTGAATATGGTTTCACCCGCGAGCAGGCTGATGCGCTGGCAGTCGAGAGCCAACGCCGTGCCAAAGCCGCCTGGGACGATAATCGCTTTGCCAACTCGGTGATCACCGTGCGCGATCAGAACGGCATCGCCATTCTGGATCATGACGAATACATGCGCCCCGGCACCGATATGCAGTCCCTGGGCGGGCTCAATGCCTCCTTCCAGATGATGGGCGAGCAGATGCCTGGTTTCGACAAGGTGGCAATGCTGAAATACCCGCATCTGGAGCGGATCAACCACATCCACCACGCGGGCAACTCCTCGGGCATCGTCGATGGGGCCGCTGCCGTGCTGATCGGCAACAAGGAATTTGGCGAGCAATATGGGCTGAAGCCGCGCGCGCGTATCAAGGCCACCGCCAAGATCGGCACCGACCCCACCATCATGCTGACTGGCCCGGTGCCTGTGACCGAGAAAATCCTCGCCGACAACGGCATGGTGATTTCCGATCTCGATCTGTTTGAAGTCAACGAGGCCTTTGCCTCTGTTGTCATGCGCTTCCAGCAGGCCTTTGATGTCGATCCTGCCGTGGTTAACCCCAATGGCGGCTCCATCGCCATGGGCCACCCGCTGGGCGCCACCGGCGCGATGATCATCGGCACCCTGCTGGATGAGCTGGAGCGTCAGGACAAGGAAATGGGTCTGGCCACGCTCTGCATCGCCTCTGGTATGGGTGCAGCCACCATTATCGAGCGCGTCTGATGCCCAAGCTGGATCTGGCACAAATCCCCTTTCAGGGTGGCTCCAGCTACCCTGGCAAGCTGGCCGAGGCGACCGCAGGTCGTTTTGTCCAGCGCATTGGCGATGCCAGTGGTTTGACCCAATCGGGCATCAATATCGTGCGGATCGAGCCCGGCGGGCTGTCCTCGCTGCGCCACTATCACATGCAGCAGGATGAATTCCTGGTGATGCTGAGCGGTGCGCTGACCCTGATCGATGATGAGGGCGAGCACGAGATGCTGCCGGGCGATTGCGCCAGCTTTCCAGCCGGTGAGGCCAATGGCCATCACCTGAAGAACAATACCGAGGCGCCGGCCACCTTTTTGGTGGTGGGCACCCGGACCCCGACTGAAACCGCTTACTACAGCGATATGGATATGATGGTAAAAATGGACGCCAGCGGCGCCAGTTTTACCCGCAAAGACGGCAGCCCGCTGACGGCTGACCAGATCGGAGACGAGACATGAGTGAGTTTACGCTTTCCAAGGACGCAGATGGCGTCGGCACCATCACCTGGGATGTTCCCGGAAAAACAATGAACGTAATGTCCTTTGACGGACTCGGCCAGCTGGAGGCCTGCATTGATCAGGCCCTGGCGGATGACGAAATCAAAGGCGTGGTGATCACCTCAGGCAAGGAGGGATCTTTTGCGGGCGGCATGGACCTGAACCTGCTGGCAGTGATGAAGGAAGAGGCCGGCGACGAACCCGCCCGTGGGTTGTTCGAAGGCACCATGAAAATGCATGCCCTGCTGCGCAAGATCGAACTTGCCGGCATGGATCTGAAAACCAAAAAAGGCGGCAAGCCAATTGCAGCCGCCCTGCCCGGCACCGCTGCGGGCATCGGCATGGAGCTGCCGCTCTCGACGCACCGGATCTTTGCCGCTGAAAACCCCAAGGCCAAATATGGCTTGCCGGAAATCATGGTTGGCATCTTCCCCGGTGCCGGCGGCACCACCCGAATGGTGCGCAAGGTTGGCGCCATTGCCGCAGCACCGCTGTTGCTGGAAGGCAAGATGCTGGACGTGAAAAAGGCCAAGGGTGCTGGCTATGTTGACGAGATCGCCGCTGATCCCGTCGCCGCCGCCCGCGAATGGGTGCTGAAGGCTTCTGGCGCAGATCTGGTAAAGCCCTGGGATGCCAAGGGCTACAAGATGCCCGGTGGCGCGCCTTACCACCCTGCTGGTTTCATGAACTTTGTTGGCGCCTCTGCCATGGTGCATGGCAAGACCCAGGGCGCCTTCCCGGCCGCCAAGGCGCTGCTCTCGGCCGTCTATGAAGGTGCGCTGGTTGATTTTGACACCGCGCTCAAGATCGAAGCCCGTTGGTTCACTAGCGTTCTGATGAACCCCTCCTCGGGTGCGATGATCCGTTCGCTCTTCATCAACAAGGAAGCGCTGGAAAAAGGCGCGGTGCGTCCCAAGGATGTGCCCGATCAGCGGGTGCAGAAACTGGGCGTTCTGGGTGCTGGCATGATGGGCGCAGGCATTGCGCTGGTCTCAGCCCAGGCCGGTATGGAGGTGGTTCTGATCGACCGCGATCAGGAGGCCGCCGACAAGGGCAAAGCCTATACCGAGGCCTACCTCGACAAGGGGATGAAGCGCGGCAAGGTCACGGCTGAGAAGAAAGAGGCCATGCTGGGTCGCATCACCGCCACTCCGGATCTCGACGCGCTGAAAGGTTGCGATCTGATCATCGAGGCGGTGTTTGAAGACCCGGCCGTCAAGGCCGAGATGACCAAGAAGGTCGAAGCGGTGATCCCCGAGGATTGCATCTTTGCCTCCAACACTTCCACCCTGCCGATCACTGGCCTGGCCGAGGCCTCCTCGCGCCCGGAGCAGTTCATCGGCATCCACTTCTTCTCACCGGTCGAGAAGATGTTCCTGGTGGAAATCATCAAGGGCAAAGAAACCGGCCCCCGTGCCGTCGCCAAGGCCCTGGACTATGTGCGCCAGATCAAGAAGACGCCGATCGTCGTCAATGACGCGCGCTTCTTCTATGCCAACCGCTGCATCATCCCTTACGTGAATGAGGGCGCGCGGATGATCACCGAAGGTGTCTCGCCCGTGCTGATCGACAATGCCGCGCGGCAGCTTGGTTTCCCTGTTGGCCCCATTCAGCTGACCGATGAGACCTCGATTGATCTGGGCGCCAAGATTGCCCGCGCCACCAAGGCCGCCATGGGCAATGAATACCCCGAGAGCCCAGCGGATGACATGATCTTCTGGATGGAAGATCTGGGTCGTCTGGGCCGCAAATCCAACGCCGGCTTCTTTGACTATGACGACAAGGGCAAGCGCAAGGGCTACTGGACGGGCCTGCAGGACAAATACCCGCTGCTGGAAGACCAGCCCGACCTTATCGAGGTGCAGGAACGTCTGATGTTCGCCCAGGTGCTGGAAGCGGTCCGGGCGCTGGAAGAAGGCGTGCTGGAAGACATCCGCGAAGGCGATGTGGGCGCTGTTCTGGCCTGGGGTTTTGCCCCATGGTCCGGCGGCCCCTTGAGCTGGCTCGACATCATCGGCACGCCCTACGCGGCTGAACGGTGTGATCAGCTGACCGCGGCCTACGGCGACCGTTTTGCCTGCCCGGATCTGCTGCGCGACATGGCCGCCAAAGGCCAGACCTTCTACGGTCGCTTCAACCCGGATGCCGCCTCGGCAGCCTGATCAATCTGAAAAGACACAGAAGAAAGCCGCCTCCCATGAAAATGGGGGGCGGCTTTTTTGCGGCCTGCAAAGCAGTGTTGTCTTGGCGAACCAAACAGGGTTTTTGGAGATTTTTAGCGCAGCAGGGCTTTGTTGCACCAATCGGGGTCTGAGCGTTCTTCCCCTTTCCCCGGACGGATTTATCCTAGGGGCACTGTGACGGGTATGCCAAGAACTGTGTAACGGTTTAGCACGGCGATGCGGATTTGGATCTCCGCGACCTGC
>NZ_JBDWPJ010000197.1:0-2951 GCF_039971195.1 Pseudophaeobacter sp.
ATGGAGGAGCCATTACAACACCAAACGACCCCATAGTGCATTGGGCTACCGCCCACCTGCGCCAGAGGCCATCGTTCCGATGGACCAAAGGCCAATCATGCACTAACTTTCAAGTTGGACCACTCAAGTGGGGCTGCTCAGGGAACACAGATCTAGGCCCAACTTCGATCCCAAACTTAAGCATTCCGTCTGGCCATCTTTGTTCGGTGGTTGCTTGTGTCATTGCCTCATCAACGTCAAAATTTGGTATTTTTTTCCTGACCCGACCTAACAAAGTTCTCGCCTCTTTTTTGCTGCTGGCGCTAATCTGAACATGTAGACGGTCATCAATTAGTGTTTCACTATAAACAGGTTTCGTAGCTTTTAGGGGCTCTCCGAACTGAAATGAGTATTCGTCACCGCTGTTATCAGTCATCTTTACAGGTTGATTGTTACCGCGATCTCGTGAAGCGTTGAGCAAGCTCATGACAGCTTGAAACGCTTTAATTAGGGGCAGATCGATTTTATCTCCTATTTTCAAGTTGGCGTCTTTGCATAAAATTCCTAAAGGTTTCAGTCGTCCGCCAAGAGCACTAGGTATAACATGCGCTTCTGAGTCGTTTTCGTTTGTAATAAGTTGACCTGTGATTATGCAGCGTTTTTCTATCATATTGCTCACTAATTTTAGTTATCGGATGCCCACACCCGCAGGGTGATCGATAACTTGTCAAGATGCCACATATCTCGCTAACTTCAACTGTAGCTGAGGGTCGTCCGTGACAGCAATTTAGGTCACCCCCTCCGACTTTGCAAAGCCCGCTGTCTGCGCATAGCCGCCGTTGTCCATGCGCCGCGATTGTCACGCGAACCTTCAAGAAACGTAGATGACTGCTGTCAGCCCTGTCCGGACATTGGCGGATGGCAACGGCAGCGACCGCACCGCAAGCGTAGCGTTCTGTTACTAGGTTCCTGTAAGCTGCCATTCACGAGAAATCCTAGGTCTCTCGAATGTTACGCCCTAGACGAGCGGCAACGATGTGCAGTCCGCATTTTAGGTGAATTTCGTCAGCCAGATAAAGCTGCCTACGCGCCCCGTCCCGACTGCCACATTCAAATTTGGTTAGGAGAAACTTGATATCAGGTTAGGTTCAGGTATGCACATGGCACCCGGAAAATCGATCATGTGTTCTAGTGCGCAGAGGAAATGACGCGTGAATCAACTGCAAGTGAACGAACTCTATGCCATATTGGATGCTGTGGGCATGGCTGTAATCGTTTTGGAGGTCGGCGACGACGGGATCCCCCGATACATCGCAATTAACAAGCGCTCGCGCGAGTTTACAAAAATTCCTGAAAAAGGCTGGTTCGGGAAATCTGCTTTGGAGATTTTCGGTGGTTCTACCGGAGAGAGAGCCCTTGCGATCCATAAAAGTGTGGCGCTGACTGCCAAAGAAACCAAATACGAAATTGATTTGCCTGCGGTCCAGGGGACACGGCACATTCTCACGACAATGACCCCTGTTTTTGACCCGGCAGGGAAACTGACCCATTTGGTTGGTTGTACCGAAGATGTGACCTCTGAACGTGAACGCGATGCAGCTTTAGAGCTAACCCGGATAGCCAAGGAAAAGGCGGAAGAAGCTAACAAGGCCAAAGAAAGGTTTCTGGCCAATATGAGCCATGAAATCAGGACACCCATGAACGGTATTCTTGGCATTTGTGAGCTTCTGAAAGAGACCAACTTGGACCATGAGCAGTCTCTCTTTGCTAATACGATCTTTAATTCCACCAATGCCTTGCTAGAAATCATCAACGAGGTGCTAGATTTTTCACAGATCACGGCAGACAAAGTCTCGTTGAACCATGAATCTTTTTCACTGCGTGTTCTTGTTGAGGAAATCGCTGTATTGCTTTCTGCCAAGACGGCCTACAAAGGGTTGGATTTTCGAGTAACCTACCCTGAAAAGGTCTCATCCAAGTTTATCGGGGACGCGAACAAAGTCCGCCAAATCCTTTTGAATTTGATCGGTAACGCGATAAAGTTCACTGAAGAAGGGCATATTTCAGTCACGGTTTCCCAGGAAAACGTGGCATTGTCAGGCCCGGTCCGGTTTGAGATTTCTGACACTGGCTGCGGAATTGAGGAAAGCAAACTGCGCTCCATCTTCTCGGCCTTTGAACAAGCGGATGGCTCGCCAAAGATGCTTTCCGAAGGAACGGGGCTAGGACTTGCGATTTCACAGGCTTTGGTTGAGCGAATGGGGGGGGAGATTTCGGTCAAATCTACGCCCGGTCAGGGCTCAACATTTTCTTTATGTCTTGACCTGGAAACTCAGCCAGAAATGTCTGTTGTGTCACCTCCTGAAGAAGAAAAAACTGCGTCAGTTCAGCTCGCCCCAAGCCCCACTGGAACAACTGATTTTCCAGCGAGAACAAAGGATCAAGGATTAGGGGGGATGCAAATTCTTGTGGCCGAAGACAACAAGACAAACCAGTTAGTTGTTGAAAAAATGCTCAAGAAATCAGGTGCAGAACTCCACTTTGTGGCAAATGGAGCTCTTGCGCTCGAAGCCTATCTCGCTTCAGAATACGATTTGATACTGATGGATCTATCTATGCCGGTTATGGGCGGTCTTGAGGCGACCCGGCGGATAAGGCAGCACGAGAAAGATACTGGACGAACGAAGTGTCGGATTATTGCTCTAACCGCAAATGCACAGAAAAGCGATATGAGAGCATGCACTGAAATCGGCATGAATGGCTTTTTGTCAAAGCCGTTTCGAAAGCATGAGCTACTAACTTGCCTAGGCACGATGGCTTAAGGTGTTGTTACTGAGCAGCCCCACTTGAGTGGTCCAACTTGAAAGTTAGTGCATGATTGGCCTTTGGTCCATCGGAACGATGGCCTCTGGCGCAGGTGGGCGGTAGCCCAATGCACTATGGGGTCGTTTGGTGTTGTAATGGCTCCTCCA
>NZ_JBDWPJ010000198.1:0-36615 GCF_039971195.1 Pseudophaeobacter sp.
GGCCGCCCCACCTGCACCCCGTCAAACAGTCGCTGCACCCGCTTGGCCATTCCATCATCATAACTTTCGACCGTGTCATGAATACCAATCAGGGGCCGCATGAATTTTTCGCTCAGGGTCCAACTGGCTGGAAAGCACAAAACCGCGCCGGTCAGCACATGTTCCTCACTGCCCTCGCGGCGCTCCAACAGGCAGAAATCTTCCTGAGCGATCATCCCCAGCGTGGCCAGTGGATCCTCCCAATCGATGGCAACCGTGTTACCGTCTGGGCGGGTTACCTGTTTCTGCGCTCCATCATAACGATGGTCCAACACCAGTTGCAAAAGCTCCTGCGCCGGTGCCAAAGCTGCTGTATCCATTTGTAAAACCGCCGCGCGCCGCTGCGCCAGCAGCTCCTCGCGGCGGAGCATTTGGCCTGCAAAAGCATCGTCGGGGCGCAGCCAGGACTCTATGTCCAGAGGTTTGATCCCTGGAAGGCTGACCTCGACCAAGGGGTTATGCGGGATAGATTTTTGCAGAATCATGAGTGGCCTTCAGGTCTTTGTTTGCAAAAGAAATATCAAGATATGCCTTAGAAATCGCGCAAAAACGCCCTCGGTGCGGTCGCAATCAGGACGGAAAGCCATGGCCAGCAGGCTCCAGACTGGACAGAGCTGTTCAGAAGGAGAGGTTAGGCGATGGACATGCATTACCGCGAGAACCGCAAGATCGACCCTAGCCGTGGGAGCCACCTAGGCGACGGCACCCCCAATCAGAATGATCGCATCGAAATCGGGCCGACCCAGCTGGCTTTCTCTGAGTGGGAAGAGGCTGGCCTCATCCTACCCAACCTCTCCCGCATGCGCGAGTTTCGCTGGAACAGACTGGTGCAGGCGATCCAGGCCCGCGACTATGGCGGCGTTTTGCTGTTTGACCCGCTGAACATCCGCTACGCTACTGACAGCACCAATATGCAGCTGTGGAACACGCACAATCCCTTTCGGGCGCTGCTGATCTGTGCCGATGGCTACATGGTGATCTGGGACTACAAGAACTCGCCCTTTCTATCGACCTTTAACCCGCTGGTGCGCGAACAGCGCTCTGGTGCGGATCTGTTTTACTTTGATCGCGGTGACAAGGTGGATGTGGCGGCAGATGTGTTGTCCAACGAGGTGCGCCAGCTGATCGAGGAACATGCCGGCGGCAATATGCGGCTTGGCGTCGATAAGGTGATGCTGCACGGGTTGCGCGCGCTCGAAGCGCAGGGATTTGAAATCATGGAGGGCGAAGAGCTCACCGAGAAAACCCGCGCCATCAAAGGCGAGGATGAGATCCGCGCCATGCGCTGTGCCAATCACGCCTGTGAAACTGCCGTGCGGGTGATGGAGGATTTTGCCCGCGCCCATGTTGGCGACGGCAAGACCAGCGAGGATGACATCTGGGCGGTTCTGCACGCAGAAAACATCCGCCGGGGCGGCGAGTGGATCGAAACCCGGCTCTTGGCCTCGGGGCCGCGCAGCAATCCCTGGTTTCAGGAATGCGGGCCACGGATCACCCAGCAGAACGAGATCATCTCCTTTGATACCGATCTGATCGGCTCTTACGGAATCTGTATAGACATCTCGCGCAGCTGGTGGATTGGGGATCAGAAACCGCGTGCGGATATGATCTACGCCATGCGCCATGCCCATGAGCACATCATGCAGAACATGGAGATGCTAAAGCCCGGCGTGACCATTCCGGAACTCACAGCCAATGCCCATGTGCTGGACCAGCAATTTCAGGCGCAGAAATATGGCTGCCTGATGCATGGCGTTGGGCTCTGTGATGAATGGCCCCTCGTGGCCTACCCGGACAAGGCCGTACCCGGCGCCTTTGACTATGCGCTGGAACCCGGCATGGTGCTTTGTGTGGAGGCCTGTGTTGGCACCGTTGGCGGCGATTTCTCCATCAAACTGGAGGATCAGGTGCTGATCACCGAGACCGGCTACGAGAACCTCACCACCTACCCCTTTGATGCGGCCTTGATGGGAGAGCAGAAATAGGCCTTACCCAAGGCTCCGGATCAACAGACCAGTGGCAATCAGAGCCACAAGAAATCCTGCGCCGATTTCCAACAGTGGCACCACCTGCGCCGCCCGGTTGGACCGGGTAAACAGCGCCAAGGCCCCCCCACGCAGGCCAAGCGCCGCCAGCCCTACCGTGATGGTGATCGAGGCTGTCCCCAGCGCCATGGCAAAGGCCCCGGCAACCCCGGCCAGGGCAATGCCCATCTGCCAGGTGATGATCAGAACAAAAAGCGCGCCGGTACAGGGCCTTATCGCAATACCTGCAATCAAAACCAGTGCTTCACGCAGGCTGTGCAGCCCTTCGATCTCATCAAGGCTAGGGCCATGGCGGTGGCCACAGCTGTCGCAGACCGCATCCGAACCTTGACCTTCATTGGCTGCAGGCGCGTGATCATGAGAATGGCTATGCGCATCCGTGTGGTGTTCATGATGGGCGTTAGAATGATCGTGGGCGTGATCAAGGTGGTGATGATCATAGTGGCTGTGTTCAGGGCCACAGCTATCTTGCGCGTCTTTTGCAGCAGCATTGCGCCACAGTTTCCGTGCACCGCGCAGCAGTAGCCACAGCCCCACCCCGCCAATCGCCGCATAGCTGATCGGCGCCATAGTCTTTTCGGCCAGCCCAATCATACTGTCACGCCCCAACTGCAGGATTGATATGGCCCCGTATACCAGCAGCACTGCGGTTACCGCCTGCCCCAGGCTCGAGACCAGCGCGACCAGGCTGAGTTTCAGCCAGGGGGTTTTGCGGGCCAGGCCATAGCCGCCGATCAGCACCTTGCCATGGCCAGGGCCGATTGCGTGAAAAAACCCATAGGCGAAACAGACCAGCATCAACAGCGCCAGGGCACCAGGCTCCCCAGCCCGCAGGGCGCGCAACGCAGCGGCAATCCGGTTCTGGAACCCCCGTTGTTGCACAGCCGCCCAGTCGCCAAGCGGCGCCAAAAGGTCTTGCCCGAACCACCAAATCAAAAGGCAAAAAACCAAACAGGTCACAGCCAGGGCGGGCAGTTTCAGGATGTGGGGCATGTGAGCAATATCTCTGTTGCAAAAGCGCCGCCCATCAGCGGAATATCGTTTTCTTCAAGATCGGCATCCGCATCCAAACGCAGCAACTGCGCCTGCATGCGTGCCAGACTGCCGGCAATGTCGGGTTCAATACGCTCCAACATGCATTGCCCCTGCAAATGGCTGGGCAGAGTCACCGGCAGCTTGATCTCATAGGCGGTGTAATAAGAGGGATCAAAAGCCTTCAGCGAAAAGGGCCCGGCCGCCATAGGGGTTTGAAGCTGGCGAATATGGGTGCTGACAATTTTGCCCTGGCGCAGCTCGGTCGTGGGCTCCAGCGGGCCAGAGAGCGGCAACAGGGCGCCGCCAACCTGGATCTCCAGATCGCCGTTGAATCCCTCATCCCAATTGGTGTCAAAACCGGTCAAACGGGCGTTTTCTTGCGGTGTCAAAACACCATCGCCATCATTATCCAACTGCAGATCCTCAGTGACCAAAAGCGAATAGAATTCATCATATTGCCAGGTGACCTTGATCTGAAAAAGTCGGCCCTGATCGTCAAACTCAAAGGCAAACCCGGTGTCGATAAAGACATGCGGATGCGCCAGAGCGGGCAGCGGGGACATCAGGCCAAGCATCAGGCCAAGGGAAAGGATCGCGGGTTTCATAAGGAGCAACCTTAGGGGGTGAACCCCAGGGCTGCAATTAAACAAGCCGCGACTGGCCCATCTCATCGGCAGTTTCACGCTGCCCGCCCCAATTGGAGGCCGCCTTTGGTGAAAACGCGCCCGCAACAGATCTCTTTGCATCACCTTCGCGTGACGTTTCTTACCGCTGCCTTGCCCTGCATCGCGCGGCCACGCAGGTTAAGGTACCCAAAGCAATGAGGCTCCCGCCATGCCCACCGAACGCATCACCTTCCCCGGCCATTCAGGCGAAAACCTGGCAGCCCGGCTTGATCTGCCCAGCGGGCCGGTACTGGCCACCGCCCTGTTTGCCCATTGCTTTACCTGCTCCAAGGATATTCCGGCAGCCCGCCGCATTGCTGGGCGCCTCGCCGCCATGGGCATTGCGGTGCTGCGCTTTGATTTCACCGGGCTTGGCCATTCTGAAGGCGAGTTTGCCAATACTACCTTCAGCTCCAATGTCTCTGACCTGATCGCCGCGGCCCAGTATCTGGCCAAACGCAGCATGGCGCCATCACTGTTGATCGGCCACTCGCTGGGCGGGGCTGCGGTGCTGCGGGCGCGGGCGGGCATCCCGACCATCAAAGGTGTTGTCACCCTGGGCGCGCCTTTTGATCCCGGCCATGTCTCGCATCATTTTGACGCCGCCCTGCCCGAGATCAAAGCCCAGGGTCAGGCCGAGGTCTGCCTCGGCGGGCGCCCCTTTGTTATCGGGCAGAGCTTTGTTGAGGATATCAAGGCCGAGGTTCTCGCCCCTGCCATTGAGGAATTGAACGCCGCCCTTTTGGTGATGCATGCGCCACGGGACGCCACAGTCAGCATCGACAATGCGGCTGAGATTTTTACCGCCGCTAAACATCCCAAGAGCTTTGTTACCCTGGACGAGGCTGACCACCTGATCAGCCAGCAACGCGACGCCGAATATGCCGCCGAGGTGATTGCCGCCTGGGCCGGACGCTATATCGATATGGCGCCGCCCGCACCGCCCCCCGGCGCGCCCGAAGGCGTGCTGCGGATCACTGAGGCGGATCCGGCAGGGTTTCTGCAGGATATTCAATCTGGCCCGCATCATCATGCCTATGCAGATGAACCGCTGGCCTATGGTGGCACCAACCGGGGCATGTCACCCTACGGGTTTGTCTCTGCCGGGCTTGGCGCCTGCACCTCGATGACCATCCGCATGTATGCCCGGCGCAAGGGCTGGAAGCTCGACAGCGTCAGCGTGGATGTCTCCCATGACAAGGTCCACGCGCAGGACGCGCTGCCAACGGGGCCGGCCAAGATTGACCAGTTTATTCGCACCATTCGCATTTGTGGCACTTTGGATGCAGAGCAACGCGCCAAACTGCTGGAGATTGCTGACAAATGCCCGGTGCATCGCACGCTGGAGCACAGCTCCAAGGTCATGACCACATTGGAAGAAGAGCACTCTATGATGTAGCCGCCCTGCCCCCTTTACCTTTGCAACGGCGCGCCCAGATCAAGCCTGGCCAAAAAATGATATTGATACATATCAATGCTGCCCGGTTTGATCCCTGTCACCCTGACCTTAGCGAATGGGACACCCGTCCAATCTGAGGAGACGCGCATGGGACTTTTTTCAAAACTCGGGCAGAGCACCGATCTGGTCGAAGGTATGGCGGACCGTCTCGGCGTTGATTTTGCAGACGACATCGTCAGAGATCCCGAAACCGGAGGCCGCAAGTTCCGCCGCGCGGTGTTGAACTGCAGCCATTGCAGCAACCAGGCGGGTTGTGCGGATTTGCAGGCCGAAACGGATCACCTGGCAGAGGCACCAGACTATTGCCGCAACCGGGACATGCTGGCGCATATGCCCAAGGGCTGATCCCTGCATATAGCTTGGTTCCAAATGGCCCCGTCTAGGCGGGGTCTTTTGCTATCTGCACAGGGGCTCGCCCCCTGCAGCGCCTGCATTTGCGCGCAAGAAGATGCGACATATTTGAGAACCCCCTGCCCAGACTTGCCCATCTGGCTTACCTCCCGTATGACGCGCTCTATCAACTGGACAATCCCATAAAGGTGCTTTCGCCAATGATCCCTCGCTATTCCCGCCCCGAAATGGTCGCCATTTGGTCGCCCGAGACCAAGTTCAAGATCTGGTATGAAATCGAGGCCCATGCCTGCGAAGCCATGGCCAACCTCGGCGTCATTCCGCGCGAGAACGCCGATGCGGTCTGGAAAGCCAAGGACGTGGAATTTGACGTCGCCCGCATCGATGAAATCGAAGCCGTGACCAAACATGACGTCATCGCCTTCCTGACCCATCTGGCCGAACACGTTGGCTCTGAAGAGGCCCGTTTTGTGCATCAGGGCATGACTTCTTCGGATGTGCTGGACACCTGTCTCAATGTGCAGCTGGTGCGCTCTGCTGACATCCTTGTCAAGGACATGGAAGCCCTGTTGGCAGCGTTGAAAAAACGCGCTCTGGAGCACAAAGACACCGTACGTGTGGGCCGGAGCCACGGCATCCATGCCGAACCCACCACCATGGGGCTGACATTCGCCCGTTTCTACGCTGAAATGGACCGCAACCTGGCGCGTCTGAAACTGGCCCGCACTGAAATCGCCACAGGTGCCATTTCGGGCGCGGTTGGCACATTTGCCAATATCGACCCCGCCATCGAAGAGCATGTCTGCGCCGAGCTGGGTCTTTCGCCCGAGCCGATCTCGACCCAGGTGATCCCGCGTGACCGTCACGCGATGTTCTTTGCCACCCTTGGTGTGATTGCCTCGTCGATCGAAAACGTCGCCACTGAAATTCGGCACCTGCAGCGCACCGAAGTGCTGGAAGGCGCGGAGTTCTTCTCGATGGGCCAGAAAGGCTCTTCGGCGATGCCGCACAAAAAAAACCCGGTCCTGACCGAAAACCTGACCGGCCTCGCCCGCCTGGTGCGTTCAGCGGTGATCCCGGCAATGGAAAACGTGGCCCTCTGGCACGAGCGCGATATTTCACATTCCTCTGTTGAACGCGCTATCGGTCCTGACTGCTGCGTCACCCTGGATTTTGCCCTGGCCCGTCTTACCGGTGTGATCGACAAGATGTTGGTTTTCCCTGACAACATGCTGGACAACATGAACAAGTTCCCCGGTCTGGTGATGAGCCAGCGGGTGCTTTTGGCCCTCACTCAGGCCGGCGTGTCACGCGAAGACGCCTATTCCATGGTGCAGCGCAACGCGCTGAAAGTCTGGGAAGAGCGGCTTGATTTCCGTGAGCTGCTGCTGGCGGATGCCGAAGTCGTTGCGGCGCTTGGCGTCGAGGGTGTCGAAGAAAAGTTCAACATGGACTACCACACCAAACACGTCGACACGATCTTTAGCCGGGTCTTTGGCAGCTAATCTCCCCTAAAGCGATGATTCTGGGCGTGTCTCCATGCGGCGGCACGCCCTTTTTTTGTTGAAATCACATTCTTGCCTTAAACCCATGCAACACAGCCGCTTAGAACAAATTTTTTTGACGGTTTTCTTGAATGCTCCCCTTTGCCCACTTTGACGAAGATCTGGTTCTCGATTGCATTGCTGAGTTTTCAGCCACCAGTGACCGCCCCGGTCCCTATGCCGTGACTTGCCTGGATCAATCCGGCGATTTCCCCACCGAACGCATGGCATTTCGCCTGTCATGTGATGACCATCCCGAGTTGGTGCTTAAACTGGATAGCGCACCAGCCACACAGCGGCTGTCAAAGGATTTCCAAATCCTGAAGGAGCTGCAGGCAGGATCTTTGCAAAACCCGCGATTGGCGGTGATCAAACCGCTGTACCTGTCGCCCAAAGGCCATTTTCACATCACTGAGTTTGCCCCCGGCAAGACTGCAAAGCAGAAGATCTACGCAGACCCGCCCCAATCCCGCGCAGGTCAGATCTTTCGCCGTGGCGGCAAATGGCTCCATGAGTTACATGCGTCGAAGCCCATCGAAAAGGGCGGGATATGGGCAAGCTGGATGCTGGAAGAGGTTGAAAAACAAAGAACAACCGCAGCCTGCCAGGCCTGTTCAGAAACCCTGGAAGAATACGTCGGGATCATGCAAACCGATCTTTCTCTTTTTTCAAGTCGCGAGGATACGCTGGTCTTTAGTCATGGGGATTTCCATGGCGGTAATCTCATCCTGGCTCAGGGCAAAACCTTTGGTTTGGACTTTACCGAAGCGACAAGAAAGCTCGCGGTCTATGATATTGTCGACTACCTGAAAATGGATGTCTTTGCCCCGGCGACGGCGGGTATGGTCGGAGCTGACGGTATTCAGAAACATACCCGAGCGATGTTTGAAAAGGGCTACCGCCATGGCTTTGACGCCAAACTGCTGAGCTATTGCCTGCGCGGCAGGCTTCTCATTGAATGGGTGAAGATTAGTATTCAAAAATTTGAGCAGAGCAGTTTTCAGCGCAAGAAGTTCAGCTGTTTGCAGAACCGGCTGCATTTTGCCTTTGCACAACCATTGCATCGCTAAGCCGGAAGGTCAGTTGGAGGTCACGTCAACGTGACCCGCCAAAGCGATGAAGTTTGCATGGAAGTGCAAATTTTGCACTATAGTCTCAGATGATCCAGTCAGTCGGAGTTGTTTGATGCGTTCCCTTGTTCTTGCCCTTGCCCTGAGCCTGCCTTTTCCTGCCTTTGCCGCTGGTGATGATGGCTGGAGCCCGCCGAAACCCTCTGGCACCACCAAGGAATGCAGAGGCAAGCGGGTCTGGGATGAAGCCAAAGGCCGATGTGTGCGGCCCAAGGAATCCTCGCTGAACCAGGACCAACTGTTTGATGCCGTACGCGAGCTGGCCTATGCCGGGCGCAACGAAGACGCCCAGGCGGTGCTGTCGGCGATGCAGGATCAAGAGGCCGCACGGGTATTGACCTATTGGGGTTTCACCCACCGCAAGCTCGGCAACCGCACCCTGGCCAATGCCTATTATGATCAGGCCATCGCCCGAAACCCCGACAATCTGCTGGCACGCTCCTATATGGGGCAAGGTTTTGTCGAGGAAGGCCAATTTGGTCTGGCCCTGGCGCAGTGGAAAGAAATCCGCGCCCGTGGCGGTGCAGGCAGCTGGCCAGAAACTTCATTGCGGCAGGCGCTTGAGACCGGAACAACCACAAGCTATTGAACTTCAGCTTTTCTTTACCGCTTGTGGGATAGTTTGAACCCGACCGAAAAAGAATCTTTTTGGCTAGGGTGCTAGAATGCTGCAAGACGATATGTTGGCTCTGCCAATGACAACCGATGCTGGTGGAATGGGTGACTTCGGGTCTCCGGCCCCCTTGGACATGGGTGGCCCACTGGACATGGGGAGCCCTATGGATATGGGGGCGCCTGCGCCTATGGGCATGGGCGGTGATCCTGCGCCAACTACCAATCTGAGCGGTAAAGCCAAGGCCGCTATCGTTGTACGCCTGCTGCTCAATGAAGGCGCCGATATTCCGATCGAAGACCTGCCAGATGAGTTGCAGATGGAACTGACCCAGCAGATGGGCAAGATGCGACTGATTGATCGGGACACGCTCTATGCCGTCGCCGGAGAATTTGCCGGGCTGCTCGACAATGTTGGCCTGACCTTCCCCAATGGTCTCGCCGGAGCCCTCACTGCCATGGATGGACGCATCAGCCGTCAGACCGCCAGTCGCCTGCGCAAAGAGGCAGGCGTGCGCCAGTTTGGTGACCCCTGGGAGCGGCTCAAAGCCCTGCCACCCGAAGATCTTGCCTCGCTGGCCGAAGCAGAAAGTATCGAGGTTGCCGCAGTTTTGCTGTCCAAACTCGACACCGCAAAAGCCGCGCAGATGCTGGTTCACCTGCCCGGACCCGTGGCGCGCCAGATCACCTATGCTGTAAGCCACACAAGCAACGTCACTCCGGATACTGTTGATCGCATTGGCCTTTCTCTGGCCGGACAGGTCGAAGCCCGTCCAGATCTCGCCTTTGAAACGACCCCTGGCCAACGCGTCGGTGCCATCCTCACCGAGGCGGCAGCTGCGAAACGCGAAGAGGTTCTCACGGCGCTGGAGGAAGAGGACGAGGAATTCGCCACAGATGTGCGCAAATCGATCTTTACCTATGGTTTGATTGCCCAGCGGATGGATCCGCTGGATGTGCCAAAACTGATGCGTGTTCTTGCCATTCCCGAACTGGTGACCTCTATCGCCTATGCCAATACGCCAGAGGACCGTGCCACCAGCGAGTTCCTGCTCGACAATATGTCCAGCCGGATGGCCAACAACATTCGCGAAGAAGTGGGCGAAAAAGGCAAAGTGAAACGTGCCGATGGGGAAACTGCCTTTGGTCTGGTCATCGGTGCAATGCGTGATCTGATTAACACCGGCGAGATCGAGTTGAAGTCGGATGAGGACGAAGATGAAGAGTAAGGCTGCGCGCACTGACTGAAGCCTCGGTGCTGAGGTCTGGCGCGTTTGCGATCTTCGCCTCTCTCTTTCTTCACCGTATGGCAGGCCTCCTGCTGAGGTCACAGGTTGTGCCTATATTCTCTTGGGGTTATGATCTGTTTCTGCTCTTCACCTCATGCAGGCCACGCCTTTTATGCCCCTAGATCCCTCTCAGCTTTCCTCCAAGAAACGCCTGTCCTATTTCGTAGGAAATCTCGCACTCCGGGGCATTCTTGGCCTGGCTGGCCTAGTGCCCTACCGCTGGCGGGTGCCGATGATTGGCAGGTTGATGAGCGCCCTTGGGCCTGTCGCAGGCCTTGACCGCCGGGTACGGGAGAACCTGGCTTTGACCTGCCCAGAACTCTCAGAACCCGAAGTTCTGAAGCTCTGCCGTGAAGTCAGCAACAATGCCGGGCGGACAATTACCGAGCTGTATGCCGGGGACGCCTTTATCGACAGAGCAAAAGCCGCCCCGATCACCGGGCCCGGGCTGAATGCCTTGGAAGAGGCTCGCGCTGCAGGGCGACCGGTCATTCTGGTGACAGGACACTTTGGAAATTACGATGCGGCCCGCGCCGGACTGATCGCCCGAGGGTTTTCAATGGGCGCGCTCTACCGACGAATGGCCAATCCCTACTTCAATAAACACTACGTTAGCACCATTAGCCACATTGGCACTCCAATGTTCGAACAGGGCAAGCGCGGCATGATTGAAATGGTCAGACACCTAAAAAAAGGTGGTATTATTGCAATCGTAGCAGACCTTCATGTTCATGGAGGCGAGCTGATTGACTTCTTCGGCAAGCCAGCAGTGACCTCAACCGTGCCAGCAGAGCTCGCCCTGAAATATGGCGCAGCCCTGATCCCTGTCTATGGTATCAGACAAGACAATGGTCTCGATTTTGAGATTCTATTGAATAATGAGATCCCCGCCACGGATCCCATTACCATGACCAAAGCGATCTGTGATGATCTGGAAAGCGTGGTACGCCGCCATATGGGACAATGGTTTTGGATCCATCGCCGTTGGAAGCCCTATGTTTCCTTTCCAAAACCCTCGCCATCAGATGGAAAACAAAACTGACGGCGAAAGGCAGATCTTACACTCTGATTTCAGAGCCTTACGGATAAAACTTAAACTTGACCTAAAAAACTAGCACGTCTTAGCTACTCGATCCGTCGGGCTGCCAGAACTGTGCCGAAGGGACTTTGTTGCACCAAGACGGCAGCTGGCAGTGCCCCATCAAAATCAACGGTGAATTCAATTGCCTGTTGACCGTCCCACATTTTGACATGCTGCAAGTCATCGACAACATTCGCGTAGTCAAGCCGATGGCCGGCTAGCTCCCCTCGGGCAATATCCACCGTTTTCAAGGCGGTATAGCGCACGATCTGGATGGAAACCGGCTGATCGGGCAACACCTCACGCGGCTTCAATGAGACTAAAATCTGCCCGTCGCCGCGCCGCACTTCCAAGGCCACCGGACGCGGAGTGGTCTGATGCGCGGCGATGGCCTCCGCAAGCGCCATTGCATCCCCACCAGAGACATCCTGATACCCCATAACGATCATTTGCGGAGTATAGATCATCCGTCGCCCGCCAACCTGCGCATAGCCCTTTTGCCGGTTGGTATGGACAGGGCTGGCAAAGATGTCCTTCCAGCCGATGTAATCCCAGTAGTCCACATGCAGCGCCAGTGCCAAGACATCCTCACGCTCCGCCAGTTTCTTCAACAATGCATCGGCTGGCGGGCAGGAGGAACAGCCCTGCGAGGTAAACAGTTCCACCACCACCGGCTCATCTGCCGGGGCACGGTGTTGTTGTGCCGATGCCGCGCCGGACAGGGAAAAACACAGGGCAGTCACAAAGGCGGTCACAAGGGCAACGGTCAGTTTCATGGCAGTATCTTTCAGGTTCACGTCCCTCTGATCTACTGCGCTCCGCAAAATAACGCCAATCAATCATTCTTGAGCCTCCTGCGCGGCTAGACAGTTGGGTGTTCTTTTGTAGGTCTAAGCCAAGCATACCGACGGAGTTCCCTTTGTGAGCCCCCCAAAGGCCTGCCACACATCATCCTGTATGGCCTTGACGCACCTCACATGGAGCGCCCATCTTCTTGCAAGCCATGAGGAGGGTACAAGGTGGTCAAGACAGTGCTGGTGACTGGTGGCGCCTATGGAATAGGACGCGCGATTTCTACTATCTTTCAGTATGACAACAATGTTGCGCAAACTTGGTGTCACCGCGAGCCCGACACAGCTGCGCAAGACAACCAGTTGTTTTTACAGGCGGACCTCACCCAGGAAGGCAGTGCTGAAAGAGTGATCGATGCCACCATCGCGCGCTTTGGTCGGATTGACGTCACCGTAAACAACGCCGGATCTCTCGACTCCAGCCCTGTTGGTGATTTTGATGCAGACAAACAACGGGCCATCCTTGACCTGAACCTGCTGGCGCCCCAGTCCTTGCTAAGCGCGGCGCTGCCGCATCTTGCCCCTGGTGCTGCCATCGTCAGCATACCTTCCGTCAATGCCCAACTGCCCCCCAAGGCCCATGCCACCTATGGCGCCAGCAAGGCTGGCCTAAACCTCTGGACCCGCGCTATGGCCAAAGAGCTGGGACCCAAGGGCATCCGTGTGAATGCCGTCGCCCCGGTGCTGTCAATGTCCCAGAAGCTCCGCGCGACGCAGAGCTGACCAAGCTCTTTGTCAACGAAACCGCCCTGGGGCGCCTCGCCAGTGCCGAAGACATCGCCCAGGCCGTGGCCTTTCTGTCCTCCGATGCTGCCTCGTCGATCACCGGCGAAGTGCTCACGGTCTCGGGCGGCTACCGCTTATAGCAGCAGTGCACAGAGGCTGTGAGGCGATCTCGGATTGCATGGGCAGGCTTTATGCATAGGTTTTCACTCATGAAACAGATCGAAACCATCCGGGGCTATCACGCCCATGTCTATTTCGACGCGACCAGCCTCGAAACAGCTCAAAGCCTCTGCCAAAAGGCCGTTTCTCTTTTTGGGGTAAAAATGGGGCATTTGCACAAGGGCCCTGTTGGGCCGCACCCCATGGGCTCATGCCAGTTGGGGGCAAGCCCGGCGCAGTTTGCGCAATTGCTGCCCTGGCTGGCGCTGAACCGTGCGGGTCTTGTGGTGTTTGCCCATCCTGAAACCGGCAAACATCTGGAAGATCATCGCGATCACGGCATTTGGCTGGGAACCGGCCTGCCGCTGGACCTTTCGATCTTTGGCTAAGGCCCTGGGTCTTTCGCGCCTGTAGGCGGGTCAGTTGCCACGGGCCTTCTCGATCGCTGGGCGCAGGGCGGTTTCGATAACCCGCTGCGTCACCGGCCCGGCAAAACGCAGGATGATCTTCCCCGTGCCATCCACCACATAGGTCTCTGGCACGCCATAAACGCCCCAGTCCAGGGCCATGCGGCCCTGATCATCGCGGCCAATAGCAGCATAGGGATCCCCCAGTTCCTCCAGAAAGCTCGCGGCATTGCCGGGCTGGTCCTTATAGTTCACCCCGTAGATCTGAAGCCCCTCCTGCGACAGGGCTTCGAGCGCGGGATGTTCCACCCGGCAGGGGCCACACCAGCTGGCCCAGTAGTTCACCAGTTTGACCTCACCATCGCGCAGCATGGCATCGTCAAAGAGGGTCTTGTCGGTAAATGCAGTGAGCACAACCGGCGGCGCTGGTTGGCCTTCGCGGGCCGAAGGCAGGCTTTCAGGATCGTCGCGGTTCATGCCAATCACAGCCAGCCCGACAAAGCTGGCAAAGACAACAATGGGCAGGGCCATCAGCGGCGAAAACTTAGCCATTCTCGCGCATCCTTTGTTCCAGCGCGTCCATCTCGCGGCGCACTCTGCGGCCCCGCCACAGGGTGACAACCAACAAGACCGCCAAAAGCACAAGCGAGGCCGCATAGGCGCTCAGTACCGTGTCGCTGTATTTTCCCAGATCAGGCATCATATCCTCACCCCTCCTGCCGCTGGCGCGCCATCAGCGCCTTGATACGCCGGGCCCGGATTTCAGTCCCGGTGCGGTAGAACACCAGGGCCACAAAGAACAGCCCAAAGCCAACCATGCAAACATAAAGCGGATTGGAAAAGGCATCGGCGACATGCTCCTTTTCGTCCAAGGAAAGCGAGGCCCCCTGATGCAGCCCCTGGTTCCAGAAGTTCACCGCATAGCGGCTGAGCACCGCAAAGACCGTGCCGACAAGGCAGAGGATCGCGGTCAGATCTGCGGCTGTGTCAGGGTTATCAATGGCTTCCCAAAGAGCGATATAGCCAAGGTAAAACAGGAACAGCACCAAAAACGAGGTCAGGCGCGGATCCCAGGCCCACCAGGTGCCCCACATCGGCTGCCCCCAGATCGCGCCCGTCGCCAGGGCGATCAGCGTCATCACAATTCCGACAGGTGCAGCGGCCTTGGCCGCCAGAGCGCTGACATGGTGGCGACGGATCACCCAGATCAGCGAGGCCACAAGCATCATGAACCAGGCATTGATCGCCATCAGCGCCGCCGGCACATGCAAAAAGATGATCTTGACGGTGGAGCCCTGACGGTAGTCATCAGGCGTAAAGAAGAACCCCCAGATCAGCCCCACGGCCATCAACAGGCCCGAACTCAACCACAGCACCGGCATCACCCGCTCAGAGGTGTGCAAGAACTTTCGTGGATTGGCATATTCCCAGATCGACATTTTGGCTCTCTCGTTCCCGTGGTTTGGCTGCACTACATAGCTAGCGCAGATTGATACGCAATACGGCAGCACTGGCAAAGGGCATCAGCGCAATAACAGCGGCGGAAATCCCGGCCAGCATCAGCAAAGGTGTCTCGACATTCATGCTCATAGTACCGCGCCGCGCCGCCTCGGCACCAAAGATCAGTGTCGGCACATAAAGCGGCATCACCAAGAGCGACAGCAGCAACCCGCCGCGTTTCAGCCCAACGGTCAGCGCCGCACCAAAGGTGCCAATCACCGACAGGGCCGGTGTCCCCAGCAGGAGCGAGATCACCACCCATTTGAAGCCATCCAATGGCAGGCTCAGCAAGACGCCCAGCACAGGTGCGGCCAGCACCAGTGGCAGGCCAGTGGTGATCCAATGGGCCAGCGCCTTGATACTGACAACGGCCTCCAGCGGCAGGGGCGCCGTGGCCAAAAGATCCAGAGAACCATCCTCCCAGTCCAGCGCCAGCAGACGGTCCAGTGACAACAGGCAGGAGAGCAGCGCGCCCAGCCAGAGCACCCCCGGTGCGATACGGGACAGGAGATCGGATTCAGGCCCAACGGAAAAGGGCACCATGACGGTGACAATAAGGAAAAACGCCAGCCCAAGGCCAAAGCCGCCCCCGGCCCGCACCGCGAGCCGCAGATCCCGCATCAACAGCGCAATCACAAGAAGCCCCCGTCAAAATCATCAAACTCCAGCGGCGCAGCCTTATAGGGGCCAACGTCCAGAACCTCGGCCTCTAACCCGAGGTCAATATGGGTGGCAATCAGCGCTGCCCCCCCGGTTGCGAGATGCTGGCGCACTGCATTGGCAAAGAGCGCCACCGATGCCTGATCGAGGCTCACGGTGGGTTCATCCATCACCCAGATAGGCCGCCCAGTGACCAACACCCGCGACAGGCCCAACCGCCGTTTCTGCCCGGCTGATAATGCCCCTGCCGGGCGATCTCGCAGGGTGGTCAGATCAAAGGCCTCCAGAGCGGGTTCAATTGAACTGGTGCCAAAGACCGCAGCCCAAAAGGTCAAATTCTCAGTCACCGTTAGCGCCGATTTCAACCCATCAGAATGGGCCGCATATGCAATCTGATCTTCACCACCTGTGACCGTGCCAGCAAGCGGCGGCTGCAGCCCGGAAATACAGCGCAACAGGGTTGTCTTGCCAATCCCATTGGGACCACGCAGGATCAGCGCCTGGCCGGGGCTCAGCGTAAAACTGATCCCCTCCAGCACCGGCAAGCCACCACGGGCGATGCGCAGATCTGATACATTCAACGTCATGAATAACTGCTTATCTCATTGTTTGGCTGCACAAAAGGACAAAGCCACACGGCAGGCCTTGCGGCAGGTCAAACTATGCCAAACTTTCCTTGGCCCTTTGGGGCGAGAGAAAGGCGCCAAGTTCAAACCGTTAGTGCTGCAAGGGCAATACGGCGACCTTCTGAGGCCAATACATTATAGGTCCGACAGGCCGCAGGCGAGTTCATCACCTCGACGCCAATCCCTGCGCCCTCCAGTCGTTTGCGCAGGTCAGCAGGGATATGGGCAATCTCTTGCCCGGTGCCGATGAACAACACATCCACCTTCCCCGCTAGGGCCAACAACCCCGCGTCGTCGTCATAGCCGCCCCAGGTGCTGAGCCCGGTTGTGGTGAGCAACAACGCGCCCTCGTGCAGCGCGCCGCCAACGCGAAAAAACCCCGGCCCGTAGCCATCGACCGGTCTGGCCTCGCTAAAGGTCACTTCATTGAGCTGCATAGGCTGTCCTTTCTCATCTGTGACGCGGCGCAGGCATCAAACAGGTCTGCTTTGTGCCCTGCCTAGCATCAAAGCCCGCGCGATGGCGAGCCTCAGCTGCTAGGCGGAGGGCCGGTAAACCAAAAGAAGCCGCGGACTGAACCCGCGGCTTCTTTGATTTTGTTTGGGCACAGGCCGATCAGGCGTCGATATTGCCGAACTGGTTGCCAGCCGTGTTGCTCTGCTTGCTCCAGTCGCGTTTCACACCCAGCCACAGCAGGATGGTCGAGGCGACAAAAATCGACGAATAGGTGCCAACAATAACGCCCCAGATCATCGCAAAAACAAAGCCGCGAATAACATCGCCGCCCAGCACATAAAGCGAGATCAGCGCCAGCAGGGTGGTCACCGAGGTCATCACCGTCCGGCTCAGGGTCTCGTTGATCGACAGGTTCAGTACCTCGGCCAGATCTTTCTTCTTGTAGCGCCGCAGGTTTTCCCGCACCCGGTCAAACACAACCACTGTATCGTTGAGCGAGTAACCCACGATGGTCAGCAGGGCGGCAATGATGGCGAGGTCAAATTTGATCTGCAGTTCGGAAAAGATACCGATGGTGAGCACCACATCGTGCACCAAAGCCGCAACTGCGCCGAGAGCAAACTGCCATTCAAATCGCAGCCAGATGTAGATCAGCACCGCGCCAATGGCCAAGGCCACCGCCAGAATCGCTGTCTGAACCAGCTCGCCCGAAACCTTGGGACCAACAGATTCGACTGAGACAAATTCAATGCCCGGCGCCACGCCGTCCAGCGTGGTGCGCAGGGTTTCGATCACCTCGCCCGAGATGGCCTCGCCGCTGGCCTGTGCCTGAATTCGGATCATCGCAACGTGCTGATCGTCCTCAAAAGTGGGATCAAACACTTCGGTGATGGAGATATCCCCCAGCTCCAGCGTTGCAATGGCTTCGCGGTAGGCGGCGACATCCACCTCTTGCGTGCTTTCGGTTCGCACCGTGGTGCCTCCCCGAAAATCGATGCCAAAATTCAGGCCCTGGATGCCAAAGGACACCATGCCCACAATCATCATCAGCGCGGAAATACCCAGCCAGATCTTCCACTTGCTGAAGAAATCGAAAGAGGTTTCCTTGGGAACAAGTCTCAAACGCATGGTCACACCTCAATCTGTTTGGGTCGGCGACGTTCAAACCACATCACAATCATCAAGCGGGTGACAAAGATCGCGGTAAAGACCGAGGTCATAATGCCCATGCCCAGCGTAATCGCAAAGCCGCGCACTGGGCCAGAGCCCATGGCAAACAGGATCACAGCGGTGATGAAAGTGGTGATATTGGCGTCCAGAATGGCGCTCAGCGCCTTGGAGTAGCCCTCGTCGATAGCCTTGGCCGGGCCACGGCCCGATCTCAGCTCTTCACGGATACGCTCAAAGATCAGCACATTGGCGTCCACCGCCATGCCAACCGTCAGAACGATCCCGGCAATCCCCGGCAGGGTCAGTGTCGCCCCGATGAGGCTAAGGAAGCCAAAAATCAGCGCCACGTTCAGGATCAGCGCCACATTGGCAAAGAGCCCAAACAAGCCATAGCTCAGCGCCATAAAGACCAGCACACCGACAAAGGCCACGATAGTGGCGATCTTACCAGCATCGATACTGTCCTGGCCCAATTCTGGGCCAATGGTGCGCTCTTCGAGGAATTCGAGCCCCGCAGGCAGGGCACCGGCGCGCAGCAGGATGGCCAGATTGGTGCTTTCCTCAAGCGTGAAGTTTCCGGTGATGATACCGGAACCACCTGGGATATGGGATTGGATTACAGGAGCCGAAACCACCTCGTCATCCAATACGATAGCAAAGGGTGAACCGATGTTTTCTGCTGTGTAGTCGCCAAACTTGCGCGCCCCAGAGGTGTTGAAACGGAAATTCACCGCCGGGCGGCCATTCTGGTCAAAGGCAGGCTGCGCATCGACCAGTTCTTCACCGGTGACAACCGGCGCGGCCTCAACCGTGTAGAAGGCACCAGGTTCATCCAGCGAGGGGATCACCTTGTTGCCGACACCGGCCGCGGCATCCGGATCAGAGCCACGGCCCACAACCGGGTTGAAGGTCAGCTGCGCGGTGGTGCCGATGATGGCCTTCAGTTCAGAGGCAGAGCCAATGCCAGGCACCTGGATCAGGATACGATCCGCGCCCTGGCGCTGAATGGTGGGTTCTCGGGTGCCGACCTCGTCGATCCGGCGACGCACGATTTCCAGCGACTGACGTACAGTGCGGTCATCCGACGCCAGACGTTCGGCCTCTGACAGCTGCACGGAGATGATGTCACCCTCGCCTGAAACTTCGATATCCGAAGCGCCAGTGCCGGTCAGGGTAGTGATCGGATTGGCGAGCCCTCGCAGGATTTGCAGCGCCTGGCCCATGCCCTCGGGCTTGGAGATCTTCAGACGAATCTCACCATCCGGTGCCTGTTGGCGGCGGAAGCTGCCGACCGTGGCGCGTTCAGGACGCAGCGCGTCGCGCACCTCAGGCCAGAGCGCATCCATGCGGGCGGCATAGACATCCTCGACCTTCACTTCGGCCAGAAGATGCGCACCACCACGCAGATCAAGGCCAAGGTTGACCAGCCCAGAGGGCAGATAGGAGGGCCATTGGTCGACCACTTCCAGCCGTTCAGGGGTTTCACCCTTGGCGATGATTTCAGCGGCAGCATCATTGGACTGCTCGACGCGGGTGTAAAACCCATTTGGCAGGGCAAGCAAAAGGCCGGTCACGCAGACCAGCCAGATGAGAACCCTTTTCCAGAGATCAATTTGAAGCATTGCCCTGCCTTTTCAGTTTGTTAAGGGGGGGCTATTAAGCTGCTGGCTCGGTCTTGGTCAGGACCTGAGCAATGGTGGATTTCACCACCCGCACCTTGACGCCTTCGGCCAGTTCGACTTCGACTTCATTGTCATCTTTGACCTTGGCGATCTTGCCAATGAGGCCACCCTGGGTGACGATCTGATCACCGCGCCGGACATTGGAGACCATGTTCTGGTGCTCTTTCATCTTTTTCTGCTGCGGACGGATCAGCAGGAAATACATGATCGCAAAGATCAGGATGAGCGGGAGAAACTGGCCAATCTGGTTCATATCCAAGGGGGTCTTCCTTCTGTCTGTTCGGCGCCCTCTTGGTGAGGCGCCGTCAATTTGCCGCGAACCTATGCGTTGCACCCCAGCATTGCAAGGCAAGCGCGAGCTCTGGGCTTGAAAAGCTGGGGAAAAGGGGCCGCAAAAG
This sequence comes from Pseudophaeobacter sp., assembly GCF_039971195.1. Lineage (GTDB taxonomy): Bacteria > Pseudomonadota > Alphaproteobacteria > Rhodobacterales > Rhodobacteraceae > Pseudophaeobacter. The sequence continues at coordinate 19,886 of NZ_JBDWPJ010000198.1, forward strand.
CCAGCGATGCGCGCTGGTTGGGGACAGGCCTGCCTGGCAAGGCCTGTAGGGGGGGCCTGGCTACAACAATCGTCGGCTTTTCCCCCTGCCCCCTTCCTCTTTCTTTACTCCTACGGCATAGGTTCCCTATTGATTCAAAAACCGTCGAGGAGACGACACCATGCATGACATCCGTGCAATCCGCGAAAACCCTGCTGCTTTTGACGCCGCTTTGGCGCGACGTGGGGATGCGGGCGTGTCCTCAGATATTCTGGCCCTGGACGAGGCGCGCCGGGCCAAGATCCAGCAGGCCGAAGAAGCTCAGGCAGCCCAGAACAAGGCCGCCAAGGAAATTGGCGCCGCCAAGGCCAAGGGCGATAACGAGACTTTTGAACGCCTGCGCGCCGAAGTTTCCGAGAAAAAAGCCCAGGTCGCGGCCCTGCAGACCGAAGCCAAAGAGCTGGATGCCAAGCAAACAGATATGCTGGCCCGTATCCCCAACCTGCCAGCCGAAGACGTGCCTCAGGGCGCTGACGAGGAGGACAACGTCGAGGTGAACCGCTGGGGTACCCCGGCTGAGCTGGATTTTGCCCCCAAGGAGCATTTTGAGATTGCAGGCGTCGCCACGGCGATGGATTTTGAAACCGCTGCTAAAACCTCTGGCGCACGTTTTGTCTTCCTCAAGGGCGGTGTGGCTCGTATTCACCGGGCGCTGGCCCAGTTTATGGTTGATACCCATGTGGATGAGAACGGCCTCACCGAGGTGCAAACCCCGGTGTTGGTCCGTGACGAAGCCATGTATGGCACAGATAAACTGCCAAAATTTGGCGATGACAGCTATCAGACCACCAATGGCTGGTGGTTGGTGCCCACTTCCGAGGTCACCCTGACCTATTCGGTTGCCGGTGACATGCTGGAAGCCGCCGAGCTGCCTATCCGCATGACCGCCCATACCCAGTGTTTCCGATCTGAGGCGGGATCCGCCGGGCGCGACACCTCCGGCATGCTGCGCCAGCACCAGTTCGAAAAGGTGGAGATGGTCTCCATCACGCACCCGGACGAAAGCGACAATGAGCAAAAGCGCATGCTGCGCTGCGCCGAAGGTCTTCTGGAACAGCTGGGCGTGCCCTATCGTACCGTGGTGCTGTGCACTGGTGATATGGGCTTTGGCGCCCGCCGCACCTTTGACATCGAGGCCTGGCTGCCAGGGCAAAATGCCTACCGCGAGATCTCTTCGGTATCGACCACAGGTGCCTTCCAGGCCCGCCGCATGAACGCGCGGTTCCGGCCTGCGGATGGTGGCAAACCCGAGTTTGTACATAGCCTCAATGGCTCTGGTCTGGCGGTGGGGCGTTGCCTGATTGCAGTGCTGGAGAACGGCCAACAGGCTGATGGTTCAGTGAAACTGCCCGAAGTTCTGGCCCCCTACCTGAAGAACAAGCTGACCCTCACTGCGACAGGTGAGCTGGTCTAAGCTCCCTTTCACCCCCTGTAAAAAAGCAAAACCGACGCTCCTCTGGGGGCGTCGGTTTTTTGTTTGAGAGCAGCGCAGGACGTTTAGGTCTTTGGCTTCTTCGACTTCTTATCCGAAGATTTTGACTTCTTGCTCTTATCTTTGCTCTTGGATTGGCTTTTCGACGGGCTTTTTTCCTGATCTTTGCCCTGTTCCTTGGCCTGGCGTTCGAGATCTTCCAAAATGGCCTTAGCCTTGGCTTTTTCCCGCTCGATGGCCTTGCGGGCCTCCGCTTTCATCTTTTTCGCTTTTGCCTTGGCCTTTTCCTTGGCCTTGGCAAATTCTTCCATCAGATTCTCGGCCTGCCGCGCTGCCTTTTTGGCCTTCGCCTTGGCCTTGGCGGCCTTTTGCTCTGCCACCTCGCGCGCGGCCTCAGCCGCTGCCAAAGCCGCACTCAGGGCCTCTTCGGCCTCGGTCACCAGGACGTCTTCGACTTCGGACAGCCTATCGGACAGGGATTTTTCCGCAGCCTTGCCAGCCGTCTTGGACTTTGACTTTGTCGCGGTTCCAGACTTGGAGGATGCGGGCTTTGCGACCTGGGCTTCAGCGGCCTTACCGACAGGTTTTGCGGCGGTTTTGACCGGTGCCTTGCCAGCTGCGGCAGGTTTTGTAGCGGCAGGCGCCAGCCCATTGGCAGCCTGCTTTAGGCGGGCGGCACGCGCCGCGCCAATACCGGGGATGGATTTCAATTCCTCCAGAGGCGCTGCGGCCACGGCTTCGCCGGTTTGGAATCCGTTTTCTTTCAGGATCTTTGCCAGTGCCGGCCCCACGCCGGTCAGTTGGATAATATCTGTCATTTCTGCCTTGCTCCTATTCCATTCTCAGCCGCGCGTCACTCATTGCCACTGATCATTGCACAGGAGCATTCAAGCGGGAAAGGGCACCAGCCGTTTTCTGTCCTCATCCCAGAGTTTTAGAGACAGGGCGCGCAACGCTTCACCAAATTTGATCCGCCGCAGAGCGAATTCCTCGGGCAGATTGTAGTGGCATTGGCGCAGCCTGTAGCTGGGAATACGGGCGTTGAAATGGTGAATGTCATGCAGGGTGATATTGGCCACGGCAAAATCAAAGAACCAGCCAAAATCCAGACAGGACGAGCCCTGCAATGCCGCCTCGGCCGGATTCAGATCCGGTCGGCGGTCCCAGTAGGTGTCCTCAAAATTATGCTGCAAATAGACCAGAAACACCCCGATCATGCCGCCCACAAAAGAAAAGAACAGCCAGATCAGAACCCCCTGCCCGCCTGCCACGCGGTAGAGCGCCGCCAACAAAAGGATGATGACGATATTGTGCAACACCACGCCAAGCGCACCAAAACGGCCACTGTTCTTAGGCCAGCGATAGCGGATGAAATAGGTGAAAGCTGACCCCAATGGCACCAAGATCGCCGGGTTGCGATACAGCCGATAGACCAGCCTCTGCCAGATCCCCGCCTCCTGCCATTCCCGCAGGGTCATGGTGTGGATCTCACCTGTCTCGCGGTGTTCCAGATTGCCGATATTGGCGTGATGCAGGTTGTGATTCTGCTTCATCACCTCAAAAGGCGCAAAAGTAAACGGCGACAACACATGGCCAGCTAGCTCATTCTGGGCACGAGTTACAAATAGGGAATGATGGCCAGTGTCGTGCTGCAGCACATAGAGCCGCACAGACGCAAAGGCAAAAACCACCCCCGCCGGCAGCACGATATACCATCTGTCAGCCTGGCTGATCGCCAGATACAGAGCGGAAAAATAGACCGTAAAGGTCCCAAAGAAGCTCAGGGAGGCCAAAAGATTGTCTTGCTGGGCATAGCTTCGGGTGTAACTTCGCAGATCCATAAGACTTCCATAAATGCTAACTGTAACGCCTGTTTGAAATCTCCCAGGCCGAGAAAAACCCTTCAACCCTCTCATAGAACTGGGCGGACGCCCCTGCAATTGAAGGGTAAAACCACCTCGCCTGTGGTCAATCTAGCAAATGAAAACAGAATTTCAATCAATTCAAAGGGGAGGTGGATCACCTCCCCTCCTCCAGGGTTGAACAAATAACACCCCAGGGGACCGCGCCCATGGGGTGTTATTTGTTTTGTCAGCCCAGTCAGCCTTGGTTAAACACGTCGGCCTGAAAGATGTTTGCGCAGTTTGGAAGGCGGCGCCTTCTTGCGTCCCTTGAAGGGGTTCTGATCATTCTGCCCCCGCATGGTCAGGCGGATTGGTGTGCCGGGCATATCAAAATCCTGCCGCAGCCCGTTGACCAGATAGCGCGTATAGCTCGCCGGGATTTTGTCAGGGTGTGAGCACATCACCACAAAGCCCGGAGGTCGGGTCTTGGCCTGGGTCATATAACGTAGTTTGATCCGCTTTCCCTGCGGCGCGGGCGGCGGGTGCTGCTCCAGCATACCGGTGAGCCAGCGGTTCAGCGCCGCCGTTGGAATACGGCGATTCCAGACGTCATAGGCGCGCATCACGGCGGCGTGCAACCGGTCCAGCCCCTTGCCGGTTTTGGCAGATACGGTCACCAGGGGGGCGCCGCGCAGCTGCGGCAGCAGGCGGGTAAAGCTCTCTTTGAGCGCCGCCAGTTTTTCTTGCTTGTTGTCTTCGACGTCCCATTTATTGACCGCCACAACAACCGCCCGGCCCTCGCGTTCAGCCAGATCGGCGATCCGCAGGTCTTGCTGTTCAAAGGGGATTTCAGCGTCGAGCAGGATCACCACGACCTCGGCAAATTTAACCGCGCGCAGACCATCAGAGACGGAGAGTTTCTCCAGTTTTTCCTGCACCTTGGCCTTTTTGCGCATACCGGCGGTATCAAAGATACGCATCGGCGTGCCAGCCCAGTCGATCTGCAATGAGATGGCATCGCGGGTGATCCCGGCTTCGGGGCCGGTAAGCAGGCGGTCCTCACCAAGGATCTTGTTGATCAGGGTGGATTTCCCGGCATTGGGGCGACCAACCACGGCAACCTGCAGCGGCTTTTCTCGGGTGGGAACCGGAACCGGCGGCGCGCTATCTTCGTCCCAGTCGTCATCCTCATCAATATCGAGGTCAACTTCGGGAGAATGATCCACGGACTCTTCGGCAAACTGATCCGCCAAGGGCGCCAGTTCAGCAAAAAGATCGGCCATGCCTTCGCCGTGTTCCCCCGACAGGCGCAACGGTTCGCCCAGGCCGAGGCCATAGGCTTCGAGCACCCCAGCATCAGCGGCATTGCCCTCGGCTTTGTTGGCGGCAAGAATCACATGGGCGGATTTGCGGCGCAGAATATCGGCAAACATCTCGTCTACCGGGGTCACCCCGGTCCGCGCATCGATCATGAAGAGGCAGATATCCGCCATATCCACGGCCCGCTCGGTCAGACGCCGCATACGCCCTTCCAGTGAATTATCGGTGACATCTTCCAGGCCCGCCGTGTCAATCACGGTAAAGCGCAGATCGCCAAGCCGCGCCTCGCCTTCGCGCAGATCGCGCGTCACACCGGGCTGGTCATCAACCAGAGCCAGCTTTTTGCCTACAAGGCGATTGAACAGAGTGGATTTGCCCACATTTGGACGGCCCACAATAGCGAGGGTAAAAGACATCGGACTCAACTTTCAGCGTTTGAGACGCGCCCCATAGCGCATCTATGCGGCCACGGCTAGAGCCGATTGCGCATTAGCGGAAGGCGAGAAGGTCACCCTTGCTCGACACCACATAAAGAGTATTGCCTGCAACCACCGGAGCCGCTGTTGCACCGCCGGGGATTTCGATGCTCCGGTTGAGGCTGCCATCGCGGGGATCAAACATCCGAAGCTGCCCGTCATTGGAGGCAACCACGATCTGTCCCCCAGCCAGAACCGGGCCGTAATGAGCCACGATAGCACCGCGCTTGCGGGGCTTGTCCTTCAGGTAGCCTGGCAGATCAACCGCCCAGAGGATTTCGCCACTGCTGGCCTTGAGCCGCAGCAACTGGTTGCGGTCGCTGATCTGAAACAGGCTGTCACCCGCGGGCCAGACCGGGCCAATAGCGCCTTCCTGGGCGGTCCAGATCCGGTCACCATTTGAAGTATCAAAGGCAACGGTGCGACCAGAATGGTTGCCGACATAGGCGCGATTGCCAACCAGAACAGGTGAGCCGGTGACATCGCTGATCCGCGCCAGGGTCGAGCCGATCCGCTGTCCGGCCACCGAAGCGCTCCAACGGCGCAAACCGCCGCGCCGGAAAGTTGCCACCAGATCCCCCGACCCAAAGGCAAAGACCACCAGATCCTTGGTCAGCACTGGCGCTGGGGCGCCCAAAACATTTGAGGCACTGGGAGCGCCTTCAATTTGCCAGGCTATGCGGCCATCCTTGGTATTGACCGCCCAGCCGGTATCGTCACCGGCCACCAGATATACCAGACCATCACGCACGGTGGGCTGACCTGACCCTGTTGCGTCAAGCTCCTGACGCCAGACCTGTTTTCCGGTGGCTGCATTCAACGCAGTCAATACACCGAAACCAGAGGAAATATAAAGAACTCCGCCGTCGTAGGCCATGCCACCACCCGTGGCTTGGCCTTCATCATCGCGGGCCGGGATTAGATCGCTGGTCCACAGGACCTGCCCCGCCGACGAGACCGCCGAGACGCGCGCGGCGCTGTCCAGAGTATAGATCCGACCGTCCGCAACTACCGGCCGCGTATTGATCCGTTGGCGACGACCATCGCCGGCCCCGATCGAGGTTGCCCAGGCCAATTGCGGTGCGGCGCGCAGGGCGGGATGGTTGGTGCGATGCGAAGGATTACCATGCCCCTGGGCCCAATTGGCATTGGCGACCTGATTTGGCAGGGAAATCGCCACCGACTGATTGACAACGTCGACATCCGCATCAGGACGAATGGCCTCGCGCTTGCCAGGCAAAATGACCTCAGGCTCGGAGCAGGCCGTCAGACCCAGAGCCAAAGCACTGCTGCACAACATAATCCGTACCAATGAAAATGTGTTAACTGCCATCATCACTCTGCCCCGTACCCATTGTCTTTTTCCACGACCTTTATGTCGCGGTTGAATTACCCTTCGGCGGGCGCTGCATCATCCAGCGTTCCACCCAAGGCCACAATCACTTGCGTTGCGCGATCTTTCAAGTCCGTAGACACGCCTGCATCTGCGATGATCTCCTTGAGGCGGGTAATCGCCGCCTCCGGGTTGCCCTCTTCGATGTCCAAAAGCGCCACCTGTTCCGACGCCAGCAGCGCCAACGGCGCCCCCGGCTGGGCCAAAGCCTCGAACTGCAGGCGCCGGTCGGCGATGCTCAGGCTCTCCTGCTGTAGCCCAAGGGCCTTGTAGCTGGCGATATGGCGGTAGATCAGGGGCAGATCACCATCAACTGCGATGGCCTCCAGCCGTGCAACCGCATCAGCAGATTGGTCGGCATTGGCCAGCGCGCCGGCCTGCAACATTGCCAGGACTGCAGCCCCCCCGGGCGTATCCGCCGTCAAGGTTGATAGGGCTTCGGCGCGGGCCGCGTCTTCATTTTCGGCCAGTGCCCCAACGATATCGTCTCCCAGCTTTTGTGCGGCTGCAAGCTCTTTGGCCTTGTTGTATTCGTTAAAGGCCGCTCCACCCACGATCAGCACAACCGCCAGGCCGCCAATCCAGCCATAGCGTTTTAGCATCACAAACAGACGGTCGCGGCGCACCTCTTCCGTTACCTCGTCGATAAAGCTGTCAGTGTCGCTCATGGTCTTTGCCCCTGAAGTTCCGTCTCTCCGCAACTGCGGGCGAGATCTTTATCCGCTTTCGCCCCTCATATCCTGCCTGTAGCAGCAAGCCAAGTGCCCCCGTGCAGGGGAAATCAACCCAAAGCACCACATTTTCGCAATAAATGTCATCTGAACTGTTCCGTTTAGTGTGGACAATACCTAGATGCCCATTATCAAGTGCCAATAGATCTGGCGGGATCTCTGGTGTGTTTGGTCACCAGCATTCACCAAACAAGATTGAGTTTGAAAGGCCCGAGATGAAATTGATCCCCCTAATTACTGCCATTGTGGTTTCCGTTGGCCTGTATTTCCTGGTCATCCAGCGTGATACCCTGTTTGCCTTTGCCCGCGGTGATGACACCTCAACCCTTTCTGAAAACACGCCGTCTTCTGAGAAAGGTGAGGAAAGCTCAGCACCTGCCAGCGAACAGATCGTTGAAAACCGCGTCGGCGTTGTAGCCCGGCACAGCCAGGCCGAGGTTTTTGACAGCGCAGTCATCCTGCGTGGCCTGACCCAGGCGGTGCGTCAGGTTGATGTGCGCGCCGAGACCTCCTCGACAGTGATCTCTGAACCTCTGCGTAAGGGCATTCAGGTCAGCGAAGGCGACGTGCTTTGCAAACTTGATCCCGGCACCCGCCCGGCAGCTCTGCTGGAAGCCCAGGCCCGGCTCACCGAAGCGCGGGCTAACATGCCCGTTTCTGAGGCACGCCTGGATGAGGCCAACGCAAGATTGAGCGAAGCCAAGATCAACCTTACTGCGGCGCAGAAACTGGCAGAAGGCGGCTATACCTCGGAAACCAAGCTGGCGGCCTCCAAGGCGGCGGAACGCTCTGCTGTGGCGGGGATCGCCAGCGCCAAGGGCGGGCTAGAGACCGCCCGCGCAGGCATCGAATCCGCTATTGCAGCGGTCGCGGCTGCACGCAAAGAGATCGAACGCCTGACCATCACCGCACCCTTTGACGGCTTGCTGGAAAGCGACAGCGCCGAATTGGGCAGCCTGGTCCTGCCCGGGGACCACTGCGCCACTGTCATCCAGCTCGACACCATCAAGGTTGTTGGCTTTGTGCCGGAAACCCTGGTCAACAAAGTTGGCCTTGGCGCTCTGGCCCAGGCTGAACTGGCCACCGGAGAGGTGGTTCAGGGGCAAGTTACCTTTGTCAGCCGCTCGGCGGATCAGTCGACCCGCACTTTTGAGGTGGAAATCACCGTTGCCAACCCGGATCTGAGCATTCGTGATGGGCAAACCGCCGATATCGCAATTTCGGCTCAGGGCGCCACCGCGCATAAATTGCCGCAATCCGCGCTCACTCTGAACAAACAGGGCCAGCTGGGGGTTCGCATTGTACGCGAAGACCTGACCGCTGGCTTTATCGCCATTGAACTGCTGCGCGACGAAGCCGATGGCATTTGGGTCGGCGGCCTGCCCGATACAGTTGATGTTATCATCATGGGGCAGGATTTTGTCACCTCTGGCGTCGCTGTGGCACCCAGCTTTGTAGAGGCCAGCCAATGATTGGTGTTGTCTCCTGGGCGGCTGACCGCGCCAGAATGGTCATTGCTTTCATTTTGATTTCCATTCTGGTTGGAGGTTTTGCCTATTCCAGCCTGCCCAAAGAGGGTGAGCCGGATATCGACATTCCGATGCTCTTTGTCTCAGTGGAGTTCCCCGGCATTTCAGCCGTGGACAGCGAGTCTCTTTTGGTCAAGCCGATGGAAACCGAAATGGTGGATCTCGACGGGCTCGACAAGATGACCGCCACCGCCGCCGAAAACTATGCCGGCATCCTGCTGGAGTTTGACTTTGGCTGGGACAAAAGCGCCACCATCGCCGATGTGCGCGACGCCATGAACACGGCCCAGGCCGATTTCCCGGATGGGGCAGAGCAATATTCCATCACCGAAATCAACTTTTCGGAATTCCCGATTGTCATCGTCAACCTGACCGGCGCGGTGCCGGAGCGGACCATGGCGCGTATCGCCAAGGATCTGCAGGACGAAATTGAAGCGCTGGATGCAGTGCTTGAGGCCGCAATTGCCGGCAACCGGGACGAGATGGTCGAGGTGGTGATCGATCCGCTGCGGCTGGAAAGCTACGATGTCACCGCGGTTGAGCTGATCAACGTGGTGCAGAACAACAACCAGTTGATCGCCGCCGGCGAGGTAGAGACCGAACAGGGCACCTTTGCGGTGAAAATCCCCTCCTCCTTTGATGATGTGAACGACATCTACGCGCTGCCGATCAAGACCAATGGCGACCGGGTTGTCACCCTGGGCGAGCTGGCCGAGATCAACTATACCTTTGAAGACCGTACAGGGACTGCCCGGTTTGAAGGCGAAGACACGGTTGCCTTGCAGGTGGTCAAGCGCAAGGGCTTCAACCTGATCGACACCGTGGACCTGGTAAAGGAAGTGTTGGCCAAATCCCAGGCCAAATGGCCACCAGAACTCAAAGCCGCCGTGACCCTTGGCACCTCCAATGACCAGAGCCGGGTGGTCGGCTCCATGGTGAGCCAGCTCGAAGGCTCGGTGCTGACAGCTGTTGCGCTGGTGATGATCGTGGTTCTGGCCTCCTTGGGCAGCCGTGCGGCGCTCTTGGTGGGCTTTGCCATCCCGACCTCCTTCCTGTTGTGCTTTGCCTTCCTCGCCTTGATGGGGGTTTCGATCTCCAACATCGTGATGTTTGGTCTGATCCTCGCTGTGGGCATGCTGGTCGATGGTGCCATTGTGGTGGTGGAATACGCCGACAAACGCATCAAAGAGGGCACCGGCCCGATGCATGCCTATGTTGAGGCGGCGCAGCGGATGTTCTGGCCCATCGTGTCTTCCACTGCGACCACGCTCTGTGCCTTCTTGCCGATGCTGTTCTGGCCGGGTGTGCCGGGTGAATTCATGGGCATGTTGCCCGTCACGCTGATCTTTGTTCTGTCTGCCTCTTTGGTGGTCGCATTGATCTACCTGCCGGTTATGGGCGGTCTGTCTGGCCGGATGAGCCGCATGTTCGAAGGCGGCTCCAGCTGGCTGCGCCGGGTCTTCCCCTGGTGGCTTCGGGCCCTGCTGGTACCACCAACGATCTGGGGCATGTTTGCCGGGGCCATGCAGATGTTGAACCCCGAATACCTGCTGCCACCCGGAACCGCCTCCCAAGCTGGCGTTGCCTTTGGCGGTTTGACCTTCATTCTTTCAGCTTTTGCCGCCTCTATCACCCTGGGCGCGACCAAGTTCATCCGCCGCGAACGGGCAGTGGATGCCGGTTATCATCACACGTTCTTTGGCCATGTCATCAAATTCATCGCCGGCAATCCGGTGATGCCTCTAGTGACACTGGCGGCTGTTGGTTTTGCCATCATGACCGTTTTTTCAGCCTTTGGTGAGAACAATCACGGGGTGGAATTCTTTGTCACCACCGAACCGGAACAGGCCACGGCCTATGTCCGGGCCCGTGGCAATATCAGCCTGGCCGAAAAAGACGCTATGGTGCGCCAGACCGAAGAGGTCATCATGGCGCATCCGGCAGTGGTCAATGCCTTCTCCTTTGCTGGCGAAGGCGGGCTGAGCACCGGTGGCCCCTCGGCGGATCAATCGCCTGCGGATACCGTTGGTCAGATCCAGTTCGAAATCATCCCCTGGGAAGATCGCCCCACCCAGACCGAGACCTGGTTCTTTGGCCTGCTGACGCGCGAAGTGACAGCAACCCAGTATGATGGCAACACGGTTCTGGATGAGCTCACAGCCGAAACCGACAAGATCCCCGGTATTGCGGTGGAAATCAAAGCGCTGGAGCAGGGCCCCGGCACCGGCAAACCCATCCATCTGCGTATTCGTGGCGACAGTTGGGAGGCACTGGATGCCTCTGCCCTGGCCGCACGCGCCCAGTTTGATGCCACGCCGGGGCTGATCCTGGTCGAAGACAGCCTGCCCCTGCCCGGCATCGACTGGCAGATCGACGTTGATGTGGAGAAGGCTGGCCGTTACGGGGCCGATGTCGCCACCGTTGGCGCCATGGTGCAGCTGGTCACGCGTGGGATCTTGCTCGACACGATGCGAGTTGACACTTCGGACGAAGAGATCGAAATCCGCGTGCGCCTGCCCGATGAAGACCGGGTACTGGCCACGCTGGACACGCTCAAAGTGCGCACCGCGGACGGGCAAGTGCCGCTCTCCAATTTCATCTCCCGCAAGCCTGTGCCAAAACTTGCCAGCATCAGTCGCGTTGATCAGGAACGATTCTATGATGTGAAGGCTGATGTGGAAACCGGGCTGAGCACCGTACAGATCGAAGACCCCGATGGCGGCGAACAGGTGATCCTTGCCTATGTCAAACACCTGCCCGAAGGGGTGATCACCAGCGATGAGATCTTCTCAGCCTCCAATGGCAATGACTACACTCTTCATAGGTTGGAAGCCGCGGAAAGCGCGGAGGTCCTGCACGCTGCCCTGGAGGATGGCGGCCGGATCATCCCGGTCAATGCCAATGAGCGGATCGGCCAGCTGACCAAATGGTTGGAGACCGAGCCACTGGATCGAACTGTGACCTGGGAATGGACTGGCGATCAGGATGAGCAGGAAGAATCCGGAGACTTCCTGTCCAAGGCCTTTGCTGGCGCGCTGGCCTTGATGTTTGTCATTCTGCTGGCGCAGTTCAACTCCTTCTACAATGCCGTTCTGGTGCTCTTGGCGGTGATCCTGTCAACCACTGGCGTCTTGATCGGCATGCTGGTGATGCAGCAGCCGTTTTCTATCATCATGACTGGCACCGGCATTGTGGCCTTGGCCGGGATCGTGGTGAACAACAACATTGTTCTCATCGATACCTATCAGGAGTTCAGCCAGCACATGCCCCGGATCGAGGCGATCATTCGCACCGCCGAGGCCCGTATCCGTCCAGTACTGCTGACCACAGTGACCACAATGGCCGGTCTGGCGCCTATGATGTTTGGCATCAGCCTTGATTTCATCAATGGCGGCTATTCAATCGATAGCCCCACCGCCCTGTGGTGGAAACAGCTGGCCACAGCTGTGGTCTTTGGGCTTGGCATTGCAACGGTTCTGACCCTGGTGGTGACCCCGTCCCTACTGGCGATCCGTGTCTGGCTATCGACCTACCTCAGCTGGATGGGTCGTCTTACGGCCCGCGTGACCGGTGGCCGCTCCAGCCGTATTGCCCAGGACATGAAGCTGGAGAAACGCGCCCGCAAGCTGCCCACCAGCGAGATCCTTTGGGATGACCTGATTATCCCGGCGGGACCAAACAGCAAGCCAGGGTTTGATGGGACCTTCGAAGAAAAATCCGACAAACCCAAGTCCGGTGACGCGCTGCGCGCCGCGGAATAGTTCGATCGTTTCCGTCTGTTGGCAAAGACAGAAAAAGGCCGCCGAGGTTTCCCCGGCGGCCTTTTTCTGTTCAGGGCCACCCTGCCTTTCAGTTTTCCAGAAGCCCTGTCGATTGGTGGCTTTGGCAAACCGCCAGGGGCGAATAGTGCGGCGCGCGCAGAAAACCCCGAGCGCGGTTGATTTCACAGATGTTCGGGGCCCACGAGCATGATAGACAGCGCCTCTAGCAGTGTATCCGCAACAGAAAAAGGCAGTGCAATGAAGCTCAAAAACAAAGTCGTAGTGGTGACCGGTGGCAGCGATGGTATTGGCATGCATATCTGCCTCAAACTGGCTGCCGAAGGCTGCCGCCTCGCCATTCTGGGTCGCAACACGGCACGACTGGCCGAGGTCTGCTCCCAGGCCCAGGCGCAGGGCGCAGCCGAGGCGCGCAGCTATGCGATGGATCTGACGGATGCAGAGGCGCTTGCCAGCACCGCGGCGCAGATTATCGGCGATTTTGGCGGCGTTGATATACTGATCAACAATGCTGGCATCTGGCACAAGGCCGGCCCCCTGGACACAATCTCTCCGGCGCTGCTCATTGAGACTGTGCAGACCAACCTCACCGGGTTGATGCAGCTGACCCAGGCGATCCTGCCGAGCCTACGCGATCGGGACGAAGGGGCCATTTTGAACGTTGTGTCGAAATCCGGCGTGGTGGCGCAGGCCGGTCAGTCGGTCTATACGGCCACAAAATACGGCGTGCGCGGGTTCAGCGATGTGCTGAAAGAGGACGAAGCCGAAACCGGTGTGCGGGTGGCAGGGCTTTACCAGAGCGGCACCAATACCGGCATGTTTGCCAAGGCCGGCGAAGAGGTCCCCAACCATATCTTTACCGAGCCCGATGATCTGGCCGATGTGGTGGTGTTTATGCTGTCGCGGCCAGCCAAGCTTTGGATGCACGAGGTTCGGGTCGAGCTGTAGCACAGCCTAACAAAAAGAATTTGGGGGCGTGCCGATGGGCCGCCCCCTTTATATCGGAACCTCCTCAGGCTGCCTGGTCATCCGCTTGCTGGCGATGCCACAGATGCGCATAGCGCCCTTCGCGGGCCAGCAACTCGTCATGGCTGCCCTGCTCCACCACCTCGCCCTGTTCCAGCACCACGATCAGATCCGCCTCAGCCACGGTAGAGAGCCTATGGGCAATGGTCAGCACTGTGCGCCCTTTCGCTGCGCGTTCCAGCGCATCCTTGATCTCTTGCTCTGTATCAGTATCCAGCGCCGAGGTGGCCTCGTCCAGCAGCAGGATCGGCGGGTTCTTTAGCAGGGTTCGGGCAATGCCCACCCGCTGTTTCTCACCGCCCGAGAGTTTCAGCCCCCGCTCGCCCACCTGGGTGTCATAGCCCTCTGGCAGACTGGTGATAAAATCATGGATCTGGGCATCCCGCGCGGCCTGCTCCACAGCGGCCTGATCAGCGCCGGCTTTGCCATAGGCGATGTTGTAGCGAATGGTATCGTTGAACAGCACAGTGTCCTGCGGCACCACACCGATGGCGGCATGCAGGCTTTGCTGGGTCACCTGTCGCACATCCTGACCGTCGATGGTCAGCGCGCCGCCGGTGACATCATAGAACCTGAACAACAGCCGTCCGATGGTGGATTTACCCGACCCGGTCGAGCCCACAATCGCCACGGTCTGACCCGCCCCTGCCACCATAGACACACCCTTGAGGATTTCGCGCTCGCTGTCATAGCCAAAACGCAGATCAGTGAGGCGGATTTCACCACCTGAGACTTTTAGCTCCCGCGCCTCTGGGGCGTCGCTCACATCTGCTGGCTGTTCCAACAGGTCAAACATCTCCCCCATGTCCACCAGGCTCTGGCGGATTTCACGATACACTGTGCCAAGAAAGTTCAGCGGCACGGTGATCTGGATCATATAGGCATTGACCATGACAAAATCGCCGACCGTCAGCTCACCATTTTGCACGCCCAGAGCCGCCATCACCATGACGGCCACCAGACCGGCAGTGATGAACAGACTCTGACCAAAGTTCAAAAAAGCCAGGGAATAGGCAGTTTTCAGAGCTGCCTGCGCATAGGCCCGCATGGACCCGTCATAACGTGCGGCCTCACGCTGTTCAGCGCCAAAATACTTCACAGTTTCATAGTTCAGCAGGCTGTCGATGGCCTTTTGATTGGCATCGGTGTCCTGTTTGTTCATCTCGCGGCGCAGTTTCACCCGCCATTCGGTGATGGCAAAGGTGAACCAGACATAGAGCCCGATGGTCACCGCCACCGCCACCAGATACCAGGCGTCAAACAGCACCGTCAGCACCACCGCCACCAGGGTCAGCTCCAGCACCAGCGGGCCGATGGAAAACAGCATGAAGCGCAGCAGGAATTCGACCCCCTTGACGCCGCGCTCGATGATCCGCGACAGCCCGCCTGTTTTGCGGGTGATGTGATAGCGCATCGAAAGGCGATGGATATGGGTAAAGGTTTCAAGCGCCAGATGGCGCAGGGCGCGCTGGCCGACAGGGGCAAAGATCACATCACGCAGCTGCTGAAACCCGGTGGTGAAGATCCGCGCCACGCCGTAAGCCACGGTGAGCCCAACCGCCCCCAGTGCCAAAGGCGGCACCCCTTCGGCGGCCAGGCTGTCCACCGCCCCCTTGTAGAGCATCGGCGTATAGACCGCGATCAGCTTGGCCAGAACCAGCACCGCAATGGCGAGCACAACCCTCTGCTTGACCCAGAGATGTTTGCTTGGCCAGAGATAAGGCCCCATTCGGCGCAGGGTACGCAGACCGGAGCGGCGCTCATCACTTGCAATATCGGTTTCGGCTGGGGGCATGGATTGCGCTTTCCTGGCTCATTGAGTCTCAGATAGGGGGCTGGTGGCACCACCACCAGAGGCACGCGTAAAAAGACGCCCCGCAGGGCGCCTTTGTCACGTCGAGCCCGAGTTATTCAGGAATGGTGAAGACCTGACCGGGATAGATCAGATCCGGGTTGCGAATGGCTTCGTGATTGGCCTCAAACACCCGAACATACAAGAATCCGCTG
Organism: Pseudophaeobacter sp.; assembly: GCF_039971195.1. Taxonomy (GTDB): domain Bacteria; phylum Pseudomonadota; class Alphaproteobacteria; order Rhodobacterales; family Rhodobacteraceae; genus Pseudophaeobacter. The sequence goes on from NZ_JBDWPJ010000198.1 coordinate 35,462, forward strand.
CCGTAGCGTTTTTGCGAGATCGCCCAAAGCGTATCGCCCTCTTGCACGGTCACTGCGCGCACCAGCGGAGCCTCAGCATCCGCCTGACCGTCCGCGGCTGGCAATTGCAATACTTCCGGTGCCTCGCGTTTGAACGGGGTTTCCAGGCGGCTGAGCACCTTGCCCTCGGCGTTCACCTCATCCAGGCGCAGGGTGTAAACACCGGGATCAACCGCCTGCAGGTTGCCGCCCCAATTGCCAGTCTGGGTCGCCCGGAACTGGCCCGCCGCCGCATTGTCGAGATAGACCCGCACTTCGGCATCCGGACCAGCACGGCCAGCCAGCTGCACCTCACCGAGGTCGGAATAGCTGATGGTGTCGAGAACCACCTTGTCCTGTGGCTTGGGTGCGGCGGGCTGCACCAGGGTCACCCCCTCGGCATCGGCGCGCAGAACCGCCACCTGCGCGGGCGCAGGCTGGGGTGCGGTCTCGGTGGCGACCTCGGTGCGGACCTCCGCCGCGCCGGGGCTGGTAGCTTCCGGCTCGCTCACGGTGGTTTCCGCATCGGCAGTAACTGTGGCCGCAGGAGCCTCGCCCTCAGCTGAGGGCTGAACCGAAGCGGGTGCTTCTGCTACAACAACCCCGCCAGGCGCCTTGGCAGGTCCTGTAGCAGGAGCCGTGGCCGACGAAGGCGCCTCGGTTTTGGCCACCTGGGTCTCTGTTTCAACGGCAGAGATATCAGCCGGTGCGTCGGTGGCCGCAGTAGAGCTGTTCTGAACTGTTTCGTTCTGGGCTGTTTCGTTCTGGGCTATGTCGCCCTCTTGCGTTTCGGGCGCCTCGGTGGTGGCCGCCTCAGCCAGTTGCCTTGCCTCTTCTGCCGCCTCTGCCGCAGTGTCATCTGTAGCGTTGGAGGCCACAACGGGGGCAGAGCTGGCCGGAATTTGACTGGCCGGGGCCAGGATGAAACTGCTGTCAGACAGGCGCATCTGCCCCTCGGCTTCGGCCCGCAGGGAAATCACCCGAGCCTGGGCGCTGGGGGGAATGGAGGCAAAGGCGACAAATTCTCCGCCAGGCTGCACCTCGACCTGTTCCAGCACCACGCCGTCCAGCAAGACCTGCAGCGAGACACCCGCTGTGGCGCGCCCGGCAATGACGGTCTGTCCCGAGGGGTCAAC
>NZ_JBDWPJ010000199.1:0-5741 GCF_039971195.1 Pseudophaeobacter sp.
GAGTCACCATTTTGCGCGATGGTCAGTGGATCGCCACCAAAGAGGCAGAGGCGTTATCGCCGGATGCCATGGCGCAGATGATGGTGGGGCGCGAGCTTTCTGACCTCTATCCCCCGATGCACGAAGTTGATGTGGACGCCGAGCGGGTGCTTGAGGTGCAGGACCTGTGTTCTGATAGCGTCAGGGATGTGAGCTTTAACCTGCGTAAAGGCGAAATCCTCGGGTTTTCTGGTCTGATCGGGGCAGGGCGCACGGCGGTGTTTGAGGCGATCTGTGGCCTGTCTCCAATCTACAGCGGCAAGATCCTGTTCAACGGCCAAGAGACGCGGTTTGAAACCGTTGCCGCCGCCCGCGATGCCGGGCTGGCCTATCTGACAAAGGATCGCAAAGCCAAGGGCCTGCTGCTGGACAAGCAGATGCGGCCAAACCTGACGCTCTTTGCCCTGCCCAAGTTCATAAAACGATTGGGGCTGGATACAGGGGCCGAGGATGAGGCCATGGCACGGGCAATCCGGCGGTTTGACATCCGCGCCCGCGATCCAAAAATCAATGTCGGCGACATGTCAGGTGGCAATCAGCAAAAACTGCTGCTGGCCAAGATTATGGAAACCGACCCGCAGATTGTCATCATCGACGAACCGACCCGCGGGATTGATGTGGGCACCAAACAGCAGGTCTACCACTTCATTGCTGCCCTGGCCGCCGAAGGGGTCTCTGTGGTGGTGATCTCATCCGAAATGCCTGAAGTCATTGGCGTCAGCCACCGTGTAGTGGTGATGCGCGATGGTCAGGTCATGGGCGTGCTGTCAGGCGATGACATTAACGAAACTGAAATCGTGCGCTATGCCGCCGGTCTGAAACGGGAGGGCGCGGCATGACTGTAGTGGCAGGCAGTGAACTAGAAAAGAAGAAGCGGATGAACCTTGATATCAAAACGGCCGGGCCGGCCATTGCGCTGCTTTTGCTTTGTGTTATCGGGTTTCTGCTGAACCCGGCATTCCTGAGCGAAGGCAACCTGTCCAATCTGCTGACGCGCTCGGCCTTTATCGGTATCATCGCGGTGGGCGCGACCTTTGTAATTACGGCTGGTGGCATTGATCTATCCGTGGGGTCAATGGCGGCGGCAATTGCCGGGGTGATGATCATCATCATGAACAACGCGGTCGAGACTCTGGGTGGCGGTCTGGCCACAGTTTTACTGGGATGCGGCTGCTCCATAGTGCTGGGGATTGGCGCCGGTTGGATCAATGGGGTTTTGACAACCAAGGGCAAGATCGAAGCTTTTATTGTCACCCTTGGGACCATGGGCATCTATCGCTCTTTGGTGACCTATTTTGCCGATGGTGGCACGCTGTCGCTGGATTTTGCCATCCGTGGCACCTACCGCCCGGTCTACTATGGCAGCTTCCTTGGCCTGCCCATTCCGGTCTGGGTCTTCATCTTCGTGGCCATCCTGGGCTGGTTCCTGTTGAACCGCACCGCCTTTGGCCGCTACTGCACTGCCATTGGGTCGAACGAGGCCGTGGCCAAGTATTCGGCCATCAAGGTCGATCGGGTCAAAACCCTCACCTATGTCATCCAGGGGCTTTGTGTCTCGCTGGCTACCATCATCTATGTTCCGCGTCTCGGTTCTGCCTCCTCGTCAACGGGGGTGCTGTGGGAGTTGGAGGCGATTGCCGCAGTGATCATTGGCGGCACGGTGCTCAAGGGCGGCTATGGTCGGATTGGCGGCACCATCCTGGGCGCTTTGATCCTGACCACCATCGGCAACATCCTCAATTTCACCGATCTGATTTCCAATTATCTGAACGGTACGATGCAGGGTCTCATCATCATTATCGCTGTCTGGTTGCAGCGCGGTGACTGGGGCAAGGCGAAAGCCCAAGAAAACTAAACGAGCAATCCAAACCGGGGTCCTGTCCCCAAAATAGAAAAATCAACCGGGCGCCACCGGACAGGAAAGGTGCGTCCAAAATCTCGGGAGGAGATTACGATGAAACGCTTGAATGCACTTGGGGCTATGGCCCTGGCCGGAGCATTGTCTGTGACGGCATCGCTTGCCCTGGCAGAGAATATCAAGATTGGCGTTAGCTATCCAACGCCAACCCATGCCTGGGCTGCCGGGATGAATTGGCATGCCGAACAGGCTGAAAAGCGGCTTGAGGCGCTTTATCCTGATGTGGATCTGATCCTGGTGAACTCACCCGATCCAAGCGCCCAGGCCAGCGCCCTGGAAGATCTGGTTTCGGTTCACAAGATCGACGCCCTGGTGGTGCTGCCCTTTGAATCAGAGCCTCTGACAGATCCGGTGTTGAACGTGAAGAACTCAGGCGCGCGCATTACCGTTGTGGATCGTGGTCTCAGCCAGCCCGGCATCGAAGACATCTATGTGGCCGGCAACAACCCTGAAATGGGACGCGTTTCCGCCGTTTACATGAAGAGCCGCCTGAAGTCCGGCGACAACATCGTGATCCTGCGCGGCATTCCAACGCTGATCGACAACGAGCGTTTTGACGCCTTCATGGCAGAGATGGAAGGTTCTGGTGTCAACGTGCTGGACCACAAACACGCCAACTGGAACCGCGATGACGGCTTTGAAGTGATGCAGGATTTCCTGAGCCGCTTTCCCGACATTGATGCGGTCTGGGCCCAGGATGATGACATCGCCATTGGTGTTGTCGCAGCGCTGAAACAGGCCGGCCGCGATGGCGATGGCATGTTTGTTGTTGGCGGTGCCGGCATGAAGGAAACCATCAAGGCCATCATGGATGGCGACACACTGGTGCCTGTTGATGTGCTTTACCCGCCGTCGATGATTGCGACTGCGATGGATGTCACCGTGGCCTCGTTCAAATCCAATGGTCCGGTGGCAGGTCGCTATATCCTGGGGGCCACTCTGATCACCCAGGAAAACGCGGCGGCCTTCTACTTCCCCGACTCCCCGTTCTAGGGCCTGAACGCAAAACCAAAGAAAGGGGCAACATTTGCCCTTTTCGCGCAACCGGAGGATAGGACGATGAAGACACTCAAAGGCCCGGCGCTGTTTCTGGCGCAGTTTGCAGGCGATGACGCGCCGTTCAACAGTTGGGACAATATCACCAAATGGGCTGCTGATTGTGGCTACAAAGGCGTTCAGGTTCCCTCATGGGATGGGCGGATTTTTGATCTGGTCAAGGCGGCCAGCTCGCGTTCATATTGCGAAGACCTGGTTGGGGTGGCCCGCGAAAACGGTGTCGAAATCACCGAACTCTCGACCCATCTGCAAGGCCAGCTGGTGGCTGTTCATCCGGCTTATGATACGGCTTTTGACGGCTTTGCCGCCCCCGAAGTGCACGGCAATCCGGTTGCGCGACAGGCCTGGGCGGTGGAGCAGGTCAAGCTGGCAATTACCGCCAGCCATAACCTTGGTATTTCGGCCCATGCGACCTTTTCCGGCGCTTTGGCCTGGCCCTACGTCTATCCCTGGCCGCAGCGTCCTGCCGGGTTGATTGAGACGGCTTTTGATGAGCTGGCCCGCCGCTGGCGCCCTATTCTGGATCATGCTGAAACCATGGGGGTGGATGTCTGTTACGAAATCCATCCCGGCGAAGATCTGCACGATGGCGTCACCTTCGAGATGTTTCTGGAGCGCGTCGACAACCATCCGCGCGCCAATATGCTCTATGATCCGTCGCACTATGTGCTGCAATGCCTGGATTACCTCGACAATATCGACATCTACAAAGACCGGATCAAAATGTTCCACGTCAAGGATGCAGAGTTCAATCCAACCGGCCGTCAGGGGGTCTATTCCGGCTATCAGGACTGGACCAACCGCGCAGGGCGGTTCCGCTCTTTGGGCGATGGTCAGGTGGATTTTGGTGCAGTGTTTTCCAAGATGGCCGCCAATGATTTTGACGGCTGGGCCGTGGTGGAATGGGAATGCTGCCTGAAACACCCCGAAGACGGCGCCCGCGAAGGGGCTCAGTTCGTCAAAGATCACATTATCCGGGTCACCGAAAAGGCCTTTGATGACTTTGCCGATGGCGGCACCGATGAAGCTGCCAATCGACGCATGCTTGGCCTGGGAGACTGACATGACCAGCAAAAGACCCATTCGCCTTGGTATGGTTGGCGGCGGCAATGACGCCTTTATTGGTGCGGTGCACCGTATTGCCGCGCGGATTGATGGCGAATATGATCTGGTGGCGGGGGCGCTGTCTTCCACACCAGAGAAAGCCCAGGCCTCGGGCGCGGCCCTGGGGCTGGCGCCGGATCGGACCTATGATGATTTCAAATCCATGGCCATCCGCGAGGCAAAGTTGAAACAGGGGATCGAGGCGGTTGCCATTGTCACTCCAAACCACATGCATGCGCCGGTCGCGCAGGAGTTCCTGAAACGCGGCATCCATGTGATCTGCGACAAGCCGCTGACCTCCACCCTGGCAGATGCGCGTAAGCTGGTGAAGACGGCAGAAAACTCGGAAGCGCTGTTTGTCCTGACCCATAACTACACCGGCTATCCGATGATCCGGCAGGCCCGCGAGATGGTTGCCTCAGGAAAACTGGGTGAAATCCGGGTGGTTCAGGCGGAATACCCACAGGACTGGCTGACCGAGGCTGAGGAGGCCAAGGACAACAAACAGGCGGAATGGCGGACAGATCCGGCGCGATCCGGGGCAGGCGGCTGTGTTGGGGATATCGGAACCCATGCCTATAACCTTCTGAGCTTTGTCACAGGGTTAGAGACGGAAAGCCTGGCGGCAGATCTGCAGAGTTTTGTTCCAGGGCGTCATCTGGATGACAATGTGCATGTCATGCTGCGCTTCAAAGGCGGTGCGCGCGGTATGCTCTGGTCCAGCCAGGTGGCCCCCGGCAATGAGAACGCGTTGAAACTGCGGGTCTATGGCTCCAAGGGTGGTATCGAGTGGGCGCAGGAAGATCCAAATTACCTGACCTACACGCCCTTTGGAGAGCCCAAACGCCTGCTCACCAGGGGAGGCACTGGCGCGGATGAGGTCGCCAATCGTCTGACCAGAACACCCGGCGGCCATCCCGAAGGCTATCTGGAAGCCTTTGCCAATATCTATTCCGAGGCTGCAGTGGCGATCCGCGCGCAGTCTGCTGGCGAGCCTTTGCCAGCAGAGGTGCAGTTTCCCACCATTCAGGATGGGTTGAGCGGGGTTCAGTTCATCGATGCCTGCGTGAAATCCTCGCAGCGCGATGCCGCCTGGGTCAAACTGGGCTAGGGGCGAGGCCCTTTCAGAATTGATCTGCCGTGATCTCGGGCATAGTTCCCCGTCACGGTAGAATGACAGCAGGCAAACCCTATTCCTAGGCGGCTCTTTCGCTTTCAGAGGCATGGCTCTGGAAGGGGCCGGACAGGTGCGGGTCACAGATATTCAGGCAGGATAGGAGGTCCAAAATGAGCGATTTTTTCAAAGGCATCGACCGGGTTCGATACGAGGGGGCGGACAGCCCAAACGAATTCGCCTTTCGCCACTACAACCCGGATGAAATTGTCCTGGGCAAACGGATGGAAGAGCATCTGCGTTTTGCCGTTGCCTATTGGCACAGTTTCGCCTGGGAGGGCGGCGATCCCTTTGGCGGCCAGACCTTTGAACGCCCCTGGTTTGGCACCGGCATGGAGCAGGCCCGGCTGAAGGCAGATGTGGCCTTTGAGATGTTCGACATCCTGAACGCACCGTTCTTTTGCTTTCATGATGCGGATGTGCGGCCCGAAGGGGAGAGCTTTGCCGAGA
>NZ_JBDWPJ010000200.1:0-23709 GCF_039971195.1 Pseudophaeobacter sp.
ATCCGGCCTGACCGGCCTCGACCGCCTGCGCCATAGAGTGACCCATCAGCACCGGATCGCCGGCCTTGGCCACGGCGGTGTTGAGCAGCACGGCATCCATGCCCAGTTCCATCGCGGCAGCGGCATCCGAGGGGCGGCCAATGCCGGCATCCACCACCAGCGGCGTTTCGGGGAAATGCGCCCGCATCGCTCTCAGCCCATCGGGGTTGCGCAGGCCCTGGCCGGACCCGATCGGCGCCCCCCAGGGCATCAGTACTTCGCAGCCCGCTTCCAGCAGGCGCTCCCCCACCACCAGATCTTCGGTGGTATAGGGGAAGACCTTGAAGCCATCCTCACTGAGGATTTTGGCCGCTTCCACCAGTCCAAAGACATCCGGTTGCAGGCTGTCGGCATGGCCGATCACCTCCAGTTTGATCCAGTCGGTTCCAAAAACCTCGCGCGCCATCTGAGCTGTGGTCACGGCCTCCTGCACCGAATGGCAGCCGGCGGTATTGGGCAGAATGCGAGCACCAGTCTGGCGCAGCATCTGCCAGAAGCCGGTGCCCGCGCCGTCGGAGGTTTCACGGCGTAGCGAGACGGTGATGACCTCGGTGCCGCTGGCGGCGATGGCGTCACAAAGCACCCTGGGAGAGGGGTATTGCGCGGTGCCCAGAAACAGGCGCGAGGTCAGTTTTGTACCGTAGAACTCCATGGCTCAGCCCCCCTGCATCGGCGCCAGCACTTCGATGCGGTCGCCCTCTGTTAACCTGGTGTCAACACGTTTCGCGCGCGAAACAAATGTGCCATTCAGCGCGGTGGCGAGCGCCGGGCTGGTCATTCCCAGCTCGGAGAGGGCCTCGGCAAGCGTTTTGGCCGAAAGGTCATGCTCTTTGGCATTCAGGGTAATTTTCATCCGGTACACTCCATGGCTGGGGGCTGAGTAGAGGAGAGGGCAGGCTGCGGCATCAGACGTTCAGCAACGCGCTGCGCCATGGCCGGGGCAAGCAGGAACCCGTGCCGGTACAGCCCGTTCAGATGCAGAACGCCGTCCTGTTCGATCACTCGGGGCAGGTTGTCGGCAAAGGCGGGACGCAGCCCGGCACCCAGCTCAACCACGCTGGCCTCGCCAAACCCAGGGTGCAGGGCAAAGGCGGCACTCAGCAGCTCATTGACCGAGCGCAGCGTCGGTGCGCGGGTTGATGCGCTCTCCACCATGGTGGCGCCGATCATAAAATGCTGATCGCCGCGCGGCACCAGATAGAGCGGGATGCGTGGATGCAGCAGCCGCAGGGTGCGGCTGATTTCCACCTCCGGGCAATGTAGAATTGCAATCTCACCGCGCACCGGGCGCAGCTGGGGCAGGGCGGCAGCCATACCGGTGCAATCCACATCTACCCGCGCCGGGGCTGGGGTGTTGTAGCGGATCTCAGCGCCGAGACCTTGCACCTTGGCAGTCAGGTCTGCAAGGGCGCGGCGCGGATCGAGATGGGCTTCATCCTTGAAAAACAAGCCGCTGGAAAAACGCCCGGACAAGGCCGGTTCCAGTTCTTCAACCTGCGCCTGGCTTATCATCTGATGTCCCCGGGTGCGGCGGGCAAACCGGGTGAGTTCCACCCGGTCGCGGCGCGGCGCCACCACCAGCGTGCCGCGCCTGTGCACCGTTGTGATCTGGGTCCACCAGTCGATGGCGCGGCTTCCGAGGGTAATGACCTCTTCCTCAGCGCTTTCTCGCTCGCAATAGGGCGCCAGCATGCCGCCGGCAAAACGCGCCACACTGGCCGCACCAGGACCTGCCCCCTGATCAAAAATCCGCACCTCGGCGCCACGCTGCAACAGCTCATAGCCGGTGGCGAGGCCCGCAAGCCCCGCCCCCGCGATGGTGATCATTCTCCCGGTTCCAACACTTTGGCTTCGGGTGCAGGCACATAGAGCTCGCCGCCTTCGCGGAACTTGGCCGCCATGGCCTCCATGCCTTCTTTCTGGGCCTCGGCGCGGATGTCATGGCTGATCCGCATCGAACAGAACTTGGGCCCGCACATGGAGCAGAAATGCGCCACCTTATGGGCCTCTTTTGGCAGGGTCTGGTCGTGGTATTCGCGGGCGGTATCCGGGTCCAGCGAGAGGTTGAACTGATCCTCCCAGCGGAATTCAAACCGCGCCCGCGACAGGGCATCATCGCGGCGCTGGGCACCGGGCAGGCCTTTGGCCAGATCGGCAGCATGGGCGGCGATCTTATAGGTGATCACCCCCACCTTGACATCGTCGCGGTCGGGCAGGCCGAGATGTTCCTTGGGGGTTACATAGCAGAGCATGGCGCAGCCAAACCAGCCGATCATCGCCGCACCAATGCCTGAGGTGATATGGTCATAGCCCGGCGCGATATCGGTGGTGAGCGGCCCAAGCGTGTAAAACGGCGCCTCGTCGCAGCACTCCAGCTGCTTATCCATGTTTTCCTTGATCTTATGCATGGCGACATGGCCAGGGCCTTCGATCATCACCTGGCAATCCTTGGCCCAGGCGATCTTGGTCAGCTCGCCCAGGCACTCCAGCTCGGCAAACTGTGCCTCGTCATTGGCATCGGCAATCGAGCCCGGGCGCAGCCCATCGCCAAGGGAGAAGGAGACGTCGTATTTGCGGCAGATGTCGCAGATCTCCTCAAAATGCTCGTAGAGGAAGCTCTCCTTGTGGTGATGCAGGCACCATTTGGCCATGATGGACCCACCACGCGAGACGATGCCGGTCACCCGTTCCACCGTCATTGGCACCATATGCAGGCGCACCCCGGCATGGATGGTGAAATAGTCAACGCCCTGTTCGGCCTGTTCAATCAGCGTATCGCGGAACACTTCCCAGGTCAGATCCTCGGCAATACCGTTCACCTTTTCCAGCGCCTGATACATCGGCACGGTGCCGATGGGCACTGGCGAATTGCGCACGATCCATTCACGGGTGTTGTGGATATTGCGCCCGGTCGAGAGATCCATGACGGTATCGGCGCCCCAGCGGATCGACCAGACCAGCTTGTCCACTTCCTCTTCCATCGAAGAGGTGACCGCCGAGGTGCCCATATTGGCGTTGATCTTGACCAGGAAATTGCGGCCGATAATCATCGGTTCAATCTCGGGGTGGTTGACGTTGGCGGGGATGATGGCGCGGCCCGCGGCAACCTCGGAGCGGACAAATTCCGGCGTCACATAGTCGGGGATATTGGCACCCCAGTCGTGGCCGTCACGGTGACAGGGTGACAGTTCGCGCAGCTGGTTTTCGCGGATGGCGATGAATTCCATTTCCGGCGTGATGATCCCGGCGCGGGCATAGGCGAGCTGGGTTACCGCCTTGCCATCCTTGGCGCGCAGGGGCTTGGGTTTGACCGGGAATTCCGGCGTCAGCCGCTCACCCGAAACAAAACCATTATCGGCATCGGTGATTTCGCGGCCCTCATATTCCTCAACATCGCCGCGCGTCAGGATCCAGTCGCGGCGCAGCTGCGCCAGCCCCTGGCGGATGTCGGTCTGCTGGTCGGGATCGGTATAGGGCCCGGAGCTGTCATAGACTGGCAGCGGCGCTTCGCCTGCGGTGGGATGGGTGGAAATCTCGCGCATCGGCACCCGGATATCGGCATAGAGATCGCCGGGGACATAGATCTTGCGAGAGGCGGGCAGGGCGCCGGTGGTTACTTCCGGCGTCACCTTTGAGGTGGGTTTTGGGGTCGCTACAGTCATTTTGGTGCTCCTCGAGCCAATACTCAAAAAAGTCACCAGATGAGGCGTGGCTGGGAGGCGTGGAGAGGATGTACAGCCCTCCCGGTTCGGAGCGCGAAGGCTGCGGGGGGGTACAACCCTGCGGCGGTGCGTCCTAGCTTCCTACGCCAGTGTCAACTGGGTCAGGTTCTAAGGGTCGCGTCGCCGGTCAGATTGCTCTGACCTGTCAGCCTCTCAGTCCCCTCGGTGGGACTCCCCTGCGTGAGCCAAGACCTAGGGGAGAGAGTGGCCTGTCGTCAATGGAAATTTTGATAGATAAAAATAAAGTATTAAAAACAGTTGGATGCTTAGATATTGGGCGGTGATTGCCGCAGTGCAACATATTTCCTTGGCGGCTGGTCGTAAATTATCTATAAAAAACCAACCCGGCCGCGAGGCCCAATGACCCCATACTGTGACCCTCAGGAGAGCCCATGCTGGACGCCGCCCCAATTCGAACCGACTGGACCCGCGAAGAAGCGGAAGCGATCTACAACAAGCCCTTCATGGATCTGCTGTTTGAGGCGCAGTCGGTGCACCGGCTGCACTACGATCCCAACCAAGTGCAAAAATCCAAGCTCCTGAGCATCAAGACCGGCGGCTGCGCCGAGGACTGCGCCTATTGCTCGCAGTCCGCCCGCAATGGCGCCAAGCTTTCGGCCAGCAAGCTGATCGAGGTGGAGCGGGTGATTGCCGAGGCAAAGAAGGCCAAGGCAGGCGGTGCCACGCGCTATTGCATGGGGGCGGCCTGGCGTTCCCCCAAGGATCGCGACATGGCGGCGCTCGAGGCGATGATCCACGGGGTCAAGGATCTTGGCATGGAGACCTGCATGACCCTGGGCATGCTGGATGACACTCAGGTCTTTCGTCTGCGCGACGCCGGGCTGGACTATTACAACCACAATATCGACACCTCAGAGCGCTATTACTCCGAGATCATCACCACCCGCACCTTTGCCGATCGCATCGACACCCTGAACCGGGTGCGCGAAGCGGGCATGAAGGTCTGCGCCGGTGGTATTGTTGGCATGGGTGAGCAGCAGATGGACCGCATCGATATGCTGCTGGCCCTGGCCACCTTGGAGGAACACCCGGATTCGGTGCCGGTGAATATGCTGATCCCCATGGCCGACACGCCGCTGGCGGATGTGGCCAAGCTGGATCCGATTGAATTTGTCCGCACCATCGCACTGGCACGGATCCTGATGCCGAAATCCCATGTGCGCCTCTCGGCCGGCCGCACCGATATGTCGGATGAACTGCAGGCCATGTGTTTCTTTGCCGGGGCCAATTCGATCTTTGTCGGCGACACCCTGCTGACGGCAGACAATCCCGAAGAAGACAAGGATCAGGTGCTGTTTGATCGCCTTGGCATTACCGCCATGGGCATTGGCTGCGACGGTAGCCTGGGATGAGTCAGCCCGCCGCCGCTCAGCCCTTTCCCCGTCACGCCGAAGCCCTGCAAAGCCTGCAGGCGCGCGGGCGTTTTCGCCAGTTGATGCCGCGGGCGGGGCATGATTTTGCCTCCAATGATTACCTCGGCCTGGCGCAAAGCGAGCTGCTGCAACAGGCCGCCAGCGCTGCTCTGGCCCGTGGCGTTCCGGTGGGGGCAGGCGGCTCGCGGCTGTTGCGCGGCAATGCCGACGAACATGTGGTTCTGGAAGCAGAGGCCGCTGCCTTTTTTGGCACCGAGGCAGCGCTGTTCATGGGTGGTGGTTTCAACGCCAATCAGGCGATTTTTTCGACCCTGCCGCAAAAGGGCGATCTGGTGCTTCATGATGCGCTGATCCACGCCAGTACCCATGATGGCATGCGACTGGGCCGGGCCGAGGCCTGCAAGTTCCGCCACAATGATCCTGTTGATGCGGCGGCGCAGATTGCCGGGTGGCGCGCCGAGGGCGGTGCCGGGCAGATCTGGATCGCCATTGAATCCGTCTATTCCATGGAGGGTACATTGGCGCCGGTGGCGGAGTTCGCTGTCCTGGCCGCGCGCGAGGATGCGGTTCTGGTGGTGGATGAGGCCCATGCCACCGGACTTTTCGAAGATCTGGGACGCGGGCTGGCGCATGACTATGCCGATGACCCCAAAGTGCTGACGCTGCATACCTGTGGCAAGGGGCTGGGCGTATCCGGCGCGCTGATCTGTGGTGCACAGGTGCTGATCGAGAGCCTGATCAATCGCGGTCGTGGCTTTATCTTTGCCACCGCGCCCTCGCCGCTGAATGCGGCATTGGTACGCGCGGCCCTCAAGGAGCTGGCGCAGAACCCGGCGCGCAGCCAACGGGCCTGGGAGCATATCAAACATGCCCATGCGGAGGCGGCGCGGCTCTGTGGGCTCAGTGGATTTCAGAGCCAGATCCTGCCGGTGATCATTGGCGATGACCGGCGCACCATGGATCTGGCCGCCCGGCTGCAAAGCCATGGTTTTGACATTCGCGGCATTCGCCCGCCCACCGTGCCGCGTGGTACCTCGCGGCTGCGGGTTTCGCTCACTGGCACCCTGAGCAAACCGGTGATTACCCAGATGTTTGAATGTCTTGCCAAAGAACTGACGCAGTCCGGTCTGGAGGTGGCGGAATGACTGCAGTGGTGGTGACCGGAACCGATACCGGCATTGGAAAAACGGTGTTTTCTGCCGGTCTGGTGCAGGCGCTGGGCGCCCAATACTGGAAACCGGTGCAATCGGGCCTTGAAGACGAGACCGACAGCCAGATCGTGGCGCGGCTCTCAGGCCAGCCCATCCTGCCCGAGGGCTATCTGTTGCAGTTGCCCGCCTCGCCGCATCTCTCGGCCGAGGCCGAGGGGGTGGAGATTGACCCGGACCGCCTGAGCCTGCCGCAGGTCGACAGCCCCTTGGTGGTTGAGGGCGCAGGCGGGCTGATGGTGCCGCTCAATCGCGAGATGCTCTATCTTGATCTCTTTGCCCGCTGGCGCGCGCCGGTGGTGCTTTGTGCGCGGACCCAGCTGGGGACCATCAATCACACGCTTTTATCGCTGAAGGCGCTGCGCGATGCGGGCTGCACGGTGGTGGGGGTAGCCTTCATTGGCGATGCCGAACCCGCAGTCGAAGAGACCATCTGTCAGTTTGGAAAGGTGGCGCATCTGGGGCGTCTTCCGATGATTGCAGATCTTGGCAGCGCGCCCGAAGGCCCAATTGGGTGCGCAGCCTTGGCTGAGGTCTTTGCAGAACACATTGGTCTGGACTTGATAAGGGAGGCGCTGTCATGAATGCATCGGGTCTGAGCCAGCTGGAGTTTGACCAGCAACATCTTTGGCATCCCTATACCAATGTCGCCAAACCCGGTCCCACCTTTGTGGTGCGCGAGGCCGAGGGGGTGCATATCACCCTCGACGATGGCACCCGGCTGATCGATGCCATGTCGTCCTGGTGGTGCATGATGCATGGCCATCGCAATCCGGCCATCACCGCGGCTATTCATGGCCAGCTGGACCGGCTGCCTCATGTGATGTTTGGCGGGCTGACCCATGACCCGGCCATCGACCTGGGGCGCAAGCTCTTGGAAATCACCCCGGAGAGTCTGACGCGGATATTCTACTGCGACTCTGGCTCGGTTTCGGTTGAGGTGGCGATGAAAATGGCGGTGCAATACCAGCATGCCTTAGGGCATCCGGGGCGCAGCCAGTTTGCCACCACACGCTCGGGCTATCATGGCGACACCTGGAAGGCGATGAGCGTCTGTGATCCGGACACCGGCATGCATCATCTGTTTCAGGGTGCGCTGAGCGTGCAGCATTTTGTCTCCCGTCCGCCGATCCGCATGGGTGAAGATTGGAATGATGATCCGGCCCAAAACGGCATTGGAGAGTTGCGGGCGGTGCTGGAGGCCCAGGCGGGCAAGATTGCCGGCTTTATCCTCGAGCCCGTGGTGCAGGGCACAGGGGGGATGTATTTCTATCACCCGCAATACCTCAACCAAGCGCGTGCCTTGTGTGATGAACTTGGTATCCTGCTGATCTTTGACGAGATCGCCACCGGCTTTGGTCGCACCGGCGCGTTGTTTGCCACTGATTTCACTTCCGTCGAGCCGGATATCATCTGTCTGGGCAAGGGGCTCACTGGCGGGCATATTTCCTTTGCCTGCACCCTGACAAATGACCGGGTGGCGCTGGAGGTTGGCGGCGGCAATCCTGGCATCTTCATGCATGGACCCACCTATATGGCCAACCCGCTGGCCTGTGCGGCAGCCAAGGCCTCGCTGGACCTGCTCACCGGGCAGGATTGGCGTGCCCGTGTCGGTGAGATCTCGGCGCAGCTGCAACAAGAGCTGGAACCGGCCCGTGCCCTGCCCAATGTGGCGGATGTGCGGGTGCTGGGCGCCATCGGGGTGATCGAGATGGAGCACCCGGTTTCGGCGGATGCGGCCCATGCCCGCGCCCATGAAATGGGGGTTTTCTTGCGCCCCTTTGGCAAGAATATCTATACGATGCCACCCTTTATCACCACGCCGGATCAGCTGAGCCAAATCACCGACGGCATGCTGCGCCTGGCGCGGGAGCTCTAGCGGTGCAATATCGCTGGATCCGCAAAAGCCAGACACCGGTGCTGGGCCCGGGGCCGCGCAGGGAGGCGATTGTAGTCTTTGGCGGCTGGGCTGTGGGGCCAGAGGTCTTCACCCATCTGGCCGGGGATCAGGACGTGCTTTTTATACAGGACTACCGCAGCCTGGAGATGGATCTGCCGGATCTCTCTGGCTATGCCCATGTCAGCCTGCTGGCCTGGTCTTTTGGGGTGGCTGCCTATGGTCATTGGCAGGCGGGACGCGCGGATCCTTTTGATCGTAAGGTAGCGGTGAACGGCAGCCTGTCGCCAGTTGATCGCGATACAGGCATTCCACCAGTGGCACTGCGCAAAACCATCAAGACACTCAGCACCGAGTCCTATCAGCTGTTCCTATCGCGGGCCTTTGGCAGCGCGCAGCCTGCTGCGGTGACCGATGTCGAGGCGCGCAAGGCAGAGCTTTTGGCGGTTGAGGCCCGGGGCCCGGCCCCGGATCCGGGGTTCGACCGCGTCTGGATTTCCTCACGCGATAAGATCTTCCCGCCGGCCAATCTGGCACGGGCCTGGGCCGGGCAGGGCATGCGCCAATGTGAAGCCCCTCATATGCCCTTTGCCGCTTTTGCCAGCTGGCAGGCGCTGCTTTCATGAAAGGCGGACTGGCATGAGGGATCAGCTTGCTCCGGTGTTGAAGCAGTCGCGGGTCCGGCAAAGCTTTTGCCGCGGCTTGCAAAGCTATCATCAAAGCGCCTCGGTACAGGCGCAGATCGCCCAGGAACTGGTACAGCAGATGCAGGCGCAGGACATCGGACCACAGGTAGGGCGGGCCTTGGAATTTGGCGCCGGGACCGGCCATCTGACCGCGGCACTGCTTGAAGCGTTTGAGATCGCAGATCTGACCCTCAATGATCTGGTGCCGGAAGCCGAGGCCCCGCTGCGCCGGGTTTTGAGCGACTTTCATCAGCCAGCCTCCCTGCGCTTTGGTCCGATCGAGACGCTTGACATGTCTGGGTCATTTGACCTCATCACCTCCTCTTCGGCGGTGCAATGGATCGAGGATCTGCCCTCCGCTCTGCACCGGCTTGCGGATCACCTGCGCCCCGGCGGCTGGCTGGGGTTTTCTGGTTTTGGGTGCAGCCAGTTTCACCAATTGGCAGAGCTGGGCTCTGTGGCGGCGGCGCCGAGCTATCTGGACGCAAGGGACTGGCCGCAGGTCCTGCCTGCCGGGATGAGCGCCGTGGCGGTGCAGCAGCAAGAGATCACGCTGCAGTTTGACAGCGCCCTGGATCTGCTGCGCCATCTGCGTCGCACTGGTGTCAATGGCCAGGCCAGCCGGGGCTGGACCCGGGCGGATCTGCGGGATTTTGATCGCTGCTATCGGGCGCGTTTTGGCAGGGAAGACACCCTGCCGCTGTCCTATGATGCGGTCTGGATCCTGGCCCGCAAACTCTAGCGCGCGAGCTGCGACAAGCGGCAAAATCTCATCCCCGGATGAGAGCCTTCAAGAATCATTTATTGGCCAGCTGTTTAGAAAATTAAATGAAGAATTAAGAAATTCACCCAAAAGGGCCGCAAAACCTCGACAAAGGGTCGCAAAGCGTTCAAAAACATGTGGCATACCCGGTCACACTATCGGGAATAATTCTTTGGTCGCCTCTGCTGCCCGGTCTCATGTGTTTTGAGCGCTGGTGATCTGGCGACCTTATTGGCCCAAAAGAGGCCGTAATACTCCGCTTGGTTGGTCAAAAGCTGACCTGGTACATAAACAGGGAAATCAACGATGAAAACGACTACTTTTGCAACAGTGCTGAGTGCTGCCACCTTGGTTGCCGGCATGGGCAATGCCGCTGAAATGGGTGCCGTGGATCAGCCAATCAAACTGGCGCTGAACGAATGGACGGGTCAGCATGTGACCACTCATATCGCCGGTGAGATGCTCAAAGCCGCGGGCTACAAGGTGGAATATGTTACTGCCGGGATGATGAACCAGTTCCAGGCCATCGCTGATGGTGAGATCCACGCGACGCTGGAAATCTGGTCCTCCAATGTCTCTGACGAATATGCCATCAAGATCTCTGAGGGCAGCATTGTGGATCTGGGCGATCTGGAACTGGCCGCCAAGGAAGGCATCGCCTATCCCGCCCATGTGGCCGAGCTGTGCCCTGGCTTGCCCGCCTGGGAAGCCTTGAAAGACTGCGCGCCTTTGTTTGCTTCGGCGGAAACCCTGCCTGCCGGCCGTCTGGTTGACTACCCTGCCGATTGGGGCACTCCTGGCGCTGATCGGATGACTGGTCTGGAACTGCCGTTCAAAGCCGTCCCCGCCGGTTCCGAAGGCGCCCTGATTGCTGAGCTGCGTGCCTCCAGCGAGCGCAAAACACCGCTGCTGGTGACCTTCTGGCAGCCGCATTGGGCGATGTCGGCCTATGACGTGCAGTTTGTTGACCTGCCTGCGGGCGAAGAGGCCTGCTTCAACGATCCAGCCTGGGGTCCCAACCCCAATGCCGTGAATGACTGCGATTTCTCCTCGACCCTGATCTCCAAGGCGGCCTGGTCCGGCATGGCCGAAACCTGGCCTGCAGCCTTTGAAATCCTGTCCAACTACACGCTCAGCGTCGCGGATCAGCAGCCTATGATGGGCGCTGTTGATGTTGATGGTGGCAAGGTCGAAGAGGTGGTTTCTGCCTGGATGGAAGCCAATGCCGATAGCTGGCGCCCCGTTGTCGACGCCGCGACCAAGTGAGCGCGACAGTGAGCGAGACAGCAATGACTGGCTCTGACACGCCTGCCATTTCCTGCCAGAATGTCTGGCAGGTTTTTGGCACCAATGCAGACAGCGCCTTGAAAGAGGCGCTGTCGCAGTATCAGACCCCGGATGAGGTCTCTGCAGCGCTGCGCGCTCAGGGGCTGGTGCCTGCGGTGCAGGATGCCAATTTTGAAGTGCAGGAAGGCGAGCTCTTTGTCATCATGGGGCTGTCTGGTTCTGGCAAATCGACCCTGATCCGCTGCATCTCGCAGCTGCTTCCGGCCTCGGGCGGGGAGATCCGCATCGAAGGCGAAGATATCGTTTCCGCCAGCAAGGCCCGGCTGATCGAGCTGCGCCGCAAGACGCTCGGCATGGTGTTTCAGCACTTTGGCCTGTTTCCTCATATGACCGTGGCCGACAATGTTGCCTACCCGCTGAAAGTGCAGGGGGTAAAGCGCAAGCAGCGCCGCGCCAAGGCACAGGAAGTGATCAAGCTGGTGGGGCTTGAGGGCCGCGAAGACCGTTTCCCACGGGAACTGTCAGGAGGCCAACGTCAACGCGTGGGCATTGCCCGCTCGCTGGTGGCCGATTGTTCCGTCTGGTTCCTGGATGAGCCGTTTTCGGCGCTGGATCCGCTGATCCGCCGCCAGCTGCAGGATGAATTCCTCGATATTCAGGACAAGCTGAAGACAACAATTGTTTTCATCACCCATGACATCAACGAAGCGCTGAAACTGGCGGATCGCATCGCCATCATGCGCGACGGCAAGATCGTGCAGATCGGCACCCCGGCCGATATCGTGCTCAATCCGGTGGATGACTACGTGCGCGAGTTCTCCAAGGATGTGGCCAAGGGGCGTCACGCTAATGTGGCCTCGGTGATGCAAAACCCCGAGGGCAACAGCTATGGCGCTGATGATCCGGGCCTGCGCCGTAATATGACGCTGGATGCGGCGCTGGCGCGCTGTATGGATCTTTATGATCCGGTGCCGGTGCGCGATGCTGACGGCACCTTGGTCGGGGTGATCAACCCGGCGGATCTGGCGGCGGCGCTACAGGTGGAAACCGAAACATGACGCGGCTCAGTACTGGCAGCCTGGCGGCGCTGATTGCAGTGATCGCCGGGGCATTCTGTTTGCTGTTTGAAGGACTGTTGCCCTGGGTGAACGCCTTTCCGCAGGCCTGGGTGCTGCCCGCAACCGAAACGGTTGGCGGTGGCGTCAAAAGTGGCCTGACCTTTCTAAAGCCCGCAGCGCGGATGTTTTCAGCGCTGATGGCCTATCCAATGGCAGCGATGAACTATGTCCTGTCTACCATTCCCTGGCCGCTGCTGATTGCCGCAACTGTAGCACTGGGCTGGCGGATTGGCGGTATGACCATGGCGGCAATGGCCGCCATTGGTCTGGGACTGGTGGTGGCCTCGGGCTATTGGGTGCAGGGGATGAATACCCTGGCGCTGGTGGCTGTTTCGGTGCCTTTGGCGCTGCTGGTTGGCGGCGCTATTGGCATCTTTGCCAATGAGTTTCCCGGCTTTCGCCAGCCGGTTCAAGCCCTGCTGGATGTAATGCAGACGGTGCCGACCTTTGCCTATCTCACGCCCCTGCTGGTGCTTTTTGGCTTTGGACCGGTGGTGGGGCTGATTGCCTCTGCGATCTATGCGGCGCCGCCGATGGCGCGTAATGTGCTTTTGGGGCTGCAGCGGGTTGAATCAGAGGTGAAGGAAGCCGCTGTCATGGCCGGGGGCACCCGCAGGCAGCAACTGTTTCAGGTGGAAATCCCGGCGGCCAAGGTGCAGATCATGGTCGGGGTCAATCAATGCCTGATGGCGGCGCTGTCTATGGTGATCATTGCTGCGGTTATTGGCGGCTTTAATGACATCGGCTGGGAAGTGCTCCTGACCATGCGCAAAGCGCAGTTTGGTCCGGCGATGCTGGCGGGCTCTGTCATTGTGATCTTTGCCATCCTGATCGACCGGATGAGCGGAACTCTGGCGCAGGAACGCCGCCAGTTATGGGATGGGCGCGTCTCGCTGGGTATTCTGGCGCTGGGGCTGATTGCCAGTCTGGTGTTCTGGAACAGTCTGGGCGATCCGAGCAGCTATCAGCTGCTGGACCCACTGGCCGATGGGCTGGACAGCTGGTTGACGGATTTCACCCGTGCCAATGCCTATTTTCTGGCCAATCTGAAAAACAGCATCATGTTCTATGTGCTGCTGCCGCTGCGCATTGGTTTGGATCAGGCGATCCTGCCCTTTACCTGGGGTTTTCAGTGGACCGCAGCCATGAGCCTCTGGTTCTACGCTGCTGCCGTCCTTGCGGCGCTGGCGCTGGCGCTGAATGGGCGGGTGACCCTGGGGCTGGTGCTGCTGATCGCTGCGGGCATTTTGGAAACAGGCGTGTCGCAACTGCCCTGGCCCTTTGTGCTGATTGGTGTTGGCGCCCTGGCCTGGGTGGCTGGCGGGCATCGGCTGGCTCTGCTTTCCGTGGTTTTGCTGACCACCATTCTGGTCTCGGGCCTCTGGGAGCGCGCCTTGCTGTCGCTTTACCTGTCTGGCGCTGCGGTCTTTGCCTGCGCGGTGCTGGGGGGCGGCATTGGCCTGCTGAGCGCGGTCTCGCCGCTGGCCTGGCGGGTGGTGCGACCGATCTGTGACATGCTGCAGACCATCCCGCTGTTTGTCTTCCTGATCCCGGTGCTAATGGTGTTCCAGATTGGCGAGTTCTCGGCCTTTCTGGCGATCATCGCCTATGCGGTGGTGCCAATGATCCGCTACACACGGCAGGGGCTGATCTCCACACCGGAAGAGATGATCGAGGCGGCCACCGCATCCGGTGCCACCGGCTGGCAGATGATGCGGGATGTGCGCGCGCCCTATGCGGCGCCGACCATCCTGCTGGGGTTGAACCAGACCATCCTCTATGCCTTTGCCATGCTGGTGATTGCGGCGCTGATCGGTACCACCGGTCTCGGCCAGTCGATCTATCTGGCGCTGGGGCAGGCGGATGTCGGGCTTGGGATCTCTGCCGGGGCAGCCATGGCGATCCTGGCGCTGATTGCTGACCGCATCGTTCAGGGCTTTGCCGAAGAGCGCAAAAAGGCTCTGGGTTTGTAGGCTTGAGCTTCAAACCCGAACCTTTAAAGCCTCCGCGCCGCCACAGTTTGACTGCTGTGGCGGCGCGGCAAATCCACCTCTGGCGCCGGGGATCAATTGCGGATAGCAATTGGGGCGCAATTCCAAACCACTGATGAAGGGGCAAGTGATGCATCTGGCCTATGTCATGACCAAAACCCGTGGCGGCACCGATCGGCTGCTGAGCAGCCTGGCCGAAGCGCTGGACGCCAAGGGCATCGCCCTGGCCGGCATCGTGCAAACCAATACAGAATGCAGCGATGATGCGCTTTGCGATATGGATGTGCGGGTCTTGCCAAAGGGGGAGACAATCCGCATCTCGCAATCTCTTGGCGCTGGCGCGCGCGGCTGTCGGCTGAATCCCGAGGCGCTGGAACAGGCGGTGGGTCAGGTCAGCGGCAGCCTGCAGGCAGAGCCGCGCCCGCAGGTGTTGATCGTCAACAAATTTGGCAAACACGAGGCTGACGGACGTGGCATGCGGCCAGTCATTGGCGAGGCCCTGGCCCAGGGACTGGTTGTGGTTTCCGGCGTTAACAAGATGAACGTCGAGCCCTTTAAGGCCTTTTCAGATGGAATGGCGGTTCAGGGCGCCGATGATCTGGAGGGGTTGGTTGCCTGGGTCGAAGAGGCTCTGGCTTCCGGATGAAACTGGCCTCTGGGAGAACCTGACGGCAGGGTGAACCTGGCCATGGAGTAAGTCGCATTCTTGCCTATCGTTTTTCAGGCGCTCGAGAAAACCGAGCGCCTGTTTTGTCAATACGGGTGGCTCATCAGGCTGGATCTGCACCTGGCATGGCCATTTGCAAAATGGTAAAACCGGACTCTGCGTGGTGATATTCCCCTATGATTTCAAAGCCGTAGCGCAGATAGAAAGGCAACCCGATCTTGTTGTCCTTGAAGACCTCGACCCGTAGAGGACCTTTCAGAGAGACTACATGATCCACCATGGCCCGGCCATGCCCCTGCCCATGACAGGTGGGATCGAGAAACAACCCGCCTATTTCAGTGTCGATCATGGCGATAAAGCCGATGGGTCGCTGCATTTCTTCGAGCACCCAGGTCTGTGCCTGGGGCAAAAACACCTCGCGGACTGAGGTACGGACAAAATCGGTAAACTCTGGTGGCAAAAAGGGATGTGCTGCGGCATTGGCTTTTTCCCAGATGGCGAGCAGGGCTTCGGTGTCTTTGGATGTGTAGCTGCGAATCATTGGTTTACTTCCGTTTGTGTTTCTGGATCGCCCGGATCCGTTTTTGCAGGGCTTTGTCATCGGACTTTCGTTCGGCGAGGGTTGAGGCGTTAAACCGTTCTTCGGCCACAAGTTTGTGCCAGCGGGCCAGACGCTCTGGCGTGATCTCACTCGTTTTGACAGCGGCCTGAATGGCGCAGCCCGGCTCGCTGTCATGCCGACAATCGGTAAAACGGCACTGGGTGGCGAGGCTGGCGATATCCTCAAACAGATCGGCGATACCGCTTTCCACATCGGTCAATTGCAGCTCGCGCATGCCGGGGGTGTCCAGTACCGCGCAGCCATTGGCCAGGAAATGCAACTGCCGCCGCGTGGTGGTGTGACGTCCCTTTGCATCATCCTCACGGATGCCAGAGGTCTCCACATTTTGCGTGCCGGTCAGGGCATTGGTCAGGGTCGATTTACCAACCCCGGAAGAACCGAGAAAAGCAACCGTCTGTCCCGGCCTGCACCAATCCCCCAGCCGCTCCTGCGGTTCGGCGCCAAGCGCATTCAGGGTGACCACAATGACGCGACTGGAGATCGCCAAAGCCGCCTGTTGGTAGGGCGCGCTGTCAGGGCAGAGATCGGCCTTGGTCAGCACAATCACCGGGGTGACTTCGGCCTCAAAGGCCAAGGCCACATAGCGCTCCAGCCGGGCGATGTTGAAATCCTTGTTGCAGGAACTGGTGATAAAAGCGGTGTCAACATTGGCCGCGATCAGCTGTCGCTTGCGTTCGCGCCCCGGTGCGCGCCGCTGAAACAGGCTTTTGCGGCGCAATGGTGCACTGCCTGCGGGATGTTCGCGGTCCAAAAGCAGCCAGTCGCCAACGGTGGCCTCTGGTCCAGGAGGGAGCAGCTGGTCGATGCCATCGCCCAGCACATGCAGTCCGTTGCGATGCACCTCGATAACCCGCACTGGCGGGGTGTTTACCTGCGCGTCAAGATCGCATTGTTGGGCAAAGAAAGCTTGCCAGCCGAGGCTTGGCAGTTTGCTGGGTTTGGTTACGACAGGTTTGACCCTGCCTGAGGAGGGCAAGAATTGGGAATAGTCCCGTATCATTGTTGTGATCTTTCGTGGTCCGACATCGGCTGGGGCAGGGGGCAGCAGCAGCTTGGGCCTCGCGGCAGCCTGCGTCGGGTAATGTGTCTGATAGATGATCGCAGAACTTCAGGCGCCCAAAAACATGGGCGGTGATGTCACTGTTGTTCTGCACCGGGAGGACGCTCTGCCTCCCCACATTACTGGGTCATAAAATCTCCATACCTAGGATCCTGAGATAGGTATGCAGATTGCCTCTGTCAATTGTCACCTGCGCAGAGAGTTTGCCAAAGCCCCAAGGGGAGGGCCGGGGCTGCAGGGGATTTAGAGAATCTCGCGCAGCAGCTGGATCAGCCGTGTGGAGTCACCTTCGCCAAGTTGATCGAGGATCGCCGCATCCTGCTCTTCGATCTCTTGGCGGATTTGCACCATGCGCTTTTTGCCAAGGGCAGTGGGCAGCAGGTTGATCTGCCGGTGATCATTCTGCGCCACCTGCCGATGCACCAACCCGTCCGAGACCATCCGGTCCACCAGTTTGGTCAGCGTCGGCGGGTTCATCAGAACGATTTCGGCCAATTCCCCCATGGTCAGACGGTTGCCCATCTCCAGGGTTTCCAGAATCCGCCAGGCCTCGATCTGGATGCCGTGCTTGCGCAGGCGGGCATTCAACGAGGTCGCAACCTTTCGGTGCGCCGCCGCCAGCGTATAGGACAGGTAGTTGTGAATCGGACTGATGCTGTTTTCCATGTTGAGTTTTCCAAGCGCCTCACCGGAGTCTGATAGGGAGATTTTAGTTGACTTGGAAAGTAAGTTCAAATGGAATGTGCCTGTCCCCGATCCCTGTGAAAAGGGCGTTGCCGCCATGACACCGTTTACGACCCTGCCAAAGATTCCAACGGAATTGGAGGAACTGCAAGATCACCCCGGCTCGCGCAGCAAGGGCACCTATCGCATTGCGCTGTTGATACCGCTGTGCGGCTCTGCCGGGCTCTGGGCGCCCTCTTGTATTTCCAGCGCCCAGGTCGCGGTGGAAGAGCTGAACAAAAGCGGCGGTGTTGATGGCCGCAAGGTTCAGCTCATTATGATTGATGCGGCGATGGAGGCCAGTATCTCGATCGAGGAGATCGTCAATGACCTCATCGTCACGGGATCGATCGACGCCATTGTCGGCATGCATATCAGCGCCATCCGTCAGCGGCTGAGCAAGGTCGTGCGCCAGCGCATCCCCTATGTCTACACGCCGCTCTATGAGGGCGGCGAAAGCACCGCCGGCCTGTTTGCCATCGGCGAGACCCCGCAAGAGCAGCTGGGGCCCTCGATGGCCCTGATCCAGAGCCAGTATCGCCCCAAAAGCTGGGCGCTGATCGGCAATGACTATGTCTGGCCAAGGACCTCACATCTCTTTGCCAAGTCCAAACTGCGCGAGATGTCGGTTGATCTGGCCTATGAGCAATATGTGCCCTTTGGCTCGCGCAATATCGCGCAATACGTGGCCGAGATCGCCGCCTCAAAGGCCGAAGCGGTGCTGATTTCGCTGGTTGGCCAGGATGCAATTGCCTTCAACCGGGCCTTTGGCAGCGCCGGGCTGCACAATCACATGGTACGCCTATCCTGTGCGGTCGAAGAAAACGGCCTGCTCGCCGCCGGATCGCGCAACAGCAAGCGGTTGTTCGCCGCCTCCTCCTATTTTGCCGCCCTGCCGACCGAGGCCAATGCCGCCTTCAAAGAGCGTTACTTTGGCCTGCACGGAGAGCAGGCGCCGGCGCTCAACGCGATTGGGCAATCCACCTACGAGGGAGTGCATTTCCTCGCCGGGTTGATGCAGGGCCATGCCAATGTCTGGCGCGATCACTGCGTTTCAGATGCGCTGCCGGTGATTCATCGCAGTGGGAGAAAAGACCTCTCTTCAAACCGGAGTGAACGACCTCCGGTCTATCTTGCGCGAGCGGATGGCTTGAAGTTTGAGGTAATAAAAGAGTTTTAATCAACAGGTTAGATGAAATTAGTTTCCGTTTCAATTTTATTACTTGAAAAGGAAACTAAAACCCCTCACGGTTTGTGTCATTCAAACCGCCTCCCATTCGAGGTGGCGGGACACATGTAACGTCGGGGAGAACGACCTTGCTCTGGATCGCTTTGTTGGTGCTGGTAGCACTGCTTGCCCTTGTTGGGATTTGGTTCCTTCACAGATTTTATGCCAAGGCAACGCTTGACAGCGCGCTGGTCAGAACCGGCTTTGGCGGGCGTCGCGTAGTCACGGATGGCGGCTGCATTGCACTGCCGATCCTGCACCAGATGCAGAAGGTTTCGATGGGGGCGCTGAACTTTTCCGTCACCCGTCAGGGCCGCGAGGCGGTGCTGACGCGCGATAGGCTGCGGGCCGATGTGACCTTTGGCTTTGAGCTGCGGGTCTCGCCAACTGAGGAGGGCATCGCCACAGCGGCGCAGGCCCTGGGGCAGCGAATTGCCCGCGGCGGTGACACCATCCACGAGGTGCTGTCTGGCGCATTGGTCAATGCCATCCAAAACGCTGCTGCACGCCGCAGCCTGGAAGAGATCCACCTGGATCGCGGCGGATTTGCCCAGGAGGTTGCCCAGGCCATTGAGGCGCAGGCGCAGCAATTGGGGCTGACCCTGGTCTCCACCTCCTTGATCACAGTGGATCAAAGCGATCTGAGCCAGCTGAATGAAAACAACGCCTTTAACGCCGAAGGCATGCGGCGTCTGGCCGAACTGGTGGCGGATCAGCGCAAAGAGCGTGTCCGTATCGAGACCGAGGCGGAAACCGCCGTGCGCACCAGCCGTCTGGCGCAGCACCAGCGTCAGCTGGAACTGCAGCGCGAAGAACGCGAGGCAGAGATCACTCAGCAGGAATATCTGAGCAAGCTGGAGGCGGATGCCAAATCCCGCGAGGCCCAGGCCCGTGAGGTGGCAAAACTGGCCAGCGAAACCGCCCGCATTGAAAGCGACAACCGCGCCAAGGCGGCGCAGGTCGAACAGGATGAAATTCTGAGGAAATCTGAAATGGCGGCACTCCTGTCGCTGGAAGAAGCCAAGATCGCCAATGACATCCAGCTGGCCCGCAAACGCGCCGAAGAAGCCGAGGCCAAGGCGGCAGAGGAACAGGCCCGCGCGCTTGTTATCCTGGCAGGCGAAGAGGTGCAGGCGCAAAAGGAACGCGCCATTGCCGAACGCGAGCGCAACACCGCCCGGCTGCAGCAGGAAAAAGAGCTGGAGCTGGAAGAGGCACGGGTCAAACGCGATGTGGATACCCTGTTGATCCGCGCCCAGGCCGAAACCACTGCCGCCAGCAAGGCCGCCGAGGCCGAAAGGGCCCGGATGCAGGCCGAGGCAGAGGGTCGCGTGGCGCTGAACTCTGCCGAAAACACCCTAAGCGATGCCATCATTCGCATGCGGCTTGAGGAGCGTAAACTGGATCGCCTGCCCGAGATCATGACCCAGATGATGAAGCCGGTGGAGAAGATCGACTCGATCAAGATCAACCAGATCTCCGGTGCCGGTTCAGCTCCGGGGGCCGGAGCTGCGGGAGAGGGTGTGGACGGGGCCTTTGGCGCCGCTATGGATCAGATCCTCGGCATGGCTGTCCGTCTGCCCGCGATGAAGCAGATGGGTGAGGAGATCGGGCTCGACTTTGACGCCAACCTCGCCGGGCGTACCGCTGATTACGCCAACCGGATCAAACCCAAACCCGAATGACGCAGGCAAACTGCGCGATTTATCCAACACCACGGAGGGAAGACACATGACCTTGAACAGACGCAGCTTTTTGTCCGGCACTGCCGCCATCACCGGGGCCGCCATGCTGCCGCAGGCGGTGATGGGGGCAGAGACCATCAAACTGGGTTCAATCCTTGATACCTCGGGTATTTTTGACGCCTACGGCAAGCCGATGGATATGGCGATGCGGCTGGCGGTGGCAGATATCAACGCCGCTGGTGGCCTCTTGGGCAAACAGGTGGAGGTGGTAGCCTATGACACCCAGTCCGATATGGCGCTGTACTCGCAATACGGCCAGCAGCTGACCCGTCAGGACCGGGTCGACGTGGTGCATGGCGGCATTCTCTCCGCCTCACGCGAGGCGATCCGCCAGACCATGCGCAAGACCAAGACCCTGTATTTCTACAATGTGCTCTACGAGGGTGGGGTCTGTGACGGCAATATCTTTATCAATGGTGTGACCCCGGCGCAGCAGGTCGAAGCTCTGGTGCCCTATGCCATGGGGAAATCCGGCCCCAAGGTCTATATCCTAGCGGCGGATTACAACTACGGTCAGATCACCGCCCGTTGGATCCAGAAATTTGTCGCCGACAACGGTGGCGAAACCGTCGGCGTTGATTTCTTCCCGCTGGATGTGAGCGACTTTGGCTCCACCATTGCCAAGATCCAGACCGCAGCGCCGGATCTGGTGATTGCCCCCTTGGTGGGCGGCGCGCATCTGTCCTTCTTCCGCCAATGGGCGGCGGCAGGCATGAAGGATCGCATTCCGCTGGCTTCGACCACCTTGGGTGTTGGCAATGAACACAAGGTGCTGACACCGGAAGAGGGCGATGGCATCATGGTGGCCTATAACTACAGCCAGGAGCTGGACAGCGCTGCCAATAGCGCCTTCAAGGAAAAATGGGCCGCAGCCTATGGCGACAGCGGCATGATCCACGAGATTGCGGTCTCCAACTATCAAGGCTTGCTGACCTGGGCGGAAGCGGTGCGTCAGGCCGGCTCAATTGATCGCGACGCGGTGATTGCTGCGCTGGAAACCGGCCTTTCGATCGAGGGTCCCGCGGGCAAGATCACGGTGGATCCCAAGACCCACCACGCAGTGCTGGATGTCCATATCATGGAGATCGAGAACCAGGGCATGCGGGTGGTGAAAACCCTGCCGCAGCGCCAGCCGATTGATACCCAATCGGTCTGCGATCTGGCGGCGAACCCGGGCGACAACAGCCAGTATGAGATCGAGATCTGATCCTTACCTCTTACTGACCTTCTTTCATTGCTGACATGGGGCGGCCCCTTCACTGGGGAGTGGCCGCCCTGCTTCTGCACGGCCGTAGGGTGGCCGCGCTGTGCCCAAGGAAAACGGACGCTTATGGACCTGTCATTCGTCATTCTGGTTGAAATGCTCTACGCGGTGGCCTCGCTGGTTCTGATCAGCGCCGGTCTGGCCGTTGTCTTTGGCATGATGAAAGTCATCAACCTCGCCCATGGGGAATTCATGATGATGGGGGGCTATGCCACCATCACTGCAGTGAACCTCGGGGTGAATATCTTTGTTGCCATGCTGGTGATCGCGCCGCTGATTGTGGGGCTGATTGGTCTGGTGGTGGAGCGGCTGGTGATCCGGCACCTTTACGGACGGTTGGTGGATACCATGCTGGCGACCTGGGGGCTGAGCCTGTTTTTCATCGGGCTGGCCACGATGATCTTTGGCAATACCACCACCGGCATCTCCACCCCAATTCCCGGCTTCAGTGTCGGCAACTATCAGATCAACGGCTATAATTTCTTTATCATCGTGATCGCTGTGCTCTTGTTGATCGCCATGCTTGTGGTACTGAAATCAACCCGCGCAGGCCTTGTTGCCCGGGGCGCCATGCAGGGGCCCGATATGGCTGCGGCGCTGGGCTACAGCCCCAGCCGCATCTATATGGCGACCTTCTTTTGCGGCTCGGCCCTGTCGGGGCTGGCCGGGGCGGTGCTGGCGCCATTGGTGGGACTGGTGCCCACCTCGGGCGGGGCTTATATCGCCAAGGCCTTTATCACCGTCATTGCCGGTGGCCCCTCGCTGATCGCCGGGTTGTTTTCCAGCGCCGGTTTGTTTGGGGTGGTCAATCAGCTCTTCACCTTTGCCATCTCGCCGGTGATGGGAGAGGTCGCGCTGTTGGTCGCCGCCGTTATCCTGCTGCGGCTTTTGCCCCAGGGGATCACCGGAAAATTCTTCAAAGGAAAACTGTGATGCAGGGCAGCACTCCATCCGCGGGGAGCCTGCAAAAGGATATCCTCACCACTGTGGTCATCACCGCGCTGTTGCTCTGGCTGATGCCGATGCTGATCTCCACCTATACGCTCACCGTGCTGGTTATCTATGGCATGCTGGGGCTGAGCCTTGGGGTGATCTGGGGCTTTGGCGGCATCCTGTGCTTTGGCCAGGCGGCGTTTTTTGGCCTGGGTGCCTATACCTATGCCATTGCGGCGATCAATATCGGCGAAAGCACCCTGCCGATGATCCTGGCGGTGCTGGTGCCGGGGGGCTTTGCGGCGTTGCTGGGGGCCTTGATGTTCTACGGGCGGCTCACGGATGTCTATCTCGGAGTTATCACCCTGGTGGTGACGCTGATCCTGTTCAAATTCATCAACTCCACCGCTGGTCCGCACTATGTTATCGGCAAGGCCCGCCTCGGCGGCTTCAATGGGATCCCCGGCTTTCAGACCCTGAATGTGCCGGGCCAGCCCGAGGCCTATATCTGGGGCGATGCCTATTTCTATCTCTGTGCGGTGCTGCTGGCGCTGGTCTTTGTGCTGGTCTCGGCGCTGCTGCGCTCCAGTTTTGGCCGGGTGGCAGTGGGCATTCGCGAGAATGAGACCCGCATGTCGCTAATGGGCTACGACGTGCGGGCGCGCAAAACCCTCCTCTTTGCCATTGGCGCCGCCATTGCCGGGCTGGCAGGCGCCCTGTTTGCCAATTGGGGAGAGATCGTCACCCCCAGCCTGTTTTCCCTGGGCCAATCCGCCGAGATCATCATCTGGTGCATCGTTGGCGGCCTGGGCACCCGGCTGGGGCCGATCCTTGGGGCGGCGGGGCTCGCCTATCTCAAGTTCCTTCTGGGCCAGCAAAGCCTTGTTGATAACACACTGATCACCGGCCTTATTCTGGTGCTGTTTGTCCTGTTCCTGCCGCGCGGTCTGGTGCCCGCAGTGGCCAGCCTCTGGCAGGGGCTGTGGCGGCGGCGGTCCAGGGGCCATGGGTCGCAGACGCGCCATATGCGCAACAGGGAGCGGCTCAATGGCTGAAGTCATTCTGGAAACCCACGGGCTGACCATGCGCTTTGGCGGGGTGGTTGCCGCCAATAACGTCGATTTCAAACTCAAGGCCCGCGAGTTGCGCTGCCTGATTGGCCCCAATGGCGCAGGTAAATCGACTTTTTTCAAATGCATCTCGGGCCTGCAAACTCCTACCGAGGGCCAGGTCTATATGCGCGGGCTGGAAACCACCCGCTGGATGCCGCATGAAATTGCCTCGCTCGGGGTGGGGATCAAAACCCAGACGCCCAATGTTCTGGACGCGCTGAGCGTTTTTGAAAACATCTGGCTGGCGGCG
>NZ_JBDWPJ010000201.1:0-4189 GCF_039971195.1 Pseudophaeobacter sp.
TTCAAACATATGGTTTGGGTGTCGGAACGGGCGCAGTATGAGGCCATCGACGAGATTGAAGACAAGGATGACGTCACCATCCTCAACATCTCGGGCACCGAGTTGCGCCGCCGTCTCTCCGAAGGTCTGGAAATCCCCGAGTGGTTTTCCTTCCCCGAAGTGGTCAAGGAACTGCGCCGCACCAAGCCACCACGCTCCAAACAGGGTTTCACCGTCTTCCTCACCGGCCTCTCTGGCTCTGGCAAATCCACCATTGCCAATGCGCTGATGGTCAAGCTGATGGAAATGGGTGGCCGTCCGGTGACCCTGCTTGATGGGGATATCGTGCGAAAGAACCTGTCTTCCGAGCTGGGGTTCTCCAAAGAGCACCGCGATCTCAACATCCGCCGCATCGGCTATGTTGCTTCCGAGATCACCAAGAACGGCGGTATCGCCATCTGCGCGCCGATCGCGCCCTATGCCACCACCCGCCGCGCCGTGCGCGAAGACGTGGAGAATTTTGGAGCCTTTGTCGAAGTGCATGTGGCCACCTCGCTGGAAGAATGCGAGCGCCGCGACCGCAAGGGCCTGTACAAGCTGGCCCGCGAAGGCAAGATCAAGGAGTTCACCGGGATCTCTGACCCCTATGATGTTCCTGCCAACCCAGAGCTCAGCGTCGAGACCGAGAATGTCGAGGTTGACAACTGCGCCCATCAGGTGCTGCTGAAACTGGAGAACATGGGGCTGATCGCAGGCTAAAGCCTGCCCCTAACTCCTAAAAACCAACGGCGCGCCCTATCTGAGCGCGCCGTTTTTTGTTCGAAAGGCCGCTGAAACAGGTCCTGCCCTCTTCTCACACAACAGCATGAATGGTCTACAAACTGTCGCGCAGAGCGACTGCCGCCCTCAAAAAGAGATTTCCATAGTTCTCAGCGCTGTCTTTGAGATCTTGCAATGCGGGCAAACGGCGGGCGTAGTCCTCGGGGCTCACATGCCGCAAAGCCGCTTCAATCTCAGCCTGGCTGCGACACAGGATAAGCCCCGCGTTTGACGACCCATCACAGGGAAAAAAATCTGTGATGTTTGGACAGCCCCAGTAGATCGGCACCGTTTCGCATAGGATCGCATCTATCAGCTTTTCGCTAAAGTAATTGGGCTCTTGCGTGTTTTCGATGACAACCGAATATCGAAAGGGGGCCAGCCCTTCGACCTTGTTGTCAAAGGGGCTGTAGCCGCGCCCCATAATGCGGGCTTCCGGGTAGTTCCCTTGCAGGTGAGTGACAATCCGGTGGCGCAGCTTGTGACCAGGATGTGAATTCTGGGCCGAAGCGATCAAGGAAAGATCAGCCGTCTTTTCCAACGGGAATTCCAATCCCCCCTCTACCCAGGTGGTACCAAAGGGCAGCATCAATCCATTGGGCAGTTTTGCCAAAAGATCAGGATCATAGGTGAATACACGACAGAACCGCTTCGCGCTCAGGCGCAACAGGTGGTGGTGCGCCGCAGACATGATTTTGGGCTCCATCACCATAAGCGAGAGGTGGGCCGGGCAATGATGGTGCGACTGAAAATGCATCAGGCGTTTGGCAAAAACGATCAAATGATCATTTGGAGCCATATCCGCAATGGTCTTTCCCTCGAGCCGAGCCGGACAACCCAAAGGCCAAATGAGCTCTGACACTGGCCGAGCCGCCAAGTTTTTCCCGAGAGTGCCCCCATAGGGCAACACCGCAATTGCAGCCTTCTCCATTCAAGATCTTTCGTTGTCGTTTCTACGGTTAACGATTTGCATTGTCGCGCGCACTACAGGGTTTCGGGCAACTCAACAGTACCCCGCATCAAAACATAGCCCTTGCCGGCCACCTTGACGCCGGTGATCGCTGAGGGGCTGCCAACACGCGTGACCATTGCCCGTCCGGGACGTCCCATGCCATGGCCCTGTTCAGCGACAAAACTGTCCTTGCTCATC
This sequence comes from Pseudophaeobacter sp., assembly GCF_039971195.1. Taxonomy (GTDB): domain Bacteria; phylum Pseudomonadota; class Alphaproteobacteria; order Rhodobacterales; family Rhodobacteraceae; genus Pseudophaeobacter. Next base: position 1,949 of record NZ_JBDWPJ010000201.1, read on the forward strand.
AGCCCATGATGCCAAAGATATGCTGCCATCGCCCCCGTGGCAGAACCGGTAAAGGGATCTTCGGGCGGGCTGGGCGGCGCCATCAGCAGCCGGGACAGGGTATCTCCGGCATCTGTGGCTCCGGGCAGGGTGACCAGAAAAGGCTCCATCATATCAATCCCATCCGCGCCCAGCGCCTGCCCCAACCGAGACAGCGCGTCGAGGTCAAGCCGCGCTGCCGCCAGGGCCTCGTGATCTTTAAGCAGGGTGATGCAAAAAGGCAGTCCGGTAGAGACCTTTTGCGGCGGGGCCAGAATTTCTTCGACCGGTAAGGAGATCGCTGCGGCAACCAAGGTCGGGTCTGGCCTGGCCCCAAACTGCGGCGCAATCTGAGTCATTTCGATCTGGTCACCAGCAACGGTAACCGGCACGATGCCCGCGCCGGTTTCCAGACGAATTTCTCCGTCGCCTATCATGCCGCGATCCCGCATTGCGGCTACGGTGGCGAGTGTCGGATGGCCGGCAAAGGGAATTTCACGGCTGGCAAGGTAATAGCGCACCTTGATGTCTGCCAGATCAGAAGGGCCGGTAAAGGTGCATTCGACCAGTGATGTTTCGCGCACATAGGCGGTACAGGTCTCGAGGGGCAGATGTGCACCGCCATGCACCACGGCGCAGCCATTGCCGCCAAAAGCACGGTCCGAGAAGGCATCGACCCAGTCAAATTCATATCTGCGCATCTTGATCCCTGCCCTAAGCCCTGCGGTGATTTACAGGGATCATAGCGAAACATCAAAGGGGCCGGAACCGCCAGAAAACATCGTGTCAGCAAAAGCCTAGTCGTGGCTTAATCTTAGTGAACTGGCACCGGAGAGAAATCGTTTTGCCGTGCCAGTACAAAGGCCAGTTTACGGTCGGCAACAACGGCCAGTTGCGCACCTTCGGCGTCATGTACCGCATAAAGCTGATCGCGCCCCTCGGCGCTCTCCTGCATCTCCTGCGGCAGATCACTGACGGCAATCGCTTTGACATAGGCCATGCGCGGATTGGTGGTGTTGAAATCATATGGTGTGTACATTGCTCTACCCCTGTTTGATATTGATGGTCTGAACCACGGTTTCAGGACGCGAACGCGTCAGGTCGACGTGCAACAGCCCGTTTTCCATCACCGCCTCGCCCACATCGACGCCATCGGCCAGCACAAACATGCGCTGAAACTGCCGCGCGGCGATTCCCCGGTGCAAAAAGACCCGCCCGTCGCTGTCATCTCCCTGACGGCCACGGATCACCAATTGACGATCCTCGACAGTGATTGCCAGGTCGGCCTCGGCAAAACCAGCAACAGCCAGCGTGATCCGGTAGGAAAAATCAGAGGTTTGTTCAATATTGTAAGGAGGATAGCCCTCATTGCCGGACTTGGCCGAGCGTTCCAGAAGGCGTTCCAACTGCTCAAACCCCAGCATATGCGGATAGGAGCCCAGAGTGAGTTTTGACACGTGTATCGTCCTTTTGCTTCAAAGCGACGTTGATCAGCAGTCCCGTAGCGGCAACTGCCTGGTTAGAATATGGTGGTTTCACTCAAATTCTCAAGTCATTGGCTGCATAGCTCTAGCGGAAAACCTGTTAAGGAAGTATCTTAGCCCTCCCAGACCCCTGTAGATTTTCGAGTCGCCCATGAATGCTTCAGCCGATATGTCAATGAAGACCGACGAGGTTCTGAAAGTGGAGCTGGAAGTGTTTCGCAGGCAACACCGTGACCTCGATGAGGCGATCATTGCCCTGCAAGAACGCGGCACCAGTGACCAGCTCACCATTCGGAGGCTGAAAAAGCAAAAGCTGGGTCTTAAAGACAAGATCTCGCAGATCGAAGACCGGTTAACCCCCGACATTATCGCCTGAGCTTTGTTGCTTCCGCATAGGTAGCGCTCCCGCGCAGCTGCTTTGGCGGCAAGGCCACCAATCCGCCCCTTGGGCCCGGCAGCGCGCCTGGCGGCGCGCTGCTTTTGGCGCGATCAATCGCGCCCGCACCGCGCAAATGCGCGGTGCCATGCCCAACGAGGCATTTGGCAGCTCTGCTGCCATTTTGCCCGGGCGGGAGCCCCCCCCCTTGTGATGCCGGATACCGCGCCCCTTGTGGGGCAAACCCCCGAGGCACTCCAATTCCCCATTGCACCTTGTTTCGCGAGGCATTCATTACTCCTCGCAAAAGATTGTCGCATTGCACCACCGCGATCTTTGACTATAGTGCGCGTTCCTTCCACC
>NZ_JBDWPJ010000202.1:0-21857 GCF_039971195.1 Pseudophaeobacter sp.
GAAATCGACGTCCAGGGAGACATGCAGCAGCCCATTGGCGGCTGAAACTCGCTCCAGAAACCGCGCCAACGGCCCGGCAATGCCGTTTTCGTCAATATCGCGCATGTCATGGCGGTGGATGGCACTGGCCTCCAGCGCCAGACGTTCCAGAGTATCGACCGAGCGCAAACCAATCATGCAGACATTTTCCTGCGGCACGGGGTTTGCCACCTCGGGAAAGCCGTCAAAACCGCTGCGACCAGTGAAATAGCCAACGGGCGTACCATGCAGATTGCCGCTGTCAGTACTTTGTGGTGTGTGAAAATCCGTATGCGCATCGAGCCAGAGCACAAACAAAGGACGGCCAACTGAGGCCGCATAATCCGCCACGCCAACAACAGAGCCCAAGGACAGCGAATGGTCGCCGCCGAGGAAGACCGGCAGGCCTTTGGGCATGGTGTCCCGCGCCACATCCGCCAGAGCTTTGGTCCAGGCAATGGTTTCATTGCGGGCAAAGACCGGCGCGGCGCTGTCGTCTGCGGTATGTGGGGCAGGGGGAAGATTGCCGAGGTCCTTAACGTGATGTCCCAGACCCGAGAGCGCCTCTGCCAGACCGGCAGTGCGATAGGCATCCGGCCCCATCAGACAGCCAGAGCGACGTTTGCCACTGTCTACAGGGGCACCGATCAGGAAACAGGTCTTTTGGGACATGGCAGGGCTCTCCATTGGGATATTTCACTGCCTTGTTAAAGTCTCCGATATGGTGCGGTTGAAACCTATCATTTTGATCATTATGACAAGGTAGTTGTCAAATTGGAGGATCGAATGGATAAAACGGATGAACGCTTGATTGCGGCTTTGCGGCACAATGCGCGCGCCAGCCTGTCGGATCTTGCGCTGCAATTGGACCTGTCCCGCACCACGGTACGCGCCCGGATCGAGCGTTTGCAACTGCGTGGTGACGTGCTGGGGTTCACAGTGGTGCTGAAAGAAGACGTCTTGCGCGACCCGGTACGTGGCTTGATGATGATCGGTATCGAGGGACGCGGCGCCAGCCGGATCATCCGGCAGCTTCAGGGCCTGCCCGAAGTGCGTGCCATCCACACCACCAATGGGCGCTGGGATCTGATTGTGGAACTGGGCACCGAAACGCTTGAAACGCTGGATGCCGCCCTGGCCAAGGTCCGCACCTTTGACGGTGTGGTCAGCAGCGAGACAAACCTGCTCTTGGCGACCAAAAAGGATTCGTAACGCGGCTCAATCCTTGCAGCGTGCCGCAGCGATCCACAGGCAGGCCAGCCCAAAAGAGATGACAGCGTTCCAGCTGGCCATCGATAGGCTGAACAGCTCCCATGGAATCTCGTCGCAACGCACCAATGGCGCACCCATGATCTGCTCCATCAACTGTTCCGGGGTGAGATCGCCAATCGGGCCAGAGGTGCAGGTTGTTGGACCTTCCCAGTAGCCTTGCTCAACACCGCTGTGATAGAGGCCGATGCCAGCAGTGATCAAAGCCGCCAGTGCGCCCAGATACAACAGCGCTGTTCCCGGCAACAGCAAGGCCAGAATGCCAATTCCCACAGCGGCAACATGCGGGTAGCGCTGCCAGTAGCACATCTTGCAGGGCGGCAGCTCGCCGATATACTGAAAACCCAGTGCGCCCAACATCATAGCGGCGGAACCTGCAGTGGCGGCAAGGATGAGAAGACGGCGCATTTCAGAGATACCTCAGGGCAAAGAAGCCGCCGAACAGCAGCACAAGAAAGACGGTAAAGACAAGCCCCAGACGTTTCTCAATGAAGTCGCGAATGGGGGCACCAAAGGCACGCAACAAACCGGCGACGATAAAGAACCGCAGGGCGCGGGCCAGAATTGAAGTTGCAACAAAGGTCATCAGCGGCATACCCGTCCAGCCCGACATGATGGTTATGACCTTATAGGGAAACGGCGTGATGCCAGCGCCAAGCACAGCCCAGAAGCCAAAATCGTTGAACTTCTCGTTGAACTCTTCGATGGCTGCAACCTTGCCCATGGCTTCCAGAATAGGCTGGCCAAGGCCTTCGTAGGCAAAAGCGCCGATCGCATATCCCAACATGCCGCCCGCGACTGAAGCAACCAGCGCCACCAGGGCGATCAACCAGGCACGAGAGGGGCGGGCGAGGATCATCGGGATCATCAATACGTCAGGGGGGATTGGAAAAACAGAGCTTTCGACAAAGGCAACGGCGGCAAGCCACCAAAGGGCCTGCGGGTGATCCGCCAGAGACATGGTTTTGTTGTAAAGCCCACGCAGCATCGTATCCGCCTTTGATTTATAACCTGCCATCGCAGGCGTGACATGCGGGTTGGTGGAGGTCAACCGATCAGTTTTTGCGCCGGTGGGTTGTTGCCAAGTTTCTCCGATCACAGGCCCATTTTCCTCTGGACCTCGCCAAAGAGCTTGGGTAGGAAAAGGTCGTTGCCCAAGTGGCGGAATGGTAGACGCAGGGGATTCAAAATCCCCCGCTGGTGACAGCGTGCCGGTTCGAGTCCGGCCTTGGGTACCATCAAAATCAAGGCCTTGCACTGATAACCTCGTGCAAGGCCTTGTTTGTTTGAGCGTCTATTTAATGACAACCTTCTGCTTTCCGGCAAACAGATCACAAACGTAAACTTGCGGATTCCAATCGCCCATAAGCATGTGGCCGGTGCGAACATCGATGTTGAACATGGCCCAGGGATCAAAATCCTTTGGACTTCCTGAGTTTTTGATAGCGCTGAAACAAACATCCACTTCGCAGGTGTAGGTTTGGGGCATTTTCAACCCGGTTACAAAAATCCGTATCTCCTGAAACTCCCAGGCGGAATCTAGTTTGCAGCTTTCCGGGATCGGCTTGTTCTTTCCGCCCTTTACTTTTTGTCCGGTCTTGTAGGTGACACCCAGTTTTACTTCGTAGGTACCCTCTGGACGCTTAATTTTGAGGGTTTGCCGATGGTTTCCACTCCAGGTGTTTTCATAGCCACAGCTCTTTAGGACGGCATTTTTGTGGGGCATCGCCTTATAAATTGCAGGTTTTGTCTTTTTACCGCCTTTGGCCAGGAAAACCTTCTTTTTACCGGGTTCTTTCCACGCACTCATAAATCTCTCCAATACAATAGGGCCCAGTGCCTGTGACGGCCCTGAGCGGTACAAATTATTGCAGTCAAAGAGGGGACTTTTTGCGCAACAAAGGGTTCGGAAATACAGGGAACCTTATATCTTCAAGTCGGAAAAATACGACCTCTACGCACTACCAGACAAAATCTACTCTTAACAAACACCAATACAAAAAGCCTAGGCAGTCCTCTGGGGTGTGGTCAAGGTTAGTTGAGCGATCTTTCTGGAAGGTTTATAGTAGAAATAGTTCGGGATATTCCTGTAAGAAATTGAAAGTAAAGGATTTTCTACGGGTATCAATCGCGCAGTTCACGCCTAGGGTTTTCAAGCCCGCGCTACAGATTTGGATCCCCTGCATAGCTTCAGCTGGTTTTTAGACCATAGTTTTCAAAAGCCTTTTTTACCTCTGACATCTGATCCGAGTTCAGGACCTTGGGCGTGCCAATGCTCAACGAGATGACATAGCCCTTGGCCAGGGCTTCCAGTTCTGTCATCCGCCACAGGGCGCGCTCCAGACTGTCGCCGGTGACCACCGCGCCGTGATTGGCCATAAGACAGGCGGAACGAGAGGACAGAGCGGTTACCACCAGATTTGACAGTTCTGCTGTGCCAAACAGAGCGTAGCCAGCAAGAGGCACATCCTCACCACCAAAGGCAGCGACCATATAGTGGCAGGCCGGGATCGGCTGATGGTTCATCGCCAAGGCGGTGCAATAGATCGGATGGGCATGGACCACAGACATGGCCTCGGGTTTGGCCAGCAGGATATCGCGGTGAAACTGCCATTCCGAAGAGGGCTTCATTTGCCCTGGCGCCATCTCTGCACCATCCAGAGGCATCAGAACCAACATTTCGGGGGTCATTTTGCTGTAATCTATACCCGATGGAGTAATCAACATGCCGTTCTGGCAGCGTACCGAGATATTGCCCGACACCCCCTGATTGACGCCCGAAGCATTCATCGCCAGACAGGCCTCGATGATGGTTTGTCGCAAATCCACACTGTCTGAGTAAGGGGACTGCATCCGGTCAGCCCTTGCCCGGAGTTTGCGGGTTGGCCTTCTCCGGGAACAGCGCCGAAAGGCCAGCTTCGGAGGCCGCGCAGATGCCCCGCTCGGTAATCAAACCGGTGACCAGCCGATTTGGGGTTACGTCAAAGGCGGGGTTGCCGACGCCTGTGCCTTTGGGTGTCACCTGCACCGAGGCGATCTGCCCCTGGTCGCCGGTGCCCTGGACATGGCTGACTTCGCGGGCGTCACGGTCTTCGATTGGGATCTCGGAAACCCCGTCGGTGACGCTCCAATCTATCGTTGGTGAGGGCAGGGCCACATAAAATGGGATATTATTATCCTTTGCTGCCAGCGCTTTGAGGTAGGTACCTATCTTGTTGCAGACATCGCCCCGCCGGGTGGTGCGATCGGTTCCGGTGATCACCATATCAACCAGACCGTGTTGCATCAGATGGCCACCGGCATTGTCGGTGATATAGCTGTGACTGATACCATGGCTGCCAAGCTCCCAGGAGGTGAGCGCGCCCTGATTGCGGGGGCGGGTCTCATCCACCCAGACATGAAGCGGGATACCAGCGTCATGGGCGTGATACATCGGGCTGGTGGCGGTGCCCCAATCAACGGTGGCGATCCATCCAGCATTGCAATGGGTCAACAGCCGAACCGGGCTGGCATCTGTTTTGCGAGCGGCGATCTCTTGGATCAGGGTCAGCCCGTGCTGGCCGATACGGCGATTTATCTCCACATCTTCATCGGCAATCTCATGGGCGAGGCGCAGGGCGGCGGTGGCGCGCTGTGCCTGGGGCAGCGGCAAAAGCAGGTCGAGGCAGCGGTCCAAGGCCCACCTCAGGTTGATGGCCGTGGGACGGGTGGCATTCAGCTCGCTCCAGCTGCGGTCCAGCGCCGCCTCGCTGGCATCCAACCGCATGGCCAGGGCCATACCATAGGCAGCGGTTGCCCCAATCAGAGGTGCACCGCGCACATGCATGTCTTTGATCGCGCAAGCAAAAGACTCTAGGCTGTCGAGCTGTTCGATGCAAAACTCATGCGGCAACCAGCGCTGGTCAATGATCTGCAGAGCGTCCTTATCTGCGTCCCACCACAGGGACCGGTAGGGGGTGCCATCCACTTTCATAAGAAACCTCCGCAAAACACATCGGGCCGGGACCCCCTGTGTTGGTTTTGATGTTGCCACAACAGTCGGATCAACCGGGCTAGGGCCTGGTCTGCATCCTTGGCTTTGTTTCAGGTGTCGCGGAAAAACCAAAGCGGCGCAAGATCTTCTGCCGCCCGGGCGCGGGCAGTTTTGTCCGTTCAAAGGAAAAAAAACGTGGCGGGCTGGGGGTACGTGGCGCCAGAAAGGTTTCGCGAAAGGTGAAGATGCTTCTAATCGCGGGCGCGCAATCCACGTTCATGCGCCGCTGTCAGGATGATCTGCCATTTGCGCGGTGTAGAGCGGAACTCAGGCTCCACATCCAGCTGTAAAACGGAGCTAGGCGGTACCGATTGAAGGCGAGCGGCAGCGGATACGCAGCGCTCCAATGACCAAAAGTCTTTGACCGCAGGGTTGTTTGCAACCAGTTCGCTCAGTAAGATCAAGACCCGCTCCACTACGCATGAGATCACGCATCTATTCGCAAAGCCCTGTCTGTTCGCCACGGCCTTCAGATACTCTTAAGTTTTTTTAAGAAAAAATGGAGCAAAAGTCACGTCTCACTTTGAGACGTTGGCGATTTTGCAGGTTCTTTTTACAAAAATTTCATTCTGCGGGGCAGAAATCAAACAACACCCTTGCGTGTATGTGCGACATTCTGACACAGTGCTGCGACTCTTGAGGGGAGGCAATGGGGGAAATTTTCCAGGCTTTTGTCACATGCGAGGAAACGACCGGTTCAAGGTTCCCTCGCGTTTCTGAGGCGCTTGACAGCTCCTGTTGTGAGCGGGCTAGGGTGTATAGCGCGATCAGACCACCCCTTTTGCACCCAAATGGCCACCCGGCCAACGGTGCAGCAGAGAGTGCATAATCAGCGTCGCTCCAACGAAGGGCGACGCGACTTCATGAAAAAATATCGTGGGAGAGATCTAATCATGAAACATACCAAACTTACCGTCGGCGCATTGGTAACGGCTGCCTTTATGGCGCCAGCTGCCCATGCTCAGGAATACATCACCATTGGCACCGGCGGTGTGACCGGCGTGTATTACCCAACAGGTGGCGCGATCTGCCGTCTGGTCAACAAGAGCCGCAAAGAGCACGGTTTCAAATGCGCCGTGGAATCCACCGGTGGCTCTGTCTACAACATCAACACCATTCGTGAAGGCGAATTGCAGTTTGGTGTGGCACAGTCTGACTGGCAGCATCACGCCTATCACGGCACCTCCAAGTTCTCTGAAAAAGGCGCCTACGAAGGTCTGCGCGCGGTATTCTCAGTCCACCCAGAGCCCTTTACCGTTGTCGCCCGTGCTGATTCCGGCATCACCACTTTTGATGATCTGAAAGGCAAGCGCGTCAACATTGGTAACCCTGGCTCCGGTCAGCGCGGCACCATGGAAGTTCTGATGGGCGCCAAAGGCTGGGGCATGGAAGACTTCGCTCTGGCAACCGAGCTGAAAGCGGCTGAACAGTCTGCTGCCCTGTGTGACAACCAGATCGACGCAATGATCTACACTGTTGGCCACCCATCGGGTTCCATCCAGGAAGCCACCACTGCTTGTGATTCCGTTCTGGTGACAGTTGATGGCGACGCCGTTACCAAACTGGTTGATGACAACGCCTTCTACCGCACAGCCACCATCCCTGGCGGCATGTATCGCGGGTCGGATGCAGACACACAGACCTTTGGTGTTGGCGCGACCTTTGTCTCTTCGACCGATGTTCCTGACGAGGCCGTTTATGCGGTTGTGAAGTCGGTGTTTGAAAACTTCGACGCCTTCCGCAAACTGCACCCTGCCTTTGCACATCTGAAGCCTGAAGAGATGATCGCTGATGGTCTCTCTGCACCGCTGCATGATGGCGCGGCCAAGTACTACCGCGAAAAAGGCTGGATCGAGTAATAGATCTAACAACATAGGGTGGGGCGCGGTTTCGCGCCCCTTTCCTTTTATGCGGGGCCACCCCCCCAAAACCAATAATAGCAGACACGGGCCCACATCCCGGAGGGAAACCTCCTGAACGATGGCTCCGGTCTGGATGGGAGATTATCCATGACATCTGATGTTCAGGAAAATCGACCGCTAAGCGAAGATGAACTGCAGGAACTGGTTGCCTCCTCTGATGCGGGTGCACGTAACCCGGTCGGAGCTGTAGGGCTGTCCCTCGCCGTCATCGCTGTAAGCTGGTCCGTTTTCCAAGTCATTCTGGCCTCGCCGCTGGCAAACTATTTGCTGCCCGGTGCCGTCAATAACAATTCACGCCTGATCCATCTGGCCTTTGCGCTGATGCTTGGGTTCATGGCCTATCCCGCCATGGGCCGGGAAAGCCGCAACGTGATTTCCTTCGCCCTCGGCCATCTGGGTACAGTGTTGGGGCTCGGCGCCTTTACTGTCGCCGTCATGGTGACCCTGTCGCCAGAAATTTCGATGAATGTCGCAGTGATTGTCGGTGCTGTTGTGGCGCTGGCCCTGGTCACGCCGAGCTACCTGAACGGCAGCGGCACCGCCACCAAGGTGGAACAGATCGCCAGTGCCCTAGGGCTGTTCCTGGCCATCTTGGTTTTGTCCTACAGTGGTTTTGCCATTATCGGTCAGTACCTGCTGGGCGGTTGGAGCAGCACGCTGCAAGCCGTCGCCTTGGTTCTTGGCCTTGGCGCAGCCCTGATGATGGTGCTGAAATATGTCCGGGAATGGGGTGATGATGAAAGCCATTTTGTTCCGGTTCAGGACTGGGCGCTGGCAGCCGCTGGTGTCTTTGTCGCGGTCTACGGTTTCCTGAACTATCAAAAGATCGTCGACAGTGGCGGCCTGGCTGATGACATCGACAAATTCTACGCCCTCGCGGGTCTGTTGATCCTGTTTGAAGCGGCACGGCGCGCTTTGGGCCCCGCCATGGCGATCATTGCCACGGTGTTTCTGGCCTATGTGTTCTTTGGCTCCTCTGATTGGGTGCCCGAAGTCATTCGTTGGAAGGGCGCAAGCCTGAAAAAAGCCATGAGCCATATGTGGATCACCTCAGAGGGTGTCTTTGGCATCGCGCTGGGTGTTTCGACCAAATTTGTCTTTCTTTTTGTGCTCTTCGGCGCGCTTCTTGATAAGGCTGGTGCCGGGAATTACTTTATTAAAATGGCCTTTGGCGCGCTGGGTCACCTGCGCGGCGGCCCGGCCAAGGCGGCCGTTGTCGGCTCTGCCGCAACCGGTCTGATCTCTGGCTCCTCCATTGCCAATGTGGTCACCACCGGCACCTTTACCATTCCACTGATGAAGCGGGTTGGCTTTTCCTCGGAACAGGCCGGCTCGGTTGAGGTGGCCTCCTCGGTGAACGGCCAGATCATGCCACCGGTCATGGGGGCTGCGGCCTTCCTGATGGTGGAATATGTCGGTATTTCCTATGTCGAGGTGATCACCCATGCCTTCTTGCCGGCGGCGATCTCTTACATCGCGCTGGTTTACATTGTGCATCTGGAAGCGGTGAAGCGGAACATGCCGACCTTAGGCAACCGTGAGGTCCATATGGCCCGCACGATCCTCGGCATGGCCAGTTTCTTTGCGGTCTTTGCAGGGCTTTGCTACGGGACGCAGTTCCCGGTGGATGCGGCCTACAGATGGGTGCCAAGCATTGCCGGGTTGCTGATGTTTGCCACGGTCTTTGCGGTCTATGTCGCGCTTGTGGCTCTGGCTTCAGGCATTCCCGATCTGGAACCGGATGACCCCAATGCCAAAGAGGTGGAACTGCCGGATATTGCCAAGATCTACAAGGCAGGTCTGCACTATCTGCTGCCGATCATTGTTCTGGTCTACTTCCTGATGATCGAGCAGAAGTCCCCCGGCCTTTCGGCCTTTTGGGCGACGGCACTGCTCTTTGTCATCCTGCTGACCCAGAAACCGATCAAGGCGTTTTTCCGCAATCAAAGCAACATGGTCGCAACCTTTGTTGATGGCTACCACGATCTGTGGAACGGCTTGATTGATGGTTCGCGCAATATGATCGGTATCGCTCTGGCGACCGCCACTGCCGGCGTCATCGTCGGCACCGTTACCCTCACTGGCGTAGGTCAGGTGATGGCGGATCTGGTGGAAACCATGGCCTATGGTCTCACCTATCTGAGCGCCATTGTGGTACATGCCATCAGCCCGCTGACCGATTTCATCGGGATCACCAGCTTTGAAGGTACTGTCGCAGAGCGCGCCGCGGATATGACCGGTACCATTTTGGTCTTTGTGCTGATGTGCGTTGGCCTGTTGTCCTTGGTGCTGGGCATGGGGCTGCCCACAACCGCCAACTACATCGTTGTCAGCTCGCTGATGGCCGGTGTTGTGGTAGAACTCGGAGCGCAGTCTGGTCTGATTGTGCCGCTCATTGCCGTGCATCTCTTTGTGTTCTACTTTGGGATCATGGCCGATGTGACGCCACCGGTGGGGCTTGCCAGCTTTGCGGCGGCGGCAGTATCGGGCGGGGATGCAATCCGCACTGGCTTTGTGGCCTTTTTCTATTCCTTGCGCACAGTGGCGCTGCCCTTTGTCTTTATCTTCAACACCGATCTCTTGTTGATAGATGTGACCTGGACGCAAGGTATATTGGTCGCCATATCTGCCACCATCGCCATCCTGGTCTTCACCGCCGGCACCATGGGTTACTTTGTCACCCGCAGTAAGCTCTATGAGAGCTTCCTTCTGGTCTTTGTCGCCTTTGCGCTGTTCCGTCCGGATTTCTTCATGAACCGGCTCATGCCAGCCCATACTGAGGTTGCACCGACAGAACTGGTGCAGGCTTTGGGAGCAGCAGAAGCAGGGCAGCAATTGCGCCTTACCATCGAGGGGCCTGACTTTGACACCGGTGAGATCGCCTCAACTACGCTGATCGTAGAAGCAATCGACGGGTTGGACGGGGAAGCCATGGCCGAAAAAGCCGGGTTGATCCTGTTGCCAGAAGAGGGCCAGATGAACCTGGATGCGCCTGGCTTTGGCACCCCAGCCGAACAGGACCTTGGCAGCTTTGACTTCTACGGGGATACCCCTGTTTTTGTAAAGGAAATTCTGGCGCCAACGGATCAGCTTCCCAAGGAGCTGATCTTCATTCCAGCGCTGGTGCTGCTTGGTCTGATTGCCCTGATGCAACGCGGGCGTGCCCGCAGAGAAGGAGAAACAGCATGATCAAATCTGTACTCTGCGCGATCGAACTGAGCGACAAGGCCACCGATAAAAAGGTTCTCGAACAGGCGGCCCGATTGGCCGACCTGGACGGGGCTCAGCTGGACGTGGTCAACGTCCTGCCGGATTTTGGCGAAAGCTGGGTTTCGGGGTTCTTTGAAAGCCACCACCATGAAAAGGCGGTGGAGGATACTACGGAGAATCTCAGGACGGCCTGCGCCGAAATTCTCGGAGCGAATTCCAACACCAAGATCCGCCATGTGGTGGCAACGGGCACTGCCTATCAGGAGATCCTCAAAGTGGCGGAAGCCGCCGGCAGTGATCTCATCGTGATTGGCGCTCATAAGCCGGACCTGAAGGACTATCTGCTCGGGCCAAACGCGGCCCGGGTGATCCGTCATTCGGAATGCTCGGTCTATGTGGTGCGCTGATTGACGGCATATCGACCTCAAAGGGGCGCTCACAGGGCGCCCCTTTTTTTTCATCAATATCCTGTCATTTCAAGGTATCCGCTGCCGGAATGGCTGCCCGAAATTGCTACTGGACCTTCCCAATAGGCAAAGGAGACTTCCATCCAGCTTTGACTGTTAAGTGCTTCTACGATCACGGAAACTCCCTTTTCCGGCAGGGAGACTTCCCATTGCACCGGGATCTCGCGGCCAGCCACCTCGGCCTGTGCCAAGGGGACCGCCTGAAAGGCGCCAGGCCTCAAAGGCGTGACCTCTCCTGAGGCGGAAATCCAGGTGCCAGAGCGGAAATCCTCGACGACTTCCTTGCCGCGCAGAACAAATCCCATCAGCTTATCCCCACTGTCAAAGCGCAGTGAGAACCAGTCCCAGCCGCTTTGATCCTCTGACAGGGGCTGAGACGACCATTCGCGGTCCAGCCAGCCTTTGCCAGTGACCACAACCGGGCCAGAGGGCAGGGTGAGTGTGCCTTTGATGTCGTAGTGGGGCTGGGAATAGTAGTAACTGGCCTGTCCCTCGGGGGATTTCACCGAATAGCCAGCCTCTCCCTGCAAGACCAACGGCCCGTCGGCTAAGCCCGAGAGCTGGTAGGAAAACTCAAGCCCGGAGGCTGAGATATCGAGTTGCGACAGGTCATCCGTTCCGGTCATTTGCCAGTCATCAATCCAGGCCTCAAAGGGGGCTGTGCTCACCCCGGCCTGTCCAATTCCGCCTCGTGCCAGACGCTGCGCCGAAAAATGCGCCGAGGCGCTGGTGAGGCCAGCATGCCCCATCCAGATCTGCGGGCTTTGCCAGCCGGGGGTATCACCCGGCGCCAGCGCAGAGCGAAACAGCGTCCATTGCACACCGTAGCTCTGGCCGTTTTTGTCTTGAAGATTGGCGGTCAAATACCACCACTCAATACGAAAATCCGGATGCGCCCCGTGATCACTTGGGAAAGTCAGCTGTGTGCCGCGTTGTGGCACATCAAAGCCATCGGCAGCAGTGCCTAGTCCGGCAAACCCCTGCGAAAGGGCTGGTGTTGCAAGGCCTGTCAGCAGGCAAAGGAAGGTGGATCTAACGTTCACTTGCGAACACCTTTAAAAGCTCCGAAGGATGCAGGCGAAACAGCCTCCAGGCAGGTAACAGGGCAGCCAGCAAGGCTGCGAAAAGCGATAAGGCAACCAGCCCCAACCAATCCAGTGGGAACAGATGGACCGGCAGTCGCCAACCAAAGGCCTCTGTGTTGATAACAACCAACAGGGTCCAGGACAGAACCAGTCCCAGGGGCAGGGCGACCAAACAGGTGAGGCCGGCCAGGATCAGGCTGCGCAGTATATCCATTACGGCCAGGGTGCCACGGCTGACGCCCATGGCCCAGATAGGCCCCAGCTGCGGCAAGCGCTGGGTCCAAAGTGTTATCAGACTGGTAAAAATGGCAAAACTGGCCACCCCAAGGGTCAGTAGTTTGAGCGCATCTGTCACCAGGAAAGTCTGGTTGAACACCGCCAGAGAGTGGGCTTTTATCTCATGCTGTCGGATCATGTTTTCCCGAGGTAATTCAAACCTATCACGCAGATTATTCATGAGGTCAGGGACCTGTTCGGAATCAAGGCGCAGGCCAAACCGCAGGTTGGGAGTCCTTGGCGCATTGCGCAGCAGCTCCGGCAAAGCGAGGATGGCCTGGCCATGCGGATTGCCATAGTCTGAATAGATCCCAAGCACCTCTGTTGGCCAGCCTTCGGGCAACTCCAGATGCGCTCCCAAGCGCAGACCATCCCGCCGGGCCAGCTGCTCGCTCACCAACAGTCCATTGCCCAGGGCGACACGGTCCCAGACCTCTGGCTGCCGTTCCAGCATCGGCCAATTGTCACGATAGGTGGTGTCATCAACTACGCCATACAGACGCAGTCGGCCGGTGCTGCGTGGCATATCATGGTAGCGAATAGGCAGGACCCGGATTCCCTGAGCCTCTAGCCAGTGCTGGATCTGCGCTCCCTGCGCGTCACCTTCTGCGGTGATGTAGAGCTCTGAGGCCAGGCGTTGATCCAGCCAGCCGGTAAAGGTCAGCCGAAAGCTCGACACCATGGAGCCAACGCCAATATTGGTGGCCAGTGCCAGCATTAAAGCCATCAAAGCCAGTGATACCCCCGGCAATTGCGCCCGCGCATCGGCCCAAAGCCAATGAACAAGTGGCGATTTCGACAGGCTTTGCCCCAGGCGCAACAACTTCCAAAGGCAAAAGGGCAGCAGGAGCGCGGCGCCCAGCATGACACCTCCGAGGAAAGCAAACCCGCCGACAAGCCCGCCCAGCGTAGCCAACAGGACAGAACCAAGCAGGATCAGCGCCAGCCCGGCTAGGGCCCATCCGGTAAAACTGCGCCGTACCTGTTGCCCCCTGGCGCGGGTCGAGGGCGCTTGCAGGATGGGCAGCTTCCAAAGGCTGTGAAAGGAATGCGCACTGGCAAGACCGGCCCCCAGCAAGGTCATGGCCAGACCAGACAGGATCCAAACCGGGCGCAAAGACAACCCGGTGTCAACCTGCGCGCCATAAAGATCCGACAGGGTGGCGGCGACATTGGGCATCAGTGCAATTGCAAGAAAGTAGCCTAAGATCAATCCGATGAAAGAGGATGCCAAGGCAATCACGGTGATCTCTGCCAGCAGAGTCAACAGCAGATGACGCAATGGAACACCTAGGCAGCGCAGGGTGCGGAACAGCCCCCGGCGTTGCTCCATCGCCAGCCCTATGGTGCCTTGGACGATGAACAACCCCACCACAAAGGCGAGGAAACCAAAGGCTGTGAGATTGAGGTGAAAACTCTCGGTCAGCGCGCCAGGATCAGCCGTGACTGTTTTTTGTTCCAGCACAATATGACTGGGCAGGCCTGTCAGCCTTGCCTCATCCGGCCTGGGCTCCTCTGTGAGGATCAACCGGGTGAGGCGATCCGGGACCTGCAACAGTCGGCTCGCCACAGAAATATCAGCGATTGCCTGCCCTGGGGGCACCATTTGGGAGGCGTGCAACACAAACCCGGTGTCCAAATGGGCCAGGCGCGCGGCAGTGTCCGGATGCACCAGAACACCGCCCGAACCCGTGAGCATCGAGATCAAAAAGGAACCATCTGCATCCTCGCTCTCCGGGGAAGAGACCTCTCCAAAAACAGGTGAGGTGAGCACATCAATGCCCATCAAATCAATATCTTGCCCAGCCAAGCTCAGCCTGCCTTCCAGCACCGGAGAGACCTGCCAGCCCTGACGACGCAGGGCGACATAATCGGCAACCGTTAACGCGCCACCTGGGGCAACCAGACTGGGCCGGTTGCCTTGGTTCAATGCCTGTTCAGCCCTGTCATAGCTCGCCCTGGCCTGGGCATTGATTGCTTGCACGGCAGACCACAGGGCTGTTGCCAAGGCCAGACCTGCAACAAGCGCCATCAATTGAAACAGATGCCTGCGCCAATAAGAGAGCAGCGCTGCAAGAGCCGCCCCAGTCACGCTAGCTGACCTCCGCTCAGATGCAGCCTGCGGTCCAGGGCCCCGGCAATGGCGGTGGAATGGGTGACCAGAAACAGGGCGCATTGGCTTTCCGCCACCAGTTCCAGCATCAGGGACAGGACCGCCTCACCGGTTTCCTCATCCAGGCTGCCGGTGGGTTCATCCGCCAGCAGCAGTTTAGGGCGCAGGGCCAGAGCGCGGGCAACAGCCACCCTTTGTTGCTGCCCCCCCGACAGCTGCTCCGGATAGCGCGTCAAAAGACTTTCGAGCCCCAGGCGTGTCGCCAAATGGTTCTCCCAAGGGGGCTCGTGCCGGTTGGCCAATTTGGAATGCAGAGCGATATTGGCGGCGATATCAAGTGAAGGCACAAGGTTAAACTGTTGAAAAATATTTGATACGCTTGCCCTCCTAAGGGCTGCGCGGCCTGGTTCCTTCAGCGGACTGATTGGTTTGCCGTCGATTTCGATCTCACCGCTGTCAAAGACATCCAGGGCGCCGATAAGGTGCAGCAGGGTGCTCTTGCCAGAGCCGCTTTCGCCGGTCAGGGCCAGCGTTCTTCCTGCCTCCAATTGCAACGAGACCCCATCAAGAATGGGCTTTGAGAGGTCACTTCCCGGAATGGTTTTTGTGACATTTGAAACGGTTAAGACCATATCCTGGGCCAATCCTTTTGCAAGGCAACCTGGGCAGGCCTGCCGTGGCGACTCGTGC
The DNA here is from genome assembly GCF_039971195.1 of Pseudophaeobacter sp. Classification (GTDB taxonomy): domain Bacteria; phylum Pseudomonadota; class Alphaproteobacteria; order Rhodobacterales; family Rhodobacteraceae; genus Pseudophaeobacter. The sequence continues at coordinate 15,084 of NZ_JBDWPJ010000202.1, forward strand.
CTCAGTGAATACCCTGTTTGGCGGACTGTCCAGATCTCACAGTTTAGATCTCACAGTCCAGATCTCACGGACTGAATTGCAGAGTCCAAATTTCACCGGCCTGATCCTGCCGTCTCTGTGCAGTCTTGAATATGGCCCAGAGCGCGGATTGTGGCTGGCTTTCCCGCCAGAGCTATGGATATTTGATGAGATGAGATTTGTTGCCTTCTCCAGACTTCTACTTCCGGCCCTGTGGCAAGCACTGAGCCGGTTCAATCGCAAAAACGGCTGGGTGATGAGCAGCCATATCGCCATGTCGATGATGCTGGCGCTTTTCCCCTTTGTGCTGTTCACGGTTGCCCTGGCAGGGTCGGTCGCCAAGGTGTTTTCGCAGGATGTGAATTTGGACGATCTCATTGATCTGGTCTTTGGCGCCTGGCCCGAGGAAGTCTCGACCCCCATCCTGAAGGAGCTCTACGCCGTGTTGGAAAGCTCCAGCACCAGCCTGATCACCCTCGGCGGTGTTCTGGCGCTGTATTTTGCCTCCAATGGGGTGGATGCGGTGCGACAGGCTATGGTGCAGGCCTATCACGATACCGACAACCGGCCTTTTTGGTTGTCGCGTCTGATCTGTTTTGGCTTTGTGATCCTGGGCGGTGCCGGGTTGATGTTTGCCGCTGTTGTCGAGGTTATCCTCCCGCTTTATCTGCATTACTTTGCTGACTTTTTCCCGGATGCGGAGCTGCCTGCCAATCTGTCTGTTCGGCTCAATGCGGTGGTAACCACGGTGGTTCCCATCGTGGCCGTGCTGCTGTGCCATCTGGTCCTCCCTGGGCGCATCCACCGTTGGAACCATATCCTGCCGGGAACATTGCTGACGGTGGTCCTGTGGTGGGCGGCGGGGATTGGGTTTGCTTTTTACCTCAGCTCGGTTGCTCAGTATTCCGCGACTTATGCGGGGTTAGCCGGGGCCATGGCAGCGATGATTTTTCTTTACGTGAATGCGGCGATCCTAATCCTGGGCGCCGAGTTCAACAGCGCCTTGATTGACCTGCACTCCGGCGGCGAAGCGACGGCCTAAGGATTTAGCCCCTTTGGCAAAAAAGCCACATGTTTCCCGCCCGGAAACAATGGCGCAGTTTCGCCACAATTCGGCCATGCCGCAGATTTATTGCCAGGGGAGGCAAAAGAACCAACAAGAATGATGGAATAAAAATAATGGGCAATCCGGGCAAGAACCTACAGATCCTCAGTGCGGCCAAACAGGTTTTGACCAAGGCAAAACTGGCCAACCAGCGCCATTCAGACATTCGCATCACTCATCAGAGCGAAGGCGAGGGGCCTGAAACGTTAAAGCTGCGTGAGTTGGCCACCCAATCGCTGCGCCCCGCCGAGGTCAACGCAGCGCCGCTGCAATAGAACCTGGGACAGAGGCCGCGCGCCAGAGTTTGGGGCGCTAGCCTTTGTAACCCATCGCGACCACAAATTTTTCAGAGCTGTCGGACCGCGACGAGGGCGGTTTGACATTGGCCACTTTGGTGAATTTGTTCTTCAGCAGCTTTTGCAGCTCACCCTCGGCACCACCGGCCAGAACCTTGGCAACAAACGTGCCACCTTCTTCCAGAACATCAAAGGCAAAATAGGCTGCGGCCTCACATAGGGCGATGATTTTCAGGTGGTCCGTCTGTTTGTGGCCTGAACTGGAGGCCGCCATGTCCGACATAACAACATCCGCATTGCCGCCAAGCCATTCTTTGACCTGATCGTCGGCACCTTCGTCCATAAAATCCAATTGGTAGAATTCGGCCCCCGCCAGGGGTTCCATTTCCTGCAGATCCACGCCAATGATCCGGCCCTGGGCCTTGCCACGTTTTTCGCCCATCACATTGATCCGCTTGACCGCCACCTGCGCCCAGCCTCCTGGGGCACAACCCAGGTCAACAATCCGTGCGCCGGGCACCAAAAAGCGGTATTTGTCGTCCACTTCCATGATCTTATAAGCCGCGCGTCCGCGATAACCTTCGGCCTGGGCGCGTTTTACATAGGGGTCATTCAGCTGTCGTTGCAACCAACGGGTCGAACTCAGCCGCCGACCACGGGCGGATTTAACCTTTACTTTCAGGTCCCGTTGACCGCGACCGGAGGTGTTTTTGCCAGTGGGCGTTTTTCCTGTGGGCGTCTTTGCCATCATCTTCACCGTTTTCGCCACTCCCTTTTGGATCAAAGGGCAGGGCGTGAATTACATTGTTGCGCCTCAGAAGGGCCCGTCTTCCAATACTCCATCCGCGCTCATCTGCGCATAGAGCAGACCTTCGCGCAGGCCACGATCCGCCACCGAAAGCCGATCAGTTGGCCAACAGCGCAGCAGCGCCTGCAGGATGGCAGAGCCTGACATGATCAAGGCCTGGCGATCTTCGCCAATGCGCGGATCCCGGCGGCGCCCCTGCGGGCCAAGCTCCAGATAGCCGCGGATCACCTTGTCGATCTGGTCGCTGGTCATCCGCAACCCGTCCACCTTGGTGCGATCGTAGCGCTTTAACCCAAGATGAGAGGCAGCAACAGTGGTGACCGTACCCGAGGTGCCAACAATCTGAAAGCCATCGCGGGCCTGCTCATCCTTGTAGGGGGCAAAATCCGCCAGATGTTCTTCAAAGTACCAGCTCATCAGGGCAAAGCGGGCGGAATCGTCTTCCACATCGTTGAACTGATCGCGCAGGGTCGCAACGCCAAGCGGAACCGAGATCCAATCCACCACTTTTGCCATGGGGAAGGGGCTCTCTGTGGTGTGAAAACCGGCATGCAGCCGCATGATGGCCGCGGGGCGGTCGCGCCCCGGCACAGAAGAGAGATCAATCCAGACCAGTTCGGTTGAACCACCGCCGATATCAACCACCAGCAACTGGTCGGTCTTGGTTGAGACCAACGGGGCGCAGGAGATCACCGCCAGGCGGGCCTCTTCCTCGGGCTGGATGATTTCTAGCGGCAAACCGGTTTCGCGCTTCACCTGCCGGATGAACTCGCGCGAGTTTTTGGCACGGCGGCAGGCCTCGGTGGTGACCAGCCGCATCCGTTTGACCCGGTTACGTTTGAGTTTTTGCTGACAGATCCGCAGCGCCTGAATGGTACGCGACATGGACGAACGCGACAATCTGCCGGTTCGTTCAAGCCCGGTGCCCAGTTGCACCGACTTGGAAAAACTGTCCACCACATGAAAACCGCTGCCCTTTGGTTGGGCAATCAGCATGCGGCAACTATTTGTGCCAAGATCCAGAGCCGCATAAAGCGCATCAGAATCCGGACGGGCTGGTACAGGGGTTTCTACCACCTTGGGAAACGCGCCCGCACCTTTGGAACGCCTGGGCGCCATGATTCACGCCCTCCGATTATCGTGTTGCCCCTAGACTATGGAGCCAAGCCCTGCGGCGCAAGGGCAGTTGCGGCCCGAAATCCCGCAACAGACATCTATTCCATAGGTTTGGACCCAGGGCCAGGCGGGCAGAGTTGGGGCTGGGTTGTAGCAAACTCATAAGCTTGATGAGAATTATGGGCGCGCCCAGCTGTGGCCAGATTGGCACCAGCTTTGTATTCACGAGACAGGAAAACGTCGCTCAAAACCCAAGTGGTGTCGAAATCCGGCGTACTCCGCGAAACGGGACGCTCTAGAAACAAAAATTATCAGACGTCTCAGGAGGACAGGCTATGGTGGATGTAACGATCGTATACTGGCGCGATATTCCAGCGCAGGTGATTGTTGGAAAAGGCCGCCGCGGCTCAAAACGTCAACTGGAAGAACGCTTTGAACAGGCGATCGACCGGGCGGCGATGAAGGTCAATGCCAAAGACAGTGATGCCTATCTGGCAGAATGGCGCAAAGCTGTGCCCTATGCCCTGGAAGGTGATGCTGGCGAGGTGGCCGAAGCCGAAGCGAAACGTCTGGAAGCGGAATATGATCAGGAACGCCTGAAGGTCCTGATTGCAAACGACGGATGGGCGTGAGCCTGACACCACTATGGGAGGCCGTGATGGCTTTGTTGAACTTCAAAAAGCGTGACGACAAGTCGCCACAACCCGTCAACCCGCAGATCGAAGCCCTGCTGCAGGGCTATTCGATTGAGGTGATGCCACGCACCGCCGCCAAGGTCGAGAGTTTTGCCGATCTGCTGCCTGCGGGCACCCGTGTCTATATCGCCCATATCGACGGCACCCCGATCGAAGAGATGGTGGCCACCGCCAAGCGCCTCAATGCTGAAGGCTACCCGGTGATGCCGCATTTCCCGGCCCGCATCATCCAGGACGAGGCCACTCTGGCCGACTGGATTGCCCGCTACCAGGGCGAGGCGGATGTGAAACAGGCGCTCTTGCTGGCCGGCGGTGTTGCTACGCCCCACGGTGATTTTCATTCTTCCATGCAGCTGTTGGAAACAGGCCTGTTTGACAAGGCCGGGTTTCAGAACCTGCATGTGGCAGGCCACCCCGAAGGCAACCGCGACATCGACACCGATGGCAGCAACAAGAACGTCGACGAAGCGCTTCAGTGGAAACAGAAATTCTCGGAACGCACCGATGCAAAGATGGCCCTGGCCACTCAGTTCGCCTTTGAAGCCAAGCCAATCATCGCCTGGGCCGACAGCCTCAAAGAGGCGGGCATTGATATCCCGATCCACATTGGCATTGCAGGTCCGGCCAAGCTGCAAACCCTGATCAAATTTGCCATCGCCTGTGGTGTTGGTCCTTCGCTTAAAGTTCTGCAGAAACGGGCCATGGACGTCTCCAAGCTTTTGCTGCCCTATGAGCCAACGGATGTGCTGACAGAGCTGGCAGCCCACAAGACGGTGAACCCGGATTTCAACATCACCAATGTGCATTTCTTCCCACTTGGCGGCATCAAGACAAATGCCAACTGGGCCATCAACAACGGTGGCGCTGCGGCGCGGCCCGTCAACTCCCAAGGATAAGTAATGACCCGTACAGTCGTAGAATCAAAAACAAAAACCGCTGTCATGGGCTTTGACGAGCCTTTCTGCGTCATCGGTGAGCGGATCAATCCAACAGGGCGCAAAAAGCTCGCTGCCGAGTTGGAAGCGGGTGATTTTTCCACCGTTGAAAAAGACGCCGTTGCCCAGGTTCTGGCTGGTGCAACCGTGCTCGATATCAACGCAGGCGTGGTCTACAACTCCAACCCGAACCCCAACGAGACCGAACCACCGCTGATGCGGAAAATCGTCGAACTGGTGCAGGGCCTAGTGGATGTGCCGCTGTGCATCGACTCTTCAGTGCCTGGAGCCTTGGAGGCCGGTCTGGAGGTCTGCGAAGGCCGCCCCTTGCTGAACTCGGTCACTGGAGAAGAAGAGCGTCTGGAAGAGATCCTGCCGCTGGTCAAAAAATACAACGTGCCGGTTGTGGCGATCTCCAATGATGACACCGGCATTTCCGAAGACCCGGACGTGCGTTTTGAAGTGGCCAAAAAAATCGTTCAGCGCGCCGCTGATTTTGGCATTCCCGCCCATGACATCGTTGTCGACCCGCTGGTGATGCCAATTGGCGCCATGGGCACCGCTGGCCTACAGGTCTTTGCCCTGGTGCGGCGCCTGCGCGAGGAGCTGGGCGTCAACACCACCTGTGGTGCGTCGAATATTTCCTTTGGCCTGCCAAACCGCCACGGCATCAACAATGCCTTTCTGCCTATGGCCATGGGCGCCGGCATGACCTCGGCGATCATGAACCCCGTTGGCCTGCCAGTGACACAAAAGGCCCTGGCGGCGAAAAAGGAAGAAGTCGCCGCTTCTGGTATTATCCTGCCCGAGGGCATGGATGATGAGACCTTTGTGACCATGTTCGGCCTCGGCTCGATGAAGCCACGGGCCGGCAAGGAAATGGAGGCCATCCGTGCCGCCAATTTCCTCACCAACAATGACCCGCATGGCGGCGAATGGATCAAGTTCAACAAGCCACCGCTGAAAGAAGGCGAAGAGGGCCGGGGCCGGGGTGGCCGTGGCGGTCGCCGTCGCCGGGGCTGAACTGCCCCCTTTGGATCCAGACCACCTAAAAGGCCGGGGTAACCCGGCCTTTTTCTACTGACTGATCAAAGATTTTCCTGCTGTGAGAACGCCTTAGGTCACTCAAAAAATGTCGTGAATTTACCCAAATACCGCAGCTCCCCCCAAAAAACCCAACGCCAAACCAAGCCAAACCAAGCCAAGCCAAGCCAAGAGGCAGAAACGATCCCTCTCCCTTTTGTCGCTGGTTTGGCCGTTGTAACGATAGGCGAAATCCTGAACCAAAAAAACCCGTAGAAAACATGACGCTTCATAGTCAGGCCAGGTTCTTACTTGCGCCACTCTTGGTTGATAGAATAGATTTTTCATCGTTAAAAGATTGCGTTTCTGCTGGGATAAATTTGAGTTTCTGCTATGATGTGGTTTCTCTATTCAATTGTACTATTCGCCTTTCCTGCGGCTTTGAGACCAATACTCGCGCTCCTTTTTGCCGGAGAGGGTTCCTAACCAGGTAACAGGCGTTTCAGAAGTCGGCGAAGTGGTAAACGACCGAAGAAGGTGCTTTTTTCCAATCACACCGTTAAGCACCGGAGAAGAAGCGGAAGGGAGTTTTCAAAGCACGCCTGCGGCGCTTTGAACCTGAAATCCGCCCTTGGCTCTGAGCAGCCCCACTTGAGTGGTCCAACTTGAAAGTTAGTGCATGATTGGCCTTTGGTCCATCGGAACGATGGCCTCTGGCGCAGGTGGGCGGTAGCCCAATGCACTATGGGGTCGTTTGGTGTTGTAATGGCTCCTCCAT
>NZ_JBDWPJ010000203.1:0-12816 GCF_039971195.1 Pseudophaeobacter sp.
ATGGAGGAGCCATTACAACACCAAACGACCCCATAGTGCATTGGGCTACCGCCCACCTGCGCCAGAGGCCATCGTTCCGATGGACCAAAGGCCAATCATGCACTAACTTTCAAGTTGGACCACTCAAGTGGGGCTGCTCAACATCTTCTTCGGTTTTTGCACTTTTTAGATCGGCCTCAAACTCCGACCTAATTTCCTCAAAACGGTCTTCAGAAGAGTCCAAATCCATTGCTTAATACCATTCTTGTTGTAATAAATACTTCAACGTAGCGCTCGAACGCGTCGAATCCCACAGGAAACAACCTATAGTAAGGTCACTTAAGCGCTTTTCACAACCACCGTTTCCTAGTCCGTGGACGTCCTATTTGCATCCGACCAGCACCAAGTAACTTGGCGAGGGATTGACCGATCCAAAGCCTGCTTATGGGCTGAGAGTGGGGCACTATTGCCGCGCTCTCCATAAGGGGAACTAACGTGACCTACGCCTCCAACCATGCTCATTCACTTCAAACAGAGCTTTTTCGTCTGTAGCCCTTTAGAGCCTTCTCTAGCGCCTCTTGAAGTTGCTCTAAGGGGTATCCGCTGCCATATGACCCATCCTGCCCAGCGCTGAACGCATGACCTTCGATTGCTTTGGCCTTCTCGGGGAACACCTCTGCCAGCCTCATTCGGTCTTTCATATTGTGACGCAAGGAGTATGCAACGTGCTTTGGGTTGTCTGTGTACTCTCTAATCCGGCGATTGAGAGCCTGTGAGAGACGGTCCTGGCCACCTGCCACTGCATAACGCGGGAAGGCTAGCTCAACCCGATCCTTGCCCAATACAAGTTCTCTGGCGACCTCTAGCGCTGGGCCAACCAGGGGAATCTTTCTCTCTGACCATGTGCTTTTGAGGGTGTTGTCGGCTCTTGGCTGAATAATGATATGAGGCACGGTGTCTGAAGGAACGATCTCAGAGACCTGCAACATCCTGACTTCGCTCGGTCGCGCTCCAGTGTAATCCAAGAGAGTCCAAATTTGCAGCAAGTCTTTGTGGGGCTGTAGGTCTTCGTAAACTCTTTCAATGACCACCTGATCCAGTGGAAGTCGCTGATCTCGCCTACCTTCCTTCGGTGCTTCCAGCTTCATCCCCTTGAAGGGGTTAACCTCTCCCGCACCCTCCATCTCGCTGACAGCCCAGCTAAACACCGCTCCGATATCATTGCGCTCTCGCCTGACAGTGGCAGGAGACACTTGCTTGAGGCGCATGTCACGCCATCTACGTGCATCCGATCTTTTCACCTCCTGTAGTGGCTTATCTCCCCCAAGGATAAAGAGCAGATTCTTCTCAGATCGCGCAAACCGCTGCCGTTGCTTTTTGTGTTGCTCTGGGATCTTTAGGGCGTTTTCATCCAGATAGGACGCAAAGGCATCCGTCACGGTAACCTTAGGGGTTTCTTTCGAGACACCTCCAAGGAGGGCACTAGCGAGCAGGCCATCCTCTTCTGGCACTCCTACATATTCGCCAGATGTGGGGTCTTGGTACTTGCCCACCAACTTCTCAGCCGCCTCACCGCGCCATGTGCGCTCATTGTCGTCTCGCCCAGCGCTATGCGGATCAGCATCCCAGCTTTCAAGCAATGCGGCTAGTTTCTTTGACTGCTCCATAGGCGAGAGACCAGTGACGCCAAACTTAGCCAAGCTCACGAGGTGTTCAATTTTCTCATGTTCAGCGCCGTAGCGCATGACTGCTTCGCTTTGGGTCTTGCCCAGTACTTTCAGAAACTCACGTTTCGTGACCAGCTTTTCAAGAGACTTGGGGACCCTGCGCCGATACTCAAAACTACCTGTTCTGTCGTTCTTCCTGAGGTATTTCACAGTCACATTCCGCATAGCCTAAACCCACATTGTATAGCTAAGCGTGTAGTTGGAACGGATGCAATAGGGGTACTTACCCTTATACATCAACAACTTAATGTGAGAAAAATGGTGCCCCCACACGGACTCGAGCCGCGGACCTACTGATTACAAATCTGAAAAATTCTGTTTGTTTTCAATGTGAGTTGGAGATCAGTATTCTCCAATTTGGAGTAGAAACAGAGGAAGTTGGCGGTTTCATGGTCGCCCACTTCCCGAACTCGACCGACCGACCGACAGCCTGGTCAGTCCCTTGCAAGAAGCCACCTACACTGACAATTCTAATGCATAAAGCCCGCTGAGGGGCCCCAAGCAGAAATAACTTTCCGGCAAGTCGGACGAAAACCGGACTCTCTCAATGTCCGCCAAAAAAACCTTGCACAGTCCGTCAAAGCCGAGCCTACAGATGAGGAACCCGACTTGGAGCGCTCAATTGCTCTGCAAGCTGGTCAAACACCAACCGGATCCTTCGTGCAGTATGCAACTCCGAATGCGTGGCGAGCCAGATCGGAAATTTGAACGGTTCTCGACCGGGAAGCACCCTTTCGACGCCGGGGGTCATCGCAGCGACATCGTCAGACATAACACTCACCCCCAAGCCTTGCCGTACCATCTCCCATGAAACGATTCCGGATTTTGACCCTATCCGGAAGTTCTGGGCGGTGACCGGAATGCCAGCAGGATTGAGAAAGCCAATTATCGTATCCACATCTCCAAAACTAACAAAATCCAGCTTTGCAAGTTCAGCTTCCGTTTTGGGGCGCCCTACTTGGTCGAGGTATGAAGGGGTCGCGTAAAAATGCGCCGTCGCTTCGGCCACCAGTTTCGCTATCAGGTTCGGTTGAGTTGGGCGCACATGCCTGATGGCAATGTCAGCCTCGCGCCTCTGTATGTCGCGAAGATCATTCGTTGCGACGACATCGATCTCCAAGCGTGGAGCCGCCAAACGAATTTTTCTAAGGATGGGGGGAAGTTGATAGGCGGACATAACATCTGATGCGGTAATCTTGACTTGCCCGTCAATGGTATTTGACTGGCTTGTTGCGGTTAGTGAAATTCGGTTCGCAACATCAGCCATCTCCTGCACATGTACCAACAAATCTGCTCCGGCGCTGGTCAAGGTCAGTGATTTTCCAACCCGCTCAAACAGAGTTACTCCAAGTGACCGCTCCAGTGCCGCAACTTGGCGACCCACCGTCGGCTGGGTTTGCTCAAGCACACGCGCAGCTGCAGAGAACGACCCCTTTTCGGTCGTCGCCAGGAAGGAGCGCACCTGGTTCCAGTCAAAGTTGATAGCTTTCCAGTTCATGCATTTATGCATAAAGCTTCTGCACATAAAGGCAATTCCCTTCAAATCCGTTTGAACGTACAAGCACCAAAATCGTGTGATAAGAAAGAAACTCTCAATGGCTGCACTATCCAAAGACGCCGCGTTCTGGAGCAAAATTTCTCGCAAATATGCCACAGATCCTATCCGGGACATGGACGGGTATCTGGTGACCCTTGAGCGCACAAAATCTCATTTGAAATCCGAAGACAAAGTGCTGGAAATTGGCTGCGGCACGGGTTCAACAGCACTGTTGATCGCACCGCATGTAGCCCAGATCACGGCTACCGACCTCTCACCAGGAATGATCGAGATCGCCAATGAAAAACTCGTAGGCGAAAATGTTGGAAACGTCACATTCGAAGTGGCTGAAGTTCTTGATCATTCGCCCCATGGCGCATCTTATGACGCGGTCCTGGCGCACAATTTACTTCACCTTCTGCCAGAGCTCGATAGCGCGCTTGAATACATATCTTCACTGATAAAACCGGGTGGCCTTTTTATCTCAAAAACCGTTTGTGCCCCAGAGCACCCAGGCTTCAAATACACAATGATTAGTAAAGTTGCGATCCCTGTTATGCAGGCCATTGGAAAGGCCCCGTTTGTTGATTTTATTACTGCAGAAACCCTTGAGCGAAAAATGAACAGCGCAGGTTTCGATATCATTGAGACAACGGACAAAATCGGGATGTTTACAAGCCGCTATATTGTTGCACGTAAGTCTTAATCACATCGGGAGACAATCTGGTGTGCTTGGCAGCGTTCTGCAAAGCGCTATTTCTGCACATAACCGCTTTCGACACCTATCAAAAGACGGACCTTCTGGTCAGTTGAGAGCCATCAAAGCGGTGAGGTCTGCTTTCAGCCCTTTCTAGCCATTCGTTTCCTCGCCTCGGTCTCTAGGTAATGATGCCGGAAGGGAGGGAAGCGGTCGTTCGTTGCTAGCTGAATAAACGACAGCAACAGCAGCTAGGTAGCTTAAACCCAAATTTGGCCGTAGATGTTCAAGTCTTACCGAGCGAAGGAGACACTCGCTTGGGATACAATAGTGAAGCAGTGAATTTCCAGCCCATGAAGCGATTGACAAACCTTTCGGGTGACCTCTATCTGGCTGCGATGGTTCCTCAAGGCCCAAGGTCGAGAGGATGAAAAGGGAATACGGTGAGGTTTAGCCAACAGGCGCCAAATCCGTGACTGCCCCCGCAACTGTAAGTGGTGAGCGAAGCCAAGCATCCACTGACCGAAAGGTTGGGAAGGATGGCCAAGCAGAGACCCGCAAGTCAGGAGACCTGCCATCTCGTTTCAACCAACCCGGGGCGGGGCGTCCTGGAAGGAGGCTTTATGGCACGTTTCCTGCGTGTAATCACCATTTGCACCTATCGTCCGCGCTTGCAGCTTAGCGCGCGGGCCCATGCTTCATCAAACTGACAAGATCCTTCTATGCCAATGTCAGCTTGGAGAGGATTTTGCACGCCCGCTGGTTTTGGGTGGAACCCCACAAATGAACACTTGTGATGTTATTACATTAACATTAAACATCAAACCCGACTTACTTTGTCGGAAATTAAAGGACCACGGATATGCCAAAATCTACCCGCACCTTTTGGGCCAAAACAGTTGTTTCGGCAGGTGTCAGCGCCGCCGCACTGTTCGGCTTTGCTGCCACACCAACGAGCGCCGAAACAACACGGGAAATGGTGATTGCCGCTCCATTTGGACCCAAAAGCGATACCCCTGATCCGCGGGCCCGCCAGAACGGCTGGCTGAGCAACCGGGCTGGTGTTTCGGAAACGCTGATCGGCATTGGCTATGACATGACGCTGCAGCCGCGCCTGGCTGTGGCCTATGAAAACCTCTCGGAACTTGAGTGGAAGATCACCCTGCGCGACGATGTGCTGTTTCACGATGGCACCCCGCTCACTGCCCAGGCGGTCAAAGCCTCTTTTGACAAGCTGAGCGAAGAAGGCCACCCCGGCAACAACCCCCGTCTGGTCAAGCTGCTCAACATTGAATCGATCGAGCTGGTGGACGACACGACCCTGATCTTCCGCACCAATGCACCGAGCTCTGCTTTCCTGTGGTCGCTGACAGAACCCTCGGCGGCGGTGATGAATGAGGGCACTGACACCCTGCCTCTGGTGGGCACCGGCCCGTTTGTGTTTGAACAGGCCGAAGCTGAAAAAACCTATGTGGTCACAGGCTTTGCCGACTATTGGGGCGGCGCGCCCAAATTGGACCGGCTGGTGATTGATGCCATCAGTGATCCGTCGGTTGCCGCCCTGGCGCTGCAGGCGGGTGATGTCGATCTGGTAACCCACTATCCGGAGCCCGATTTCGCCAAGCTTCAGAACGACGGCAAGGGCCAGTTGTTTGCTGAGGCCACCTCTCGGTTGTTCTTCTTTCAGCCCCGCCTGACGGACGGTCCGCTGGCAAACCAGACAGTGCTCGATGCCGTCTCGCTCAGCCTAGACCGCGATACCATCGTTGCAGCAACCCTCGCCGGTGTTGGCGGCCAGTCGGCAAATGCGATTTTCCCGGCCAGCATGAAATCCTGGGTCAATGGCGACATTTCCCTGCCCTATGACGCGGCCAAGGCGCAGGCCCTGCTGGACGAGGCCGGCATCATCGACAGCGATGGCAATGGCATCCGTGAGCTGGGCGGCGAAGACATCGTTTTGAAACTGCGCAGCTATGAGGGCCGGGCTGCCCTGAAGCCAACGCTGGAGATCTCGCAGATCATGCTGCAACAGATCGGCCTGGGTGCAGAGATTGCCATGGGTGAATTTGGCGCCAATAACGATGCCCTGAAGGCCGGCGAAATCGACATGCATCTGCAGGCCTGGGGCACAGCACCTCTGGGCGACCCGGACTATTTCCCCAGCACCTTGGTGGCCAGCGACGGCAGCTACAATGTCTCTGGCTATTCCAACCCAGAGCTTGACGCCCTGCTGGAAAAGGGCCGTAGCCTGTTTTCCAGCGAGGAGCGCAAGCCGGTCTATGCCGAGGTTCAGGCGATCATCAACCGCGACCTGCCGGTAATCCCGCTGTTCCACAAGACCCAGGTTTCGGTCGGAAATGGCAAGGTTCAGGGCTACCAGATCCACCCGGCAGAGACCTATCTGGCCAACCCGGAGTTGACGGTCGTTGAATAACCCAGCGCCCCTGCTGAAGATTGAGGAGTTGTCCGCCATTATTGGCGGTCAGGCCGTGCTGCAGGATGTGACCCTGGAGATGGCAGCGACGGATTGGCTGGCGGTGGTTGGCGGCTCTGGGGCGGGCAAATCTACATTGTTGCGCGCCATCATGGGTTTGACCCGTCCGGCCCGCCCAACTGCTGGGCGGATGACCTTCAACGGCCAGCGCCGCGATTTTGCTGCTGCAGGTAAGGTTCGGTTGGCAGGCATCGCCTTTGTTCCGCAAAGCCCGACCCATGGGTTTGATCCCCTGCGTCGCCTGCGCTGGCAGTGGGATCAATTGGCCCGGCACAACCAGACAGCCGCAGGCAAGGACCGGTTGGAAATTCTCTCCGCGCTTGGCCTGCCCGATCTTGGTGCCAGCTATCCGCATCAGTGGAGCCGGGGCATGCAGCAGCGCTTGCTTTTGGCCATGGCCCTGGCAGATGCGCCGAGGCTGCTGATCCTGGATGAGCCGACCTCGGCGCTGGATCCGCTCATCGCGGCGCAGGTGCTGCAAGAAACCCAACAATTGGCCCAGGAACGGAATATTGCCGTGATGATGGTGACCCATGATCTGTCGCTGGCTGCGCGTTTTGCAAACAAGATCGCGATCATGCAGGCGGGGCGGGTGGTTGAATCTGGTCCTGCGGATCAACTGCTCTCCACTCCTCAGCACCCCTACGCGCAAGAGCTGGTTTCCCATCGCGGCTGGCAGCGGGCAGATCGGGACCATCGCCATGCCGCCGAGTGATCCAGTGTTTCACCTCGAAGGTCTGACCGTTGAAATCGGCGGCAAATCCTTGCTGCGTGATGTTTCCTTTGCAGTCGCCTCCCAAGAGATGCTCTGCGTCATTGGTGAAAGCGGTGCAGGAAAGTCGACCCTGCTTAAGGCTTTGCAGGGCTTTTTGCCTGCCTCCTGCCGCAGCCTGGTGTATCAGCCCTCCGGCACCCGGATTTCCGGCAGAATGCCGACCATGTCCGGCCTGCCACAGACCCGTTGGGTCATGCAGGATCCGCTTGCAGCCTTGAACCCGCGGCTCACACTTGGGGCCTCCATCGGTGAAAGCCTCTATGGCCAGAAACTGACGGCGCAGGCACGTAAGGCGGCGGTTCTGGACGCGCTGGCAGAGGTGGAACTGGAAGCCGAGTTTTACAACCGTCTGCCGGGGCAAGTCTCGCTTGGACAGGCGCAGCGGGCCTGTCTGGCGCGGGCGTTGATTGCCCGGCCTGCGCTCATCTTCTTTGACGAGCCGCTGAGCGCATTGGATGCCCTGGTGCAGAAAAAGATCGCCCGCCAAATGGATGAACTGCGCCGCAAGATGCAAACCACATTTATCGTGGTCACCCATGATCTGGGCTTTGCCGCGACCTATGCAGACAAGATCCTGGTGCTGCGTCAGGGAGAGGTTGAAGCCTATCAGGAGAATACGGCCTTTTTTGCCAATCCAAACAGCGCCTATGCCACCGAGCTGATCGGCGCCGCCAGCAGCCTGGGCGCATTGGACCCCATACGGGAGACCGCATGAAACCCTTTCTATCGCGCTTGCCTGGTCTTGCCTGCGTGCTGCTGGGCATCAGTCTGATCACCTTTACGCTCAGCTATCTGGCTCCTGGCGACCGTGCCACGGCAATTGCCCATGCGCGCTACCCAGAAGAGATTGCCTTCCCGCCGGAGCTCTTGCAGGCCATCCGGGATGAGTTCCTCCTCGAGGCGCCCTTTGCCACCCAATATCTCCATTGGCTTGGCAACGTGTTGCGCGGAGATTTTGGCCTGTCCTATTCCTCGCAGACGCCGGTCTGGGAGATTTTTACCGCCAATGTGGGAGAGACGGTCACGCTCGCTTTTACCTCCCTTGGTTTGGGACTTCTGGTCGCCTTTTGCCTTGCCAGCCTGGCAGTGCGCAACCCGGGCAGCTGGATGGACCGCGGGGCGGTCCTGTTATCTTCGATCGGGGCGGCGATGCCCAGCTACTGGTTGGGGCTTTTGCTGATCCTCGGCGGGGCGGTCCACCTGGGCTGGCTGCCCTCTTATGGCACCGGCTCACCCGCGCATCTGGTTCTGCCGGCGCTGACACTGGCCTTTTGGGTCATGGCCTCGCAAACCCGGCTGTTGCGCAGCTTCATGCTGGAAGCGGGCAGCCAGGCCTTTGTGGAGACCCTGCGCCTGCGCGGCATCCCGGAGCGCGAGATATTTTTCCGCCATACCCTTCGCCACGCCATGGTGCCGGCCCTGACCATGATCGGCTTGGATCTGGCCGGCTTGTTGGAAGGCGCCATCATCGTCGAGCTGACCTTTGCCCGCTCTGGCCTTGGATCCCTTTTGGCGGGTTCGGTGCTGTCGCGCGATCTGCCAGTGGTGATGTTTCTGGTGATGTTCTTTGCCATTGCCTATGTCGTTATCAATTCACTGGTCGATGCGGTGCAGGCCGCCAGTGACCCGGCCCGGCGCCGGTAGGAGCAGATCATGACCCTTGCAGACCTCCAGGTTCAAGCCCGCATTCAACCCCGCCCAGCGCCAAGCCCGCTATGGCGGTTCCTCCAACGCGGCCTAACCGTTGTGGGGTTTTTGGCCATGGCCCTTATTGTTGGGCTCTGGGGGACCCCCTATGGCCCGGCTGAGGCGGATTTCCTCAATCGGCTTTCGCCCCCGAGCGCGGCCCATTGGTTTGGCACCGACCATCTGGGGCGAGACATCGGTACCAGATTGCTCTATGGCACCTTCTGGTCCCTGGGTCTCTCCTTTCTGGTGTCGCTGGCCGGGTTGATCATCGGCACGGTGATCGGCCTTGTGGCCGGGGCCGCGGGGCGCCTGCTGGACTTGATACTCATGCGGATAACGGACAGCTTCTTTGCCTTCCCAGAGCTGATTGCCGCCGTCACCTTTGCTGGGTTGTTTGGCCCCAGCACGCTGAACCTGGTGATCGCCCTGTCACTGGTGAGCTGGATGAAGTTCACCCGGCTCTCCCGCAGCCTGGCGCAGACCATCGCAGAGCAGGATTTTGTCACCCAGGCCCGGCTGAACGGCCTGCCACGCAGGCTGATATTGCTGCGTCATATCCTGCCCAATGTCATCCCGTCATTGCTTGTCCTGTGGACCAGCAGCTGGTCGCGCACCATCCTCGCGGTCTCTGGCCTCAGCTTTCTGGGATTTGGCGTGCAGCCCCCTGCAGCGGAATGGGGCGCCATGCTGTTGGATGGCAAAGCCTATATGCAAACCGCGCCGCATCTGATGATCTTTCCCGGGCTCGCGGTGTTGATTTCCGTGCTGGCAATCAACTTGGCGGGTGATCGGCTTAGAGATCTCTTGACGCAGACCAAATAACCCTTTTTGAGAGGCAGAAGAATGGAAGCCACTGGCATCGCCCTGCGTATCGGCGCGACGTTTTTTTTCACGGTGATGGTGATCTTTGTGAAATTCCTCGCAGATGAGGTGCCATTGGGTCAGGTGGTGTTCTTTCGCAGCGCCGTTGCCCTGATCCCGCTGGTGCTTTTCCTGATGTGGACACGGGACTTTCCCAGTGGTTTGCGCACCAAACGCCCCCTCGCACATATCCTGCGTTGCCTATTGGGCTGTACCGCGCTTTTTGCTTCCTTTGCCTCGCTGAAGTACCTGCCGCTCGCGCATGCTTCCATCATTGGTTATCTGGCCCCAATTCTGGCCGTCATTCTGGCGCGATTTCTTCTGGGAGAGCAGGTGAACAGCAAGCGCTGGTTTGCCGTGGTTCTAGGTTTTGCGGGCATGCTGGTCCTGGTGGTACCCAGTTTCCAATCTGCTGAGCTGGACAAAGCCTATCTGATTGGAGTGGCCCTAGCCTTTGCCATGGCTGTTTTCACCGCCGGGGCCAAGATTCAGATCCGAAGCCTGGCGCAGACAGAAAACGCCGGGGCGATTGCCTTTTACTTTGCGCTGACCTGCGCCTGTGCAGGCGCGATTTCTGTGTTTTGGGGCTGGATCAGCCCTGATCCGTTGCAGCTGGCCTATCTATGCGGTGCAGGTATCGCTGGTGGCATTGCGCATATTATGATGACCTTGGCTCTGCAACACAGCGAGATTTCAAAACTGGCGCCCTTTGAATATCTCTCGCTGATCTTTGCCGTCATCGCGGATTTCTTGTTGTTTGACTTCCTGCCTGACGGAGCTTTTTATATCTCAACGCTGATGATCCTTGCTGCAATGTGGGTCACAACATTCCGCGATCACCGACCACATAAAAAACGGACACACAGAGTTTCTTAACGAGTTCCACTTCAATCAAGACGGAGTTGAAAGCTATTAAATGCGATCCGGAGTACCCACCCGGAACACAGTTGTTTGCGTATCCTTTGGATGTCCAACTCGGTTGCCCGAAAGTACTGCAAAATACGCCTGTCACGAAATTGGCCCCAATCACGTCTGCCTGCTTTTGTTTGCTTCCTGGCTTGGCGAGTGTTGCGAATATTTGTTTGCCGCCCGATCTGCAGGGCAACGCTGGAGCTTAATGCCATGTTGCTAACGTCTGCTTTGGACAGATCTCAACGCATCTTTCCCCCGTGGTCTGACGGCTTTGCAAATTCCGCTTTCTGCGCAACGCTGCCATCTAGGGCTGATCTTCCGGTGACACCAGTAACCGTCAAGCAGGAACTCCCAGAGGTTCCGCCAGCTTCTCCAAAACCACCACCGTTGGGTTCCTAACGCCTCGCTCAACGCCGCTGACATAGGTTCGATGCAGCCCGCACTCAAAGGCCAGAGCTTCCTGGGAGAGTCCTGCGGCCTCCCGACAGCGGGATAATAGCATCAAGATCTAGCGGGACTTCGCCTTTTTCGCGGGCTTTCCAAAGACCAGCCATAGATTTTCGGTCTTGAATTCACCCCGGAACAGGCTGGGAATGGTAAGTCACGTTCGGAATACACCCCCAAATTGCGAGAGCTTGACGAAGGAAGGAGAGAGATCGCATCCTTGGTTTTAAGCAAAGCAGCAGTTGCAGGATGTAGGACTAACCGGACGCAAATAGGAGGAGTTTATGGACGCAGCTTCAGCAAGTTCAAGGGCACTGGAAGCTCAAGAGGGTGCGATCAGCACAAGTCCGGCGGAAAGTGATCTTGAGCTTCTGTCTTCGAGCACGGGTCGTGAATTCCTACAGACTTTCCTCAACCTTTTGCAGGAGGTCACCCAAACAGATTTCATAGCCATAAGCGAACTGAGAGTTACTGATGAAGAGCGAATTCAAGTCCAGGCGGGGTGGATGGACAATGAGTCTCTTGAGAGCTTTGAGTATGATGCCTGTTTTACGCCTTGCCTAGAAGCGATCAAAAGCGCGGAAATCGTGTTTGTGCATGAGGACGTTCAAAGCGCTTTTCCCAAGGACGAGTTACTGCAGCATAAGAAGCTTGAGAGTTTTTTAGGGTATCCTGTCAAGAATGCCCAAGGGGAAGTGATCGGATTGATACAGCTTGGTTGGCGCCAGAAAACTTCAGCAGATGAATGCCACCAGATCCTCGATACAATCAAAGACTTCTCACCTCGGGTAGCTACTGAACTAGAAAACCTCCGCACCATGAGAATTCTTGAAGCGCTTGCTCGGGGGCCTGAACTTGGTTCTCCGAAGGGTGTCTTTCACCTTCTCGCAGAACAAATTCAACAGTTGCTTGGGGTGAAGGCAGTTTTCGTTGCCGAATGCTCTCCAAAAGACAGACAGTCTTTCAGCATTCTAGCTTACTGTGAAAACGGGCAATGGCTACATCAGATGGAAGGGACAGTTCTGTCCTATGAGGGCAGGCCATGTGAAATGTTGGAGAGCCGAGAAGAGTTCCGTATCGAAGGCGGTTTGGCAGCTGCCTATCCGGAACAGGAAAGGTACCTCACCGCTGCGTTTGACTCCTATCTTGGGGTTAGAATTAGTGATTCATTGGGAAAAACCATTGGGCATTTCGTTGTCTTCCATGATTCACCGATCATTACACATAAGCTCGAAACCAGGCTCCTAGCGATTTTGAGGGACCGGCTTGGTTTTGAAATTCTCAGAAAGCGTATGGAAATCTGCTGACACCGCTTCAGAAAATTTTCATCGCTCTCCTTTGTTAGCCGACCTCTGAGCCCTCATGCGTCTTGAAAGCGATCCTTCGACGTCTCGAGCAAGCAGGGAAGACTGCTACAGGGTTTTTTTCTTGAACTTTGCAAAGGTTGCTATCTACGCATTGCAGACATGAGAGAATGCCTTCAATGCCACCGCCCCTTCTCTTCCCCCTCAAACAAAAAAGCCCAAGCTCTCACCGGGGCTTTCTTGTATAGTTCATGGCACTGAGCAGCCCCACTTGAGTGGTCCAACTTGAAAGTTAGTGCATGATTGGCCTTTGGTCCATCGGAACGATGGCCTCTGGCGCAGGTGGGCGGTAGCCCAATGCACTATGGGGTCGTTTGGTGTTGTAATGGCTCCTCCA
>NZ_JBDWPJ010000204.1:0-48433 GCF_039971195.1 Pseudophaeobacter sp.
CGAGGCCCTCGACAGCATTGTCGGCCAGGTCAGCCATATCTCGAAACTGGTCTCCGGCATTGCCGAAGGCGCGGTGGAGCAGTCCACTGGCCTGAACGAGATCAACACCGGCGTCACCCAGCTCGACCAGGTGACCCAGCAGAACGCGGCCATGGTGGAAGAAGCCACTGCCGCCGGCCATATGCTGAACACCGACTCGTCCAAACTGGCAGAGCTGATCGCGGTGTTCAAAGTGGACGGCAGCGCACCAATGGCGCAGATGCCAACCGCCTCGGCCCCAGAAGCTCCGGCCGCCGCGCCATCTGCCCATGGGGATGACAGCTGGGAGATCGAGGAAGCAACGCCAACCCCAGCGCCAGTCGCCAGCGCCGATGGCAATGCGGCCAAGGACATGTGGCAGGACTTCTGATCCCGCCCGTCATCATTTTTCCCAAAATATTCCGGGGGAGCGCCCCTTAGGGGCGCGGGGGCAGCGCCCCAAAACAAGCACAAAAAAGCGCCCGGCAGTTCTGCCGGGCGCTTTTTCGTTTCTATCTCATGGGACGCTTTACCCGATAATGGCGTTCAACGTTGCCGAAGGGCGCATAACCTTAGCTTTCAGCTCCACAGAGGGGCGGAAATAGCCACCGATCTCAGCTGCTGGGCCCTGGGCCGCAGCCAGTTCCGCGAGGATTGCCGCTTCACCTTCGGTCAGAGCTTTGGCAATAGGGGCAAATTCGGTAGCCAGATCGGCATCATCGCTCTGCGCTGCCAGCGCTTCGGCCCAGAAACGGGCAAACCAGTAGTGGCTGTCGCGGTTGTCTGGCTCGCCGACCTTGCGCGAGGGCGATTTGTTCTGGTCCAGAATGCCCTGGGTTGCGACCTCTGCCGCAGCGCCCAGCACACCAGCCTTGGCATTGCCCTTGCTGTCAGCCAGGAAGTTCAGGCTTTCGCCAAGGGCGCAGAATTCACCCATCGAGTCCCAGCGCAGGTGGTTTTGCTCCACCAGTTGCTGCACGTGCTTGGGGGCAGATCCACCGGCACCGGTTTCAAACAAGCCGCCACCCTTCATCAGCTTCACGATCGACAGCATCTTGGCAGAGGTGCCAAGTTCCAGGATCGGGAACAGATCGGTCAGGTAGTCGCGCAGCACGTTGCCGGTGATGGCAATGCTGTCCTTGCCTGCGGTGATGGTCTTCAGCGATTGGGCTGTTGCTTCGCGTGGGGCCATGATCTGGAAGAGATCTGTCTTGCCAGCAGCTTCCAGCGCCGGGGTGACATATTTGATCAGCTCTGCATCATGGCCACGGTTGGCGTCCAGCCAGAAAATCGCTTCCGTCCCGGTCAGACGCTGGCGGTCCAGAGCCAGTTCGATCCAGTTCTCGATTGGCGCTTGTTTGGCGGTGCAGGAACGCCAAATGTCGCCAGCTTCGACCTCGTGAGAATGCAGGGTTTCACCATTGGCCAGAACCACACGAATGGTGCCATCGGCTGGCGCCTCAAAGGTGGTGGGGTGCGAGCCGTATTCTTCGGCTTTTTGTGCCATCAGACCAACATTGGCGACAGAACCAGCAGTGGTCACATCCAGGGCGCCATTGGCTTTGAAGAAGTTGATGGTCTCATCATAGATGGTGGCATAGCAGCGGTCAGGGATGACGCAATTGGTGTCACCCTTGTTGCCAGCTGCATCCCAGCCCTTGCCGCCTGCGCGGATCACGGCCGGCATCGAAGCGTCGATAATGACGTCCGAGGGCACGTGCAGGTTGGTGATGCCCTTGTCGCTGTCGACCATATACATGGCAGGGCGTTCAGCCGTGATGGCCTCAATCGCTGCCATGATATCGGCGTTGCCGGAAACGCGGTCCAGCAGATCGCCCATGCCGGAGTTGGCATTGACACCCAAAGCGTCCATCTCAGCGCTGAACTTGTCGAATACAGGGGCCAGCCAGGCTTTGACCGCGTGGCCAAAGATGATCGGGTCAGAGACCTTCATCATGGTGGCCTTCATGTGCAGCGAGAACATGGTGCCATCTGCTTTGGTGTCCTCAATGGCCTCGGCTAGGAAAGCACCCAGAGCCTTGGCGGACATGAAGGTCGCGTCGGCAATGGTGCCAGCTTCCAGGGGCCAGCTGTCCTTCAGCACGGTGGTTGCGCCATCTGCACCAACAAATTCGATCTTTGCGTCACCTGCCTGCGCGGCGGTGATTGTTGCGGAGACTTCGTTGGCATAGAAATCATTGCCAGGCATCGACGACACCTTGGTCTTACTGTCAGCACCCCAGGCCCCCATCGAATGCGGGTTGTTCTGGGCGTAGTTCTTCACAGCACGCGCGGCACGGCGGTCCGAGTTGCCTTCGCGCAGAACCGGGTTCACCGCCGATCCTTTCAGACCATCGTAACGCGCGCGGGCGTCTTTTTCGGCATCTGTTGTGGGCTCTTCAGGATAAGACGGAATGTCATAGCCCTGGGCCTGCAGCTCTTCGATGGCGGCAACCAGCTGCGGCACCGAGGCCGAGATATTGGGCAGTTTGATGACATTGGCATCAGGGGTTTTGACCAGTTTGCCCAGCTCGGCCAGATCGTCTGTCTGACGTTGGTCTGCACTCAGCTTCTCTGGGAAGGCAGAGATGATGCGGCCAGCCAGGGAAATATCCTTGGTGCCAACGCTGACATCGGCTGCGGCAGCGAACTTGCGGATGATGGGCAGAAAGGACGCCGAGGCGAGCTCGGGGGCTTCGTCTACGATGGTATACAGAATGTCGGGGTTTGATTTTTCTGTCATGTTTCTCAACCTTTCAGCGATAACGGAAGCTTTGGTAACTTGCAGTAGCGGCGCTACATCTCATACGAGATCGAATTGAACTGGGCCACAGATCACAACAAAAGAGATTCCGGGCCACAGAGGATTATGGCCCTCATGTAGAGCAGGAGCGGCTCTGGTGCAATCACCTGCTTGCGCATTTGGCTCGGCAGATTGACGCGGCGCAGCATTTTGCAGCAATTCTGGGGGTATCCCTATCCTTTTGGCTCAGGATTGGATGCTTTTGCCACCCTGCTCTCTGCCAAGGCGGCTTTGGGGATTCTGGTAAAGGGCTCTTAACCTTGAAGCCAAGGAGGCAGTGTGACCTTCGCAGACAAGGAGATCCACGATGCCTCTTACTGAAAATCTGCCCAGCCTGCTGATCTACGCCCCCGTGCCGCTGCATCTACACGACGGAGAATTCTTTATTGAGCGACAGGCCGTCAACGGGTTGCGCCTTTGGGCGCAGCATTTTGGGGCGGTAACTGTGATGATGCCGGTGAGCGGGGAAGCCCCCCCGGCGGGATGGGTTCCCATTGGGGCGCACCTAAAGGACCTCGCTCGCGTTGCCATCGAACCGCTGCCAATGGCCTATCGTCCAGACCAGTTTCTGCGGGCCTTGCCGCAAACTCTGCGTCGGATCCGGGCCTTGATCGCGCAGTCTGATTACCTCAGCTTTGCAATTGGCGGGCTATTTGGTGACTGGGGTTCGGTTTCTTGTTTGACGGCTAATCAGATGCGGCGGCCCTTTGCTGTCTGGACCGATCGGGTGGAATCCGAGGTGATGCGGCTGTCACAGCAGGCAGATGCCGACAATGATCAGGGCCAGGGCAACTGGCGTAGTCGCCTGCGTGGCCGGTTGTATCACCGGCCCATGGCGGCCTTAGAGCGGGCTGTCATACGCCGCGCCAACCTTGGCCTGTTTCATGGTGCAGAGACCTTTGCAGCCTACCAAGGCTTTTGCAAAAACCCACAGCTAGTGCATGACATTCATATCGCCGAAAGCGATCACATCAGTGATTTCGAGCTGAGTCAGAAAATGCGTCGGGTGTCTCAAAAGGCGCCCTTGCGCCTAGTCTATACCGGGCGGGCGGAGGCGATGAAGGGGCCAATTGACTGGACCACAGTTCTGGAGCGGCTCAAGGTTTTAGGTGTGGATTTCCAAGCCACCTGGCTGGGGGATGGCGCCGCCTTACCGCAGATGAAGTCTCGTATTAAACGGGCAGGTCTGGCGGATTGCGTTGATTTTCCTGGCTTTGTTGAGGATCGCAGCGAGGTTCTGCGCTGCCTGTGCCGGGCGGATGTCTTTATGTTCTGCCACAAAACACCGGAATCGCCGCGTTGCCTCATCGAGGCCTTGACCTGCGGCACGCCGATTTTAGGCTATGGCGGCGCCTATGCGCGGGACCTGATCTCGGGCCATGGCGGCGGAGCCTTGGTGCAGCGCGGTGATACCGAAGCCCTGGCGCAGCAGCTTGCCTTGCTTGACGCTGATCGCAGCAGGCTTGCCGAGATGATCCAGCAGGCCTGCGCCGACGGCATGCCCTTTAGCGATACTCAGGTCTTTGCCCATCGGGCGCAGGTCCTGAAGCAAAATCTCCCAGGGCGGCGACAGCCTGTACAATCCAACCCTGGGCTTGGCGCGGGCCAGACCTTGTTCGATGGCTAGGGGGCTGGACCCTGGGCCAGGGGAGTTGGGCAGAGCAGTGGCGACCTTTCTATTGGCGCCAGTTCAGTACCCGGCGTTCAATGAGGCCAATTACGGCGCTTAGGGTTACTCCCAGTAGCGACAGAATGGCGACACCGGCAAACAGGCGCTCCAGATCATAAAGAGAGCCAGCCTCGAGTATATAGGCACCTATGCCGTATTCCGCGCCAAGCATTTCGGCGGCAACCAGCAGGATGATGGCAATGGCCAGGCTGATGCGCAGGCCTGACAGGATGCCGGGCATGGCGCCGGGCAGGACAATTTTGCGCACGATTGAGATCCAGGACAGGTTGAAGCTTTGCCCCATACGGATCAGGCTGCGGTCTACATTGTCCACCGCGCCATAGGTGGCCACCACTGTGGGGGTGAAGGTGCCAAAGGCAATGAGCGCATATTTTGATCCTTCATCTATGCCAAACCAGATCACAAACAGCGGCAAAAGCGCAATTTTGGGAATAGGAAACAGCGCGGCCGTCAGTGGTACCAACCCGGCGCGCACGTAGGAAAACAAGCCGATCAACACGCCAACAGCCACGCCCAGGCTAGCACCAAGGGCGGCTCCGACAAACAGTCGCGTCAAGGAAACGCTCAGATGTTCCCACAAAAGACCCGAGGCATAAAGCTCGCCAAAGGTTGCCAGAACATCGCTGGGTAGTGGCAGGGTCAGCGGTGAAATCCAGCCTTGACGGGTGCCAAGCTCTGCCAGGGTCAGAAGAACGATAAAAACTGCGACCCCAATCCAGCGATGGCTAGCCGGGGCAAAGCCGCCACCGCGAAAGACAACCTGCTGGGCGGCGGGCGGCGCGGGGCGGGACGCAGGGGCGTTCAAATCAGACATGCATCAGCTCCGCATCTGCAGCCCGCGCTTCTTCGCGCATCAACTGCCACAGGTATTTTTGTTGTTCTTCCAAATCACTGTCGCCGTATTGGCGTTGATCCAGCGGTTTCTCCAGGTGCACCACTTCGCGGATCTCTCCGGGGCGGCGCGACATCACCACGATCGAATGGCCCAGACGCACGGCCTCGGCCAGATTATGGGTCACATAGACGGCGGTAAAAGGCGTGCGGGTCCAGAGGCTGATCAGATCATCCATCAGCAACTCGCGGGTCTGGCTGTCCAGCGCCGATAGCGGCTCATCCATCAACATCACAGCCGGGTTCACCGCCAATGCGCGGGCAATGGCCACCCGTTGTTTCATGCCGCCAGACAATTGCTTGGGCAGGGCCTTGGCAAAATCGCTGAGTTTGGTGCGGGCGAGAACATCGGTGATGATCGCATCTGCACGCGCTCCGCGAATGCCGTGGTCCTCAAGCACCAAGGAAATATTGCCGCGCACCGAGCGCCAGGGCAGCAGGGCAAAGTCCTGAAAGATATAGGTCAGTGGGTTGAGGCAATCCTTTGGCGGGGTGCCGATCTGCAGAACCTCGCCCTTTGTGGGTTTTTCCAGGCCGCCGATAAACCGCAAAAGGGTGGATTTCCCACAGCCGGAGGGGCCAACGATACAGACGATCTTGCCGGAAGGGATCTCCAGCGAAATATCGCGGAGCACCTCAAAATCGTCATAGGAATGGCTGACGCCAGAGAGGCGAATATCCATAGGGAACTCCAAAACTGGCTGGCAGGTGGTTTTCTTTGGGGCGCAGTCTGTGCTGCGCCCCAAGATTGAGCAGGGGGGGTTACCCGTTGGTCTGCACGTAGCTCGGGTCGATCACGGTTTCCAGGCTGATGCCCTGATCCACCAGACCTTCGGACTGGAACCAGCTCAACTGATCCTGCAACGAAGCAGTGTTCATCGCCGCACCTTCATTCAGGCGCATGGTGCCGTTGATGATCGACTTGGCTGCCTTTTCGCGCGGGCGATCCGCATAGACATATTTATGGATCAGATCAACCAGCTCCTGCACACCTGCATCGCCCTTAGCCTTGTCGATCATGGTGCTGTTATACTCGCTGACGCCTTTGGAGTAACCGGCCAGGAAATCGCGGGTCATTTGCTGCTCGCCAGAGGCGTTCTTGGCCGAGGTGAAGACCGTGGTGACCTGGTAGTCAGGCAGGTAGTCCGAGACATTGCCGATGATATGCACCTTGCCGGAACCGGCCAGTGGCTTGGCGAGATGGGGTACGATGGACCAGGCGTCGATCTGGCCGGATTTGAGCGCGCCGATGATGGCGCCGACCTTTTGCAGCGGCTTGAACTTCAGTTCGATGCCTTCAGCCTGGGCCATTTTTGATCCCATGTAGTGGAAGGAAGAGCCCGCCGAGGTGATGCCGTAGCTTTTTCCTGCCAGCTGCGCCGGGGTGGTGATGCCGGCCTGATAGGCGGCGTCAGAGACCAGATACTTCTGGCCGTCGATGCCCGCCTCTTCGGACAAGGCGCCACCGATGACTTTGACCGCGCCTTTGTCCGCCAGGGAAACCAGACCACCGGACATCGCCGTCACGGCGTAGTCCACGTCGCCAGAGGCAATGGCAACCGCCATTGGTGTGGCCGCCTGAAAGAATTTGAATTCAACGTCGAGGCCGGCCTCGGCAAAATAGCCGCGCTCAAATCCGATGAAGCTGCCAGAGTGGCTGGTAAAGCGCAAAGCCCCCACGGTGATCTTGCGGTTCGAGGCCAGGGCTGGGCTGGCCAATCCGGCAGCAGCGGCGCTGCCCCCCAAAAGAGCCAAGGCCTTGCGGCGGGTAAATACAGTCATGTTCATTCCTCCCTAGTTTTAGCAGTAGGCCTGTTCTTATCCCTCAGGCCTGCATCTCCGTTGTGATTAGAACCTCCAGCCCGCCCAACGCAGTGCAGATATCGCGGGCCAGAACGGCCTCGAGCAGGGCGTGGTGTTGAGCGGCCCGGTCTTGGAAATCCAGCCGTCCTTCGCGCAGCAGCGTCAGCCGAAACCGCCGGGATTGGTCGTAAAACTTCTGCTGCGTATCCAGCAGACGCGGCGAACCTGAGGCCTCGCAAAGGCTGTAGAAAAAGCCGCGACAGGCATTGTCCCACTCCAATGCGGCAAGGTCGCTCAGGTCATTCTGCACAACTGTCTCGCAGTGACGCATGGCATGATGCGCAGCCAGAACGCGTCCCTCCCAGGCAACGTCCCCCAGCTGGAGCGCCTTTTCCAGCGCCATTTTTTCCACCTGAATTCGCATGAACAGAATGTCCTGCAGGTCCGCCTCGGTGGCCGAGGTGACGCGAAAACCACGCTGCGCGGTTGCTGCCACCAGCCCCTCGGCGCTGAGTAGGCGCAGAGTTTCACGCATCGAATGGTTCGAGCCGCCATAGCGTTGCCGCAGGGCGTTTAGCTTCAGCTTTTCATCGGGCCTGAGCAAGCCAAAAGAGATGTCGCGACGCAGAACCGAGGCCAGCATGGCCACCACGGTTTCGTCTTCATCCTGTTTTGAACCAAATATCATTTGAACCCGATTTTCAAAAATGTTGGATATTTCTGCCGCAGCGCCCTCTCCCTGTCAATCACCAGTCTGAGCCGGGTGTCGCGTTGACCCTTCCGCGCGGCTCTGCCACTCATGGCAGGGCAAGTGATGCTGTCCTCTTGACGGAGAGGGTGGCCAATGGACTGACCCGGAGCTTTGATGACCCCCTTTCGCTTTCTTCACACTTCGGATCTGCATCTTGGCAAACGGTTTGGGCAGATGTCGGAAGAGACGCGGGGGGACCTGCAGCAGGCCCGGCAACAAATCCTGGGGAGGCTTGTGGAGGTGGCGCGGGCCAATGATGCACAGCATGTGCTGATTGCTGGCGATATGTTTGACACGCAAACCCCGTCAGAGCGGCTGTGGCGGCAGGCTTTGGCCTCCATGGGGGCGGCTCCAGATCTGCAATGGTGGATCATTCCAGGCAATCACGACAGCGCGGCCGCGGAAACCCTTTGGGCGGGCATGGCAGCGCATGCCTCTGACAATACCCATCTTTTGATGCAGCCCGCGCCTGTTCTGATGGCACAGGGCGTGCATCTGCTGCCCGCACCCTGTTTGCACCGGTTTGCCGGGCGGGATCTGACCGCCTGGATGGATGGCTGCGAAACACCTGAGGGCGATCTGCGCATTGGTCTGGCGCATGGGGGCGTGCTGGAGTTTGGCAGCGATGAGGCGGGTAGCGAAGTGATCTCCCCCAAGCGTGCTGAGATGGCGAGACTGGACTATCTGGCGCTGGGCGATTGGCATGGCGCCTTTTCGCTGGGCGCACGCAGCCGCTATAGCGGCACCCCCGAAACGGATCGGTTCAAACATGCAGGTCGCGGCCAGTGCTTGCTGGTTGAGATCAATCCAGGCGCAGAGCAGCCGGTAGTCACCCCGGTTGAAACTGGCAGCTACCATTGGCAGGAACTAACTTTGCAGTTGACACCTGCCTCAGATGTGTCGGCGTTGTTGAAGGACATTCTGCCGACAGAGCGAGCTGATTGGCCTCAGCATTTGATACGGATCAGGGCCGGGGGCTGGATCACCGCGCCGCAGCGATTGAGGCTTCAGCGGGCGGTGGCGGAAGTTGCCCCGGAATTTTGTTTTTGTGCCTTGGATGAGGCTGATCTGCGCAGCGAGCATCAGGTCGCTGACCTGGACCTCATTGCAACCACTGGCGCGCTGCGGGCAGCGGCCGAAGAGTTGATGCATTCTGCCGAAGATAGCGCCTTGGCACAGGGCGACCGGGAGATCGCATCGGCGGCTTTGAACCGGCTGTTTGCCTATGCACAGGAGCTGTCCCCAGTCGAGTATGCGCAGCCGGAGGGCGCGCCATGAAGATCAACGCCATTCGTCTGGAAAATGTCCGACGGTTTGTCGACCCGGTTGAAATCACCGGTATCGGCGGCGGGTTGAATGTGCTGGCTGCGCCAAATGAGCAGGGGAAATCCACCATATTTGATGCGCTGCACGCGCTGTTCTTCAAGGACGTGAAATCCTGGGACAAGGACATTCGCGCTTTGGCACCTCGTGTTGGTGGCGAGCCCCGTGTCGAGGTGGAGATCGAGCGGGACGGGCAGGCCTACCGGGTGGCTAAACAGTTCCAAAGGGCCTCGGGCAAGGGGGATGTTCGCATCTGGCAGGGCGAGACCCTGTTTCTGCAATCGGATGCGGCAGAATCCTGGCTGCAGGACCTGATCAAATCCCCAAAACAAGGCGGACCTGCCGGATTGTTGTGGGTGCGTCAGGGTCTCACCAATTTTGCCGATGCCAAAGAAACTCTGGCAGCACGTCAGGATCTGATGTCCTCGGTTGCGGGCGAGGTGGACATGATCACCGGCGGGCAGCGCATGGATGCAATCCGTCGCGATGTGCGTCAGGCCCTGGACCGGCAGGTGACCACGCGAGGCGCTAAAAAAGGTGGCCCTCTCGATCAGGCGATCGCGACAGTGGCGGCACTGCAGGAGCGCGAGCAGCAGCTGGCAGCCAAGGTTCAAGAATTGCGCGCCCAACTGGATCAGCGTCAAGACCTGCGCCGGGCGCTCGCTGAACTCCAAGACCCGGAGGCACAACGCGATTTGGAAGCCCAGCTGCGTCAAAGTCAGCAGGATCTCGCTCTGGCAGAGCGATATCAGGAAAAACTGAACGCAGCGCAGCAGGCAGAGCAGAATGCAGACCTGTTGCTGACCGCCCACAATGGCACCCTCGCGGCTTTTATCGCCCGGCAGCAAGATCATGCAGAGGCGCGGCAGATCTGCGTTGAGGCTGCGGACAGGCTAAGTCGGATCACTCAGGATCTGGACTCCAGTCGTGCCCGGTTGGAACAAGTCGACGCTGAATTTGAAATGTCCAGGGCTAAGGTGAAATCTGCAGAAACGCGGCTGACGCGGCTCCAGCGCCATGAACGGCAGGCGCAGGCGGCAGGGCAAAGGCAGGCTTTGCAAAAGACCCTTGCGCAGGCCCGTGAGGTGATGCAGCAGATTGCGGACCTGAAAGAGCAGGCCCAAAGCGGCCCAAACCAGGCGGCTCTGGAGAAGATCGAGGGGGCGCGGGATGCGCATGCCCTGGCAGTGCAGGCGCAGCAGTTGGCGGCCTTTGCTCTGACAGTCACCTATGACGTGGGCCAAGAGGGGCAGCTGCGGCTGGATGGCAGCGCCATTGAAGCGGGCAAACGGATCGCCCTTCCCCAGGGTGGCCGGATTGAGGCGCCAGGGATCGGCCATATTGATTTGCATCCAGGCGCAGGGGCTGGCGAGGATCAGCTGAAGGCGGCCAAGCAGGCTTTGGCAGCGGCACTGGAGGCCGCAGGTTGCGAGGAGGTTGCGCAGGCGCGTTTGGCGCATCGCAGATGCCAGGACGCTGCCATTCGCCTCCAGGAGGCGGAGGTCCAGTTGCGGGTGCTGGCCCCCGGCGGGGTCATGGCATTGATGCAGCAGCTGGATGCCCTGCCAGAGATGAGTTCTGGAGAGGAAGAACCCTCAGAACCTCTCAGCGTTGAAGCCCTGGAGGACGCACTTGCTGGTAGCCGGTCCAGATTGGATCATGTGACGGCCAAGCTGGAAGCCGCAAAACAGCATGAAGCTCAGCTCCGGCTTGGGTTCGAACGGGAAAATGTGCAGCATCAGGCGGCGGTCCAGCGGTTAGAACGCGCCGAGGCTGATCTGTCAGGGCAGGGGGACGAGACCGAGCAACGCGCAGCTTTGAAGCTGCGTCAGACTGAATTGCAGCAGGGGCTCGCCACCGCAAAAACGCTACATCAGAGCCTGCAGCAGGCGGCTCCGGATCTAGATGCTGCGCGGGCGCGATCAGCGCGGGGCAAATCGCAGCAATTGGCCGTGCGGGAAGGGGTACAAGCCCATGTCCGGGACCTGGCAGTGCTGGACAGCCGGATTGCAGTGACCGCCGGCGCGGCAGTGGAAGAAGAACTGGCAGAGGTGCGCGACCAGCTTACTGCCGCCGACAAACGCCTGGCGGCGGTAGAGTTTGAAGTCGCCGTGCTGCGGCGTCTTGATCTGGCGCTGGACCAAGCCCGCAGCGCGGCACAAGAGGCCTATGTCGGACCGGTTTTGAAAGAGTTGCAGCCGCTTTTGCGCCTGCTCTGGCCCGAAGCGCGTCTGGGACTGGATGCGGGGCAGGTGCTGCCAGAGCATCTGCAGCGCGAGGGCAGCGCAGAGGCGTTTGACAGCCTGTCGGGGGGGACACAGGAACAGATCGCTCTCTTGGTACGGTTGGCTTTTGCCCGGCTTTTGGCCCGTGCGGGTCAGGCCGCACCGATCATTCTGGATGACGCCATTGTTTACACGGATGATGCCCGGATCGAAAAGATTTTTGACGCTCTCACCCTGCAGGCCGATGAGATGCAGATCCTGGTCTTTACCTGCCGTCAAAAGAGCTTCCGCAGCCTTGGGGGTACGCAGTTGCAGATCCGGCAGGCTACCGGAGTTTGACCCCCATGGGGGCCGGGGCATCGAACCTCTAGCGTCCTTCGTTGTAGCCTAGTCGCGGATTTCTTCGGGCATCACACCCCAGAGCTTGACCTTGGGGGCCCAGCCGCTGAACCCGCCAGCGGTGACTTCGCACCAGGCTGGGGAGCATTCTCCCAAACGCGCCACCACACCGTATTCCAGCGCCGCAGTGACTGGCGCTTTGTCATCGGCCTGGGCATGCAGGGTCAGCATGTCTTCCTGTACCAGAACCGTGCGTGACCCAGAGAGCAGCGCATAATGGACCCATCCGCCGGCGCCGTCCTGATCACGGACCCGACGCCAATGGCCAAATTCGGCGGTGATTTCCAGTGGCATGCCGCGCCGCTTGAAGACCCAATCGATCCGATGGGTGAGCGAGGGGCCGCGCCGGACATTGCCCTCGGCTGCCTTCATCGAGACATAGCGGGGCAGCGGCAGATTGGTGACTGGCCCACGTTCTGCGGCCTCTGCCAGAGAGGTCATCAATGTGGCACCAAAAACCACACAAAACGCCGCCGCAAGGCCACGCCATCCCACAATTGTTTTAATCACTGCCTGCTCACTTCTGCTCGCGGTTAAGCCTGCCCAAACTTTGCTCCGAAATCCTGCGTGGTTTTGACCTCTCAAGAGGCAAAAAGCCGCGTCACTTGTTCCGGTTCTGGCGGATCGGTTCTTGTGCCCGGTTCCGTCCTGCGCCACCATGCCATCAAGGCAAGTAGATTGAAAAGCCAGGGGAGAGCGAAAGTGGCAAGAGAACGTCTGAGTGTTGTTGTTACGCGACGGTTGCCAGAGCCGGTAGAGACACGGTTGAGCGAGCTGTTTGATGTGCGTCTGCGCAGCGATGATACACCGATGAGCCGCCAAGAGCTGGCTGCAGCCCTAAAAGAAGCGGATGTGCTGGTGCCGACGGTCACTGATACCATTGATGCGGCCCTGTTGGGGCAGGCCGGTGAAAAGTTGAAGCTGATTGCAAACTATGGCGCCGGTGTGGACCACATCGATGTGGCCACCGCCCGCCAGCGCGGTATTCTGGTGTCCAATACGCCGGGGGTGTTGACCGATGATACCGCCGATATGGCGATGGCGCTGATCATGGCGGTGGTGCGCCGTATCCCTGAAGGTCTGGCAGTGATGCAAAAGGGCGACTGGCAGGGCTGGGCGCCCACCGCGATGCTGGGTGGACGTCTAGCCGGGCGCCGGTTGGGTATTTTGGGCATGGGGCAGATTGGCCAGGCCGTGGCCCGACGGGCGCGGGCCTTTGGCATGCAAATCCATTACAACAACCGCCGCCGCCTGCGTCCCGAAATCGAAGCCGATCTGGAAGCCACCTATTGGGAGAGCCTGGATCAGATGGTGGCGCGGATGGATGTGATTTCGGTAAACTGTCCCTCCACACCTTCGACCTTTCATCTGCTGAATGCACGCCGGTTGAAGCTGCTGAAACCTTCGGCAGTCTTGGTGAATACTTCGCGGGGCGAAGTGATCGACGAACACGCGCTCACCCGGATGCTGCGCAACGATGAGATCGCCGGGGCAGGCCTGGACGTCTATGAAAAGGGCACCGATATCAACCCACGCCTGCGCGAGCTGCCAAATGTCGTGCTTTTGCCCCATATGGGCTCGGCGACGCTTGAAGGGCGGATCGAAATGGGAGAGAAGGTGCTCCTCAATATCAAGACATTTGAGGACGGCCACCGACCACCGGATCAGGTTGTTCCCGCAATGCTCTGATATCAACAACCAGATTTTCGGAGCCTTTATGCGCGGCCTTTTCAACTTAGTTCCTTTTGTGCTGGCGGCTCCTGTCGCCGCGCAGGACCTTCCCTTTGCAGCCGAGCTGGATCTTTCGCTGTCCCAAAACTCCCGCAGTGGCAGTGCTGTCAACAGCTCCTTTGGGCCGATGGCTGAGATTGAAGATTTCAACCTGACTAGGCTGAATGGTCGAATTGCGGTGCCGACCCCGGGTGGGACCCGTCTGGAACTGGGCGTTCTACATGACGGAAGCGATGCAGAAACCGAGATTGGCGGCGCCCCCAGCGATGACACCTACCGCGCGGCCCGCCAGTATTCGCTGCAGTTTGGCATGGTCAACGAAGCCCGCTATCTCGGCCTCTTTGCTGCCGATGGGGACGTGCGGTTCAACCCTTCAGATGCGGATCAGGATGCTGACTTTTCCGCCTGGGGGCTGACAGGCCAGTGGCAGTTGGGAGACTTCAGTCTTGGCGGCCAGGCCGGGCTTTTGGATACCCAGGCGGACAATCCAGAAACCCTGTCAGACGCTGGGTTTATCGCTGCAAACCTGTCCTATTTCC
Source organism: Pseudophaeobacter sp. (assembly GCF_039971195.1). Taxonomy (GTDB): domain Bacteria; phylum Pseudomonadota; class Alphaproteobacteria; order Rhodobacterales; family Rhodobacteraceae; genus Pseudophaeobacter. The sequence continues at coordinate 14,174 of NZ_JBDWPJ010000204.1, forward strand.
TCGATGAAAAGACCCGTTTTTCCGCCCGGGCGGCCTATGCCTCGGGGGATCAGGATACGGACAGCAGCTCTGCTCCGGATCCGATTGATCTGGTCGCCTTTGGGCTAGAGGTTGAGCGCAGTTTTGCCCTTGGTTCGGGGCGCCATGCTGCAAGCATTTATGGTACAGTGGATTGGATCAATGTGCGCGAAGGCAGCAGTTTCGGCTCGGTGGACGAGGTTTCGGATCTGGCGATAGGGGTTGGCATCCGTATTGTTTTTGGCGCCGGGTCAAGCCGTGACAGCGAAAGGGCCTTTGCGCCGCGCCTGCCGCAGTTCACCCGCTGGATCGGAGCAGTTCCCGCCGTCGACTGATCCGCGAGCGGGGGGTTTCCAAATCAACTTCCAGGAGGCAGAGTTCCGGGACACAATTTTCGATGTTCTAGAGGACGTGTCATGAGACTGGATCTACCCTGCCTTGCCCTGCTGATCAGCACAGCATCCTCCCCCGTAATCGCGCAGGAGGCGGCTGATGCTGTCGCCCCGGAAGGCGCAAGTTCCGGTCAGGTTGCAGCGCTTTCTGAGGCGGTTGCCGCTGCCCTTGCCGCCAAAGAGGCCGGAACGCCGGTTGAGGCTGAAAACTGGATGGTCGCTGCCGCCAACCCGATTGCGGTTGAGGCCGGAGCTGAGGTGCTGCGTGAGGGCGGTACGGCAGCAGATGCCATGGTGGCAGTTCAGACCGTCCTGGGGCTGGTGGAGCCGCAATCCTCGGGTCTTGGCGGTGGCGCCTTTCTGGTCTGGTACGATGCAAAGTCCGGTGAGATCACAACATTGGATGCGCGGGAAACCGCGCCTTTGGCTGCAACGCCGCGATTGTTTCAGGACGAGGCTGGTGAGCCACTGAAGTTCTTTGACGCCGTGGTTGGCGGCCGATCTGTGGGCACCCCCGGTACGCCCGCATTGTTGGAAGCTGCCCATCGCAAATGGGGGCGGGCCAATTGGGGATCCCTCTTTGACGCGGGCATTTCATTGGCCGAAGAGGGCTTTGCGGTTTCCCCGCGCATGGCGGGATCCATTGCAAGTGATGCAGAACGCCTAGGGCGTTTTGCGGCAACGGCCGAGTATTTCCTACCCGGTGGGGTACCGCTGGAGGCGGGTTCGATCCTGACCAACTCCGCCTATGCGGATGTGCTGCGGACCCTCGCCGCCGAGGGCGCCGAAGGTTTTTATACCGGGCCAATCGCTGCCGATATCGTGCGGGTGGTGACCGGGGCCGAGGGCAACCCCGGTGTTCTGTCTGAATTCGACTTGGCGCTCTATCAGGTCAAGGAACGCCCGGCGAGCTGCGCCAGCTATCGTGCCTTTGAGGTCTGCGGCATGGGGCCGCCGTCGTCAGGCGCGCTTACAGTTGGACAGATCCTTGGCATGTTGGGGGGCTATGATCTGGCGGCCTTGGGCGCGGAAAACCCCGAGGCCTGGCGGCTGATCGGCGATGCCTCGCGGCTCGCCTTTGCCGATCGTAGCCGCTACATGGCCGACAGCGACTTTGTGCCTGTTCCCGCCAAAGGACTGGTGGATGCCGATTACCTGGCAGCGCGCGCAGAGCTGTTGGGCGGAGAGACTGCTCTGGCCGAAGTCGCCCCGGGCAAGCCTGAATTTGACCATGCAGGTCTGCCTCCCCGCTGGGCCGACGATGCCTCGATTGAGTTCCCCTCGACTTCGCACCTGTCCATCGTCGATCAATATGGCAATGTGCTGTCGATGACCACGACCATTGAAAATGGTTTTGGCTCACGTCTGATGAGCAATGGGTTTTTGCTCAACAACGAGCTGACGGATTTCTCCTTTCGCAGCCATCGTGATGGGGTGCCAATCGCCAACAGATTGGAGCCCGGCAAGCGGCCGCGCTCGTCAATGGCGCCATCCATTGTCCTCAAAGACGGCGCGCCAGTTCTGGCCATTGGTTCACCAGGGGGCAGCCGGATCATTGGCTATGTGGCCTCGGCGATTGTGGCCTGGGCGGATTGGGGCATGGATGTTCAGCAGGCGCTGGACCTGCCGCATGCGGTCAATCGTTTTGGCACCTATGATCTGGAGGCAGAGACAGCAGCAACCGGCATGGAGGCCACGCTTACTGAGATGGGATATAAGGTCAATATCCGCGATCTGAATTCCGGCCTGCATGCCATTGAGATTGGCGAGACCTTGAAGGGCGGCGCTGATCCGCGCCGCGAGGGCATCGCTCTTGGTGAGTGATATCTGCAAGATCGGTTTGGTCTGATGCAACTATGTGAAGCAAAGGTGGAGGACGGAGGCATCACTTGCTTGCGCCCCTTTTTTGCGCGATAAGTTTAATCGTGTTGTCATGACAACACGGAAGAAGCGCCGGTGCTATCCGGCGTCGCAGGCAAGCAAGAGGATAGAGAAATGGTGCAAGCAACAGCATTGCCACGCAATGAGGCGGGGATTGAGGCGGCAATTGGCGTCTTGAAGCAGCAGTTTGGAGAGCAGCTGCAGACCGGTCAGGCGATCCGTGAACAGCATGGCCATACCACTACCTGGATTGACAATCAGGCCCCGGATGCGGTGGTTTTCCCGACCTCGACCGCTGAGGTTGCCAGCATCGTAAAGACCTGCGCCGAATATGGCGTTCCGGTCATTCCCTTTGGCACCGGTACCTCCCTGGAGGGGCATGTCAACGCCCCGGCCGGCGGCATCTGCGTTGACATGATGCGGATGGATCAGATCTTGGCCGTCCATGCCGAGGATCTGGATGTTGTGGTGCAGCCTGGTGTCACGCGTGAACAGCTCAATACCTTCCTGCGCGATCAGGGGTTGTTCTTCCCGATTGACCCTGGCGCCAATGCCTCGCTTGGCGGCATGGCCGCAACCCGCGCGTCCGGAACCAATGCGGTGCGCTATGGTACCATGAAGGACAATGTCCTGGCGCTGGAAGTTGTGATGGCGGATGGCGAAGTTGTCCGCACCGCACAGCGGGCCAAGAAATCCTCGGCTGGCTATGATCTTACGCGTCTGATGGTCGGCTCTGAGGGCACATTGGGCCTGATCACCGAAATCACCCTGCGCCTGCAAGGTATCCCAGAAGCAATCCGGTCCTCCCGCTGTTCCTTCCGCACTGTAGATGATGCCTGTCGCGCAGTGATGATGACCATTCAATATGGTATTCCAGTTGCCCGCATGGAGCTGCTGGACGAGATGAGCGTCGCGGCGGCCAATAACTATTCCAAACTGACCCTGCCAGAAACACCGCTTTTGCTGCTGGAGTTCCATGGCTCGGACGCCGGTGTATTGGAACAGAGTGAGACTTTTGCCGCCATCGCGGATGAATTTGGTGGCTTCGATATCGAGGCGACCTCGACGGCGGAGGAGCGCAACAAGCTCTGGCAGGCACGCCATGATATGTACTGGGCCTGCATGCAGATCCGTCCCAGCGCCAAGGGCATTTCGACCGATGTCTGCGTGCCAATCTCCAGACTGGCGGAATGTGTCGGGACCACCCAGGCCAAGGCCGAAGAGCTGGGGCTGGTTGCGCCCATCGTTGGCCATGTGGGGGACGGGAATTTCCACTCTTTGGTGCTGGTCGACATGGAGAATGCCGAGGAGCGCCAAAAGGCCGATGAATTTATCAGCTGGCTGAACGAGATGGCGATTTCGATGGATGGGACCTGCACTGGTGAACATGGCATAGGCCAGGGCAAACGTCCCTATCTGGTGCAGGAACTGGGCGCCACGACCCGTTACATGGCGGCTATCAAGGCGGCGCTGGACCCGGAAAACATCCTCAACCCTGGCAAAATTCTCGAGATTTGACAGGGCCGACGAAAATTCCGCAAGAAATGTCCGTTTCTGTTGGGCTGGAGCGTGCCTAGATCTAAGCTACCATCAGCAACAGGACGTTTATCTTATGACCATTGGCCATTTTATCTGGACGGATCTCTCAACTTTTGACATGGCACTGGCGCGCAAAACCTACGCGGCGCTATTCGACTGGGGGTTCACCAAAGATTCGGATTATGATTTTGCCTCGGATCACGCTGGGGAAGGGGATCAGGTGGCGGCGGTCTTTCCGATGCCCTCCTTCCTGGTCAAGATCAACATGCCATCCTTCTGGATGTCCTACGTCCATGTGGAGGATCTGGATGACAAGGTCGCAAAGGCTCGTGCCCATGAAGGCGTGATCATCGAGATCGAACCTCAGGATTTTGGCAAGGGCAACCGCATCGCACTGGTCCGCGACCCTTCCGGGGCGGGGTTGACCATGGTCGAAGGTGGCGGCATCACGCCGCCCTCTGATCCGGTGCAGCCGGGGCATGTCTTGCAACGCTATCATCACCTGCCGGACATCGAGATGATCCGCAGTTTTTACCAGGATCTATTTGGCTGGCATTTTGAAAAGCGGCGCGAAACACCCTGGCATTGCTACGATATCCTACACCCCGATGGCAGTCTGGTCGCCAAGGTCGAAGAGGTCCCTGAAACCGTGCGGGGCAAGTTTCGCTATTGGGTACCTTGCTTTGCCGTGGGTTCGATGCCGGAAACACTGGCCAGTCTGCAGGCACTCGGCGGTGAAATGGCGACCGATTTGGGGGATGGCCGTCAAATCCTTATGGATCCGCAGGGAGCTGCTCTGATGGTGCAAGAATGCGAGAGCTTGGCAATACCCGAAACGCCCCTCACGGCACAGACCGAAGGTAGACCGGTGCCGTGGAAGGCAGGCCTAGGGCTGGCCTGCATCTGGCTGGCCGTCGTGTTGGATGCAAAACTGTTCTGGGGCGTCTTGTTTCTGATGTGGAGCTGGCCTGCCCTGCGGACCGGGCGGGTGGATTTTGTCGAACCCGTCTACCGCGATTTGCATCCGCTGTTCTACTGGGGGCTTGTGGGGACTTGGATGGGTCTCAGCCTTTGGGTGATGGGAGAAGCGCTGGGCCTGCTCGGCGCTTATTCTGGCTGATAGGGCCGCAGGAGCTGGTGCCGCCAATTTCCCTTGAGGCCCCAATTTTGCCACCATGACCTGCTAGCTCCTGACTTGGCTCGAAAGGGTATTCTAGGGGAGTTGCAGGTGGTCATACGCAAAGTCATTGGAATTCTGTTCCTATCTGTCCAGGCTGTTGTTGGGGCAGATTATTACTTTCAGACACGTGACGCCGGGCTGCAATGGGGCGAGATGAGTGCCGCTGACTATGCTCAAATCATCCAGCGCCGTTTTGATAAGGCACATAAAGCCAGCGAGCATGGGGTTGGGGAGCAAGTGGCATTGGGTGGGGGCACTCAGCTAGCGCAACCCAGCTATCGGGAAGACGAGAGCCAAGAGAGCCAGGCCGCAAAGATCTGCGTTCGGCGCGGGACTGCCCTGAACTGCCAGTAGTCAACGTCTCGCCCGGTTCGGGCCTTGATTGCAGAGCAGGAGCCTTGATCCAAGGCCAAAGCGGGGACCTTCCTCAGAGATTTGCAATGCAGCGGTGAAAAAAGGTCGGTTTTGACTTTTTTTGGGTCGGATGGATTTAGCCTGATTTCCTGGGGGTTGGGCATAACCATTGCAGAAACCGAGTCACTTGTTCCGGAGAACGGCCTCATGAAAACCCAAGTCAAAGCATTGGTCGTCGGCGGCGGCGCCGTTGGCACTTCAATTGCCTATCACCTCGCCAAAGCAGGCTGGGACGATGTCATGCTGATCGAGCGTGACGAGCTGACCTCCGGCTCCACATGGCATGCGGCGGGACTTTTGCCGCTGTTCAACATGTCCTACGCGACAACCCATATCCACAAATACTCGGTTGATTTCTACAAGTCGCTTGAGGCCGAAACCGGTTTGAACGCTGGTTTTGCGGTGGTCGGCAACCTGCGCATGGCCCAGACCGAAGAGCGCATGGATGAGTATAAGCTCTATGCATCAACTGCGGAAACCTGCGATGTCGATTATGAATGGCTGTCTCCGGATCAGATCAAAGAGCGTTGGCCGCTGATTGAAACCGGTGACCTCAAAGGCGCGATCTACCATACCGAAGACGGCTATATTAACCCCGCAGACGTGACCCAGGCCATGGCCAAGGGAGCCCGCCAACGCGGCGTTGAAATCCACCGCAAGATGCAGGCTGATGCCTTTCACTGGACCGGAACCCACTGGGAAGTCACCTGCACCAAGATGGTCGAAAAAGGCGGCAATCTGGTGCCTTCGGACGAGCAGGTGGTGATTACGGCTGAACATGTTGTGACCGCTTCAGGCAACCACGCGCAGCGCACCGCCAAGATGCTGGGCATCAAGATGCCGGCGATCCCGGTCGAGCATACATTCATCGTCATGGACAAAGACCCAGAGCTGGTCAAATGGCGCGAAGCAGGCAACCCCGAGCACCCCGTTGTGCGCGACGCCGACAATGAATCTTATGCCCGCGAAGAGCGTGGCGGCTGGATCCTCGGCATCTATGAGCGTGGCGCCCCTGCGCAGTTCGAACACGGTGTGCCTGACAGTTTCCGCGCTGACCTGTTCCCGCTGGATCTGGACCGCATCGCTGAACAGTATATGGCGATGGCAGAGCGGGTGCCCTCCTGTGCAGACTCTGGTCTCAAGGATGATTTTAACGGCCCGATCTGCTACACCCCCGATGGCAACCCGTTGGTGGGTCCCGCACCGGGGCTGCGCAATATGTGGCTGGCCGAGGGCTTTTCTTTCGGCATCACTGCTGCAGGTGGCACCGGCTATTATCTGGCGCAGATGATGGCCGATGGCGAAGCCGAGATCGACATGGCTTCGCTCGACCCGAAGCGCTATTCCTCCAATTGGATGACCACCGAATTCGCGGCCCGCAAGAACGAAGAATGCTACGAGCACGTCTACATCCTGCACCACCCGGATGAGGAACGTCCCGCCGCGCGTCCGCTGCGCTGCTCGCCTGCTTTTGATCGTCAAAAAGAGCGCGGTGCGCAATTTGGCTGGGTCAACGGCTGGGAACGCCCCAACTACTATGGCCCACTGGATGCGCCTGAAACCTTTGACCACGACGCGCGCTCCTTCCGCCGTGGTGGCTGGTGGAACTATGCGGTTGAAGAAGCCAAGGCGATCCGCGAAGGCGTGGGCCTGGTAGATGCAACCGCCTTTACCAAACATGTGGTCAAGGGCCCCGGTGCCACCCAGTTCCTGGATTGGTTCACCTGCAACAAACTGCCCAAGATCGGCCGCATCAACCTGACCTATGCGTTGACCTCGGCGGGCACCACCCGCACCGAATACACCATCGTGCGCAATGGCGAGAACAACTACTATCTGGTCTCTGCCGGGGCCTGGACGGAATATGATGCAGACTTCCTGCGCAAAGCCGCCGAAGACAAGATGGAAGAGTTCGGCTACATCGAGATCCAGGATGTCACCACCCAGTGGGGCGTCTTTGCCATCGCCGGGCCGAAATCCCGCGATGTTCTGAAAGAGGTGATCAATGACGCCGACCCGGAAACCGCGCTGAGCAACAAGCGTTTCCCCTGGCTGTCGGCGCGCCAGATCGAACTGGGCATGTGCCCGGTCAATGCAATCCGTGTGGCCTACACTGGTGAGTTGGGCTGGGAGCTGCATCACCCGATCGAGATGCAGAACTACCTGTTTGATCTGCTTGAAAAAGCTGGTGAGAAACACGGCATGAAACTGGTTGGTGCCCGGGCACAGAACTGGCTGCGTCAGGAAAAGAGCTACCGCGCCTTCGGCACCGAGCTGGGTCGGGATGCAACCCCGGCAGAGGCCGATCTGCCGCGCTTTATCGATCTGGAAAAGGACTTCCACGGCAAAGAGGCCATGATCAAGACCGGTGTGCGCGTCAAATGCTGCACCCTGCTGATTGACGGTCCTGATGATGCGGACCCTTGGGGGCGTGAGGTAATCTATGCTGAGGATGGCACAACCCGTTTGGGGCGTCTGACTTCGGGTGGCTATTCTGTTGCCTTCGAGAAGAGCATCGGCATGGGCTATCTGCCGCCAGAACTGGCGATTGAGGGCACCAAGGTGAAGGTGAAAATGCAGGACAAACTTTGGGATGCCACCGTCACCTGCGACAGCCCCTATGATCCGACCAACGCCACCATTCGCCAAAACGGCTAAGGCCCAAGACGCAGGCACTCAAAAAGCCCCGGTCGCAGGATCGGGGCTTTTTGTCTTTCAGGAGGGAAAGAAACCGTCGTTAGGCAGCGGTCAGCTCATCGTAGCAGGTCAACGCCTTGGCGGCATACATCATCGCCGGGCCACCGCCCATCTGGATCGACATGGCCAACACATCCGACAGTTCCTCGCGGGAGGCTCCGGCTTTGACCAGAGCCTCGACATGCAAGCCGATACAATCATCACAGCGCACCGCCACGGCGATGCCGAGGGCGACAAACTCCTTGTGTTTGAATTCCAGAACGCCGCCTTGCTTCACTGATTTCCCAAGCGCGCCAAAGGCCTGGGCCGTTTCAGGGATTGCCTTGTTGAGATTGCGCAGCCCCTGGCGAGTAGATTCCAGTTTGTTGGTCCAGGTCATGTGACGTCCTTCAGTAAATATTCCATTTACCGAAGATGTATGAGCCTTTTGCGGAGCGAACCTTGATCTAAGTCATCTGCCGAGGGCGTCAGAGAGTGGGATGCGAAAGCACCAGCGCCAGATTATTGGCGGGCATTTCTATGACCTCCACCGGGTCCAAACCGGCTCGAGCGGCCCAGTCCAGCACATCAAAATCATCTTTGTAGCCTATTTCAGGGTCATGCGCCGTCAGGGAAGCATGAAAGCGCTCGTCGCCAGGGCTGGTGAGCTCTCCACCTCGTGAAAAAGGACCATAGATCACCAGACGCCCCTTAGGGGCCAAGGCAGTGGCAGATTCGCGGATCAGGCATTGGGCCTCGGCGGTGCTGATGAGATGCAGCAGGTTTGACAGCACAATCAGGTCTTGCGGCTTTTGAGTGGCCCCCCAGCCACTGGCTGTTGCATCCAAGGCTGTGGCGGGCTGCACATTTGGCAACCGGGCTTCCGCGGCATAGGCATCGATGCTCTGCAATCGGCTCGGTTCTGCCTCGGTGGGTTGCCAGCTGTAGCCGGAGAGGCGCGCAGCATAGCCCACCACGTGTTGCCCGGTGCCGCTGGCAAGTTCCAATGCTCGGGTTCCGTCTGCGTGCACGACCTGTTCCAACAGATCGCAAAGCACATCCAGATTGCGCGCCGCCGAGGGTGCAAAGAGCTTGCCACCTTCGGGATTGGCAATCGAGGCGCTGCCGGGCACAGAACGGACAGGCATCAGCGCAGCCTCGCTGGCGATAGGGCCGCGCGGGTTTCGGCCTCCAGTTCTGAAGTGCTACCGCCGACCATATCCGCCAGCAAGCGTGAGGCGGCAGGGGCGGTTTGGAAGCCATAGCCGCCCTGCGCTGCGCACCAGATGAAATCGCTTTGATCAGGGTCTGGCCCCAGCACGAGGGTGCCATCGGGGGCAAAACTGCGCAGGCCCGCCCAGTTGCTCTCAACCCGGGTCACGGGGGTGGTCACCATCTCCTCATAGCGGGCCAGCCCCTCGGCCAGCACCATGTCATCCGCATAGGCATCATGGGGCGTGACCAGATCTGCCTCTGCTGGAGAGACCAGCAGTTTGCCCGCATCGGGTTTGGCGTACCAGGTCTCGCCAACTCCCATCAGCATTGGCCAGGTGGTAACATCATGCCCGCCGGGGGCCGGCAGCCGTGCCATGGAGCGGCGTTTGGGTTGAATGCCAATGGGGGCAACCCCGGCCAGGGCAGCAATTTCATCCACCCAGGCCCCGGCGGCATTGACCAGCTGTTTGGCGCTGTAGCTTTCGCCGCCTGCCTCAACCTGCCAGCCCTTGGCATCGTGATGGATCGCCGTGACCTTGGCGCGGGTGATGACCTTGCCGCTATTGCTGCGGGCCGCCTTGGCAAAATCCTGCACCATGCGGTCGGTGTCGAGATCCTGCGCCGCCTCGTGCAGCCCAGCATGGGTAACGGTCTTGGGGTTCAGGATCGGCACCCGGCCTTGGGCCTCGGCAAAGCTGATCTCGTCGAGGTGCAACTCCTTGATGTCGTCCCGGAACTGCTGCTCTTGACCGGGACCGGAGATCATCATGAAACCGCGGGGCGTCAGGTAGCCGCCATTGGCATTGTGGTGATAGTCAGCGCTGGCGCGATTGAGGGCCACAACCGAAGGGGGGCCATAGTTCTCTTCAAACATCGCCGCAGAGCGCCCCGAGGCGTGGTAGCCAAGCGCCTCTTCCATCTCCAGCAGGATAACATGCCCCAGTTCAGACAGGCGGGCAGCGGCGCTGGCGCCAGCGATGCCACCGCCAATGATCAGAAAATCACATGTCATGCGCCCAGCTCCTGTTCTTCCAAGCGGTCTGTTGCGGGGGCAGGGCGCGGGCTGAGCGCCGAAATCTGCTCATAAAGCGCAGCATCCATCTTGAAGTCCAGCGCCGCCAGCGAGGGGGCGACTTGCGCGGCTGTGCGTCCCGAAATGATCGGCATCGGCGCCGAGGGATGCGCCGCTGCCCAGGCCACAGCCAGTGTCGCGGGGGAGACGCCGCGCTCTTGCGCCAATACGCTGAGCCCCTTGGCGGTGTCATGCATCCAGGTCTGGCCATAGCGGCTGTTGTAACGGGCATCTTCGCTGAGACGGCCTTCTCCACCGGAGATGTATTTCCCGGTGAGCAGCCCGCCACCCAGCGGAGAATAGGGGGCAATGGCGATATTCTGATCCATGCACATGGGCAGAATCTCGACCTCGGCCTGGCGTTTCACCAGAGAATACATCGGCTGCAGGATATCCACCTGAACCCCCAGATTGCGTCCCAGCATCTGCGTCTTCATCACCTGCCAGGCGGCAAAGTTGGACAGGCCGATGTAGCGAATGTCGCCTGCTTGTTTGCGGGCGGCAAACCACTCCAGCGTGACGCGCAGATCGGTGTCGGCGTCAAAGCGGTGCAGATAGAGAATATCGATACAATCGAGCCCCAGTCGGGAGCGGCTGGTGTCAAACTGCGCCTGCATATTGTCCGGCCCGGCGCCGCCAGTATAGCCCACCTTGCTGGCGATGATCAGTTGATCGCGCTCACCCTTGATGAGGTCGCCCAGGATCTTTTCGCTGCGGCCATCCGTGTAGACCCAGGCGGTGTCAAAATGGGTGAGACCCGCCGCCCGGCAGGCGGCATAGATCTCGGCGGATTGTGCCGCATCCGCACGGCCGCCAAACTGCATGGTGCCAAAGGCAAAGCCGCTGGCCGGGGTTCCATCGGGAGAGGTAAAAATACGTGTCATCTGGGCAACCTGCCACGCGATTGTCAGGGGGGGAAGAGCCAAGGTGGTCTCAAAGGGGCTTTAGGCGTAAAGAGTTGAGCACCGGGTTTATAGCCCGCTGAAGCAGATGATTGCTTTGAGCCCTTCGTTGCCAACCGTCACTTCGGTTTTTCATCTGCAAAATCAGGGTATTTGGCGCAAATCGTCATAGACGAAATCGTGTTCTATGTTCCCGATCAGTTCGGCGTATTTCTTTCTGAATACACGTTTCTCGCCAGCATCTTCGATGGCATCAATCGCCATAATTAGTTGGGATGAAGCGCCCCAAATGGTGTCTACGGCTTTGAATATACTCTTTGCGTCGTCACGTTTCATATTGCTCTCACTGTGCCACGAATGGTCGAAATCAAGTCAGAAATATCATCCACACACTTTGGGTGCTAGTGAAACAGTCGGTTTGCCCGCCTAACGAGCTTCAAGGGTCGACATAGTCAAGTGTTTCGCAATTGCCAAAGCGCTGCTTTGGCAGCGCCCGAACCGCCCCCACGGGGCGGGCGCTTTGCTGCCCACCCCTCGGTTCGGGCGCGGTGGCTGTTTGAAGCGACGCAAGGGTAGTAAATTGCACTGGATGGACATTGGGCAGGTCTTCCAGTGTCAGCGTGGCCATGCTCTCAGTCTTGAAGGGGGATGAAAGCAACGGATGACACCTCAGCAAAAAGGCCCGCCAATTGGCGGGCCTTTCTGTACTTCTAGCAAGGCCGCAGCTTACTGTGGGATGTCGCCTTCGATGCCTTCAACAAAGAAGTTCATGCCCGCCAGGGTGCCGTCATCGGCAACTTCGCCATCCGCCAGCCAGGCAGAGCCGTCCTGTTTGTTGATGGGGCCGGTGAAGGCGTGGTAGGAGCCATCCGCCAGGGCGGCTTTCATCGCCAGGGCGGCTTCTTTCACGTCGGCTGGAACCGCGTCGGAGATTTCACCGATGCCAACCATGCCAGCGCCAATGCCGTCCCAGGTGTTGCCGCTGGTCCAGGTGCCGTCCATAACCGCTTTGGTGCGGGCGATGTAGTAAGGGGCCCAGTCATCAATGATCGAGGAAACCCGTGGCAGGGGGCCATACTCGGCCATATCAGAGGCCTGACCAAAGGTGATGACGTTGCCTGCAGCCTGAGCAGCGGCCTGAGGCGCGGTGGAATCGGTGTGCTGCAGGATCACGTCAGCGCCCTGTTCGATCAGAACCTTGGCGGCATCAGCTTCCTTGGCGGGGTCAAACCAGGTGAAGGCCCAGACGATTTTGAACTCAACGTCAGGGTTCACTTTCTTGGCGTGAATATAGGCAGAGTTGATGCCGCGGATCACTTCGGGGATGGGGTAGGAGCCGATGTAGCCGACAATGTTGCTCTTGGTCATATTGCCGGCGATGGTGCCTTGAACGGCGCGGCCTTCATAGAAACGCGCGGAATAGGTCGCGACATTGTCGGCCTGCTTGTAACCGGTGGCGTGCTCAAACCGCACGTCAGGGAATTTGGCCGCGACGTTGATGGTGGGGTCCATGTAGCCAAAGGAGGTGGTGAAGATCAGGTCGGCCCCCTGCAGCGCCATCTGAGTGATCACGCGCTCGGCATCGGGGCCTTCGGCGACGTTTTCAACATAGACGGTTTCGACCTTGTCACCAAATTCGGCAACAACCGCCTTGCGGCCCTGGTCGTGCTCATAGGTCCAGCCGCCGTCACCCACGGGGCCAACATATACAAAGCCAACCTTGGTTGGGTCGTCCGCAAGGGCGGCAGTTGCGAGACCAAAGGCCATAGCGGCGCTGGTCATGAGGTTTGTCAGTTTCATCAAAGGGATCCCCCGTGTTGGTTTTAGTTGTGCCCAGGGGCCGCGCCCCCGGACAAGTCGTATGCCGCCTGCTTTTACATCAGCGGGCGGCGTGGAAATTGCGACCCAAAGCAGCAGGTGCGCTGCTCTTATCGGCCGATAGAATGACGAGCACCAGAATGGTGATCAGATAGGGCGACATTGCCAGATACTCTACTGGGATGGCAACGCCGGCAGCCTGAAGATTAAGCTGAACAACGGTCACACCGCCAAAAAGATAGGCACCCAGCAGCACCCGCCAGGGTTTCCAGCTGGCAAAGACCACCAGAGCCAGGGCAATCCAGCCGATTCCCGCGGTCATGCCCTCGGTCCATTGCGGCACCCGAATGAGGCTGATGTAGGCGCCGCCAAGCCCCGCACAGGCGCCGCCAAAGAGGATTGCCATGATGCGAATGCGCACCACCTTGTACCCCAGCGCATGGGCAGCATCGTGGTTTTCACCTACCGCACGTAGCACCAGACCAATCCGGCTGAATTTGATCACCGCCCAGACTGCGGCGATCACCGCAATCGCCACATAAAGCATCGGGTCATGACCAAAAAGGATCGGCCCAATCACTGGCAGATCGCTCAGCACCGGAATGTCCAGTTTTTGCATCTGTGGCGGTTTGATCCCCACGTAAGACTGCCCCATCAGCGCCGACAGGCCGAGGCCAAACAGCGTCAGCGACAGGCCAGAGGCCACCTGATTGGCCTGGGCATATTGCGTCAGAATGGCAAAGAGGACTGACAGCGCCGCGCCAGCCCCGGCAGCGGCGACAAAACCTAAGAGAGGCGAGCCAGTTTCAACGGCGGTGGCAAACCCGGCCACCGCACCGATGATCATCATGCCCTCAACGCCGAGGTTCAGCACCCCGGATTTCTCCACCACCAACTCGCCAATGGCGGCAAACAACAGCGGTGTTGCCGCCACCATCAGTGAGGCAATGAGCAGGACGGGATTGATTGCAGAAAGATCCATTATGCGACCTCCGGTTTGCCAAGCGAGATGCGGAAATTGGTCAGAAGGTCAAAAGCCAAAAGGAAGAACAGGAGCATCCCCTGGAAGACCTGAATCGCGGCAGAGGGCAGCTGCAGGTTCGACTGGGCAATATCGCCGCCAATATAGGTCAGTGCCATCAACCCGCCTGCCAGCAGGATCCCCACAGGATGCAACCGCCCCAGAAAGGCAACGATGATGGCGGTAAAGCCATAGCCGACGTTGAAATCAATCGAGACTTGGCCCGAGGGACCAGCAACCTCGAACAATCCGGCCAGTCCGGCCAGCATGCCCGAGGTGCCAAGGCAGAACAGGATCAGCCGGGCCGGGTTCACCCCGGCAAACTTTGCCGCTCGTGGCGCTTCGCCCGTGAGGCGGATGTGATAGCCCACCATATGGCGATTGAGCAGCACATAGGCAAAGATCACCGCAATCAACGCCGCGACCACGCCCCAATGCATCCCAGCATTTTCATTGATCCAGCTGCTTGCGCCTTCATAGCTGTTGAAATTGCGCGAGCCGGGGAAGCCATGCCCTTCGGGATTGCGCATTAATCCCAATGACATGGAGGCAAGGAACTGCTCGGCAACATAGACCAGCATCAGTGAGACCAGGATCTCATTGGTGCCAAATCGGGTCTTTAGATAGGCCGGGATCATCGCCCAGAGCCAGCCGCCAAAGGCACCGCCAATCACCATCAGCGGAAACACATACCAGGCCTCCAACGGATAAAAGGCGAGGCCAATGCCAGCCCCAACCAGGGCCCCGATGATATATTGCCCTTCGGCACCGATGTTCCAGATACCCGCCTTGAACCCCAGGGACAGGCCAATGGCGATCAGCACCAGGGGCGCGCCTTTGACCAAAAGCTGTGGCCGGTAATAAAAGGCAAACTCGCCAAACAGCGGCTCCCAAAAAATGGTGCGGATGGCCTCCACCGGGTCCTTGCCTAGAATGCCAAAAAGCATGCCGCCTGCAATCATCGTGGCCAGCACTGCCACAACGGGCGTGGCCAAGGACCAGGCGCGGGACGGCTGCGGTCGTTTCTCTAGCCGGATCATTGCGCGGCCCCCTGTATCATCTTTCCCCAAGTATTCTCGCCGAAGGCGAAACCCCTACGCGCGGTATCAAACATGCGCCACCTCCATGCCATGCGCACCGCCCATCATCAGGCCGATCTCCTCCACAGTCAGTCCAGCGGCAGGGCGCGGCGCGGAGAGGCGCCCCTCGTTGAGGGCTGCAAAACTGTCAGAGATCTCCATCAGCTCATCCAGATCCTGGCTGATGCAGATCACCGCCGCACCGCCAGCGGCCAGATCCAACAGCGATTGCCGGATGGCCGCCGCAGCAGAGGCATCAACCCCCCAGGTCGGCTGGTTGACCACCAGCACTTCAGGACGCTGCAAGACCTCGCGACCAATGACAAATTTCTGCAGATTGCCCCCCGACAAAGAGCGCGCAGCATTCTCCGGCCCCGGCGTGCGCACATCAAACTCCTTGATGATACGCTGGGCAAATTCTTTGGCGGCGGTCCACTTCAGAAAACCGTTTTTGACCAATCCCTCACGTGTGGCCCCGGTGAGCATGGCATTTTCCGTCAGGCTCATGTCAGGTGCGGCGGCATGGCCCAGCCGTTCTTCCGGCGCGGCCAGCACACCCAAGGCGCGGCGCGCCACTGGCCCCATGCGCCCGATAGGATCCTTGCCCAGCTTCACCGCATCGGCCTCGGTCAGGGTCTCGCCAGACAGGACCGAGAGCAGCTCGTCCTGGCCATTGCCCGCGACGCCGCCGATGCCAAGGATTTCCCCCTTGCGCACCGTCAGATGCACATTGCGCAACGCGGTGCCAAAGGCAGAGGGCGCAGGCACCGACAGACCTGAAATATCCAGCGCCACGGCGCCAAAATCACGATCCCCACGTTCCGGCGGTGTCAGCGCAGAACCAACCATCAGTTCCGCCATTTCACTGGCCGAGGTCTCGGCAGGGATACATTCGCCAACGTTTTTGCCCAGACGCAGGATGGTGGCATGATCGCAAAGGGTGCGGATCTCTTCCAGCTTGTGCGAAATATAAAGGATTGAAGTGCCTTCCGCGCGGAGCTTCTCCAGCGTCTGAAACAGGATTTCAACCTCCTGCGGGGTCAGAACCGAGGTTGGCTCATCCATGATCAAGAGCTTGGGGTCCTGCAGCAGGCAACGAATGATCTCCACCCGCTGGCGCTCCCCGGCAGACAGATCGCCAACTGTGCGGAACGGATCCAGCGGCAGCCCGTAGGTTTCCGAAACTTCCCGGATTTTTGAGGCCAGGTCACGCAGTTTGGGCGGGTTCTCCATGCCAAGGGCGATGTTTTCCGCCACATTCAACGCATCAAACAGGGAAAAATGCTGGAACACCATGGCGATGCCATCAGCGCGGGCCTGGCGCGGTTCGCCCGGGGCAAAGATCTCACCGCGCAGGCGCATCTCGCCGCTGTCAGGTTTGACAAGCCCGTAGATCATTTTCACCAGCGTCGATTTCCCGGCGCCGTTTTCTCCCAACAAGGCATGCACTTCGCCTTGGCCAATATCAAAGGACACAGCATCGTTGGCCACCACGCCGGGGTAGGCTTTGGTCAGCCGCTTCAGGCTCAATAATACCTCAGTCACGCGCAGCGCTCCTTTTTCAACGTCGTCTTCTGTTCTGCGGCGCGTGCCAGCAGATCTGTCGCAACACCCACCGCAATCATCTGCGGATGCTTGCCCAGGCTGGGCCTGCCAATCGGGCAGGTGATCCGGGCGATCTCTGCCGTGGAATGGCCCAGGGCAGCCAGCCGACTGCGAAACCGCGCCCATTTTGTGGCCGAGCCAATGAGCCCAGCAAAAGCAAACCCATGCAACAGCAGAGCGTGGCATAGCGTCAGATCCAACTCATGGGAATAGGTGAGGACCAGATGTTGGGCATTTACCGGCGCATGACGTACCAAAAGGGCAGGTTCTGCAGCGGGAAGCCGGCGTACGCCGGGGGGACTATGCTCTGGGAACCGCTCAATCCCGGTATCAATCCAGGTGATTGCCAGATCGGGAAGCGGCGCCAGAACATCCGCCAGGGCCCGTCCCACATGGCCGGCGCCCCAGATCCACAGATCTGTCTGGGGGTGATGAACCGGTTCCAGCATCCAGCCATCAATCAGCTGCGGTGCCGGGCTTTGCCCCTGTCCTCGCAGCTGTGCCAAAAGGCGCTTTGCCGAAAGCGGGGGCTCCGGCTCTTTTACCTGGTCTTCGGAGACCTTGGTGGGACGCAGGATCACATCCTCCTCAAGCTCTGCCAGATCGGCCAATGTGTAGATCTCGCTCAGCAAGGTGACTGATCCACCACAGCACTGGCCCAGATCAGGCCCCAGCGCATGGGTGCTGAGATGCGACCTGACCTGCTGTTTTCGGGCGCTCTCAGCAGCCTCGAACTCAAGTGCGCCACCGCCAATGGTGCCGCTTTGACCACCTTCCCAGACCAGCATGGCTGCGCCCACCTCGCGCGGCGAAGAACCGCGAATGCCAGCAATCACCACGCGTGTCACCGCCCCATGCGCGGCCATATGTGCCCGTAGATTCTCAAGATCAAATCCCATGATCAAACTCCATGGCTCAGCCTCCGGGCGGCGCGCCAGATCTCTTCCGAAGTGGCCGGGGCATCCAAACCGGGATAGCCGTCGCCAAACTGGGCCACCGCATTGCTCAGGGCCAGCCAGGCCGAAATCCCCAACATAAAAGGCGGCTCACCCACGGCTTTGGAGCGGTAAATGCTGTCCTCGCGGTTCTCGCCCTTATAGAGCGCAACATTGAAGATATCGGGCCGGTCGGGACAGGCCGGAATCTTATAGGTGGAGGGCGCATGGGTGCGCAGGTTGCCCTTTTGATCCCAGATCAGCTCTTCTGTGGTCAGCCAGCCTGCGCCCTGCACATAGCCGCCTTCAACCTGGCCAATATCCAGATCCGGGTTCAATGAGGCGCCGGCATCGTGCAGGATATCTGTGCGCAGAATGCGGTTCTCTCCTGATCGGCGGTCCACCACCACTTCGGTGATTGACGCCCCATAGGCAAAATAGAAAAACGGTCGCCCCTGGCCTTTGATCCGGTCCCACTCCAGGCTGGGTGTCTTGTAGAACCCGGTAGCCGACAGGCTGATACGGCCTTCATAACATTGCTTGGCAGCGGCAGCGAAAGAGATTTCTTCCGTGCCGATGCGCACCTGATCTGCGGCAAAAACCACATCTTCAAGGCCACACTGGTGGCGTTGCGCCAAAAACGCAGCCATACGGTCGCGAATGGTGTCACAGGCCGCTTTGACCGCCATCCCATTCAGATCCGAACCAGAGGAGGCCGCCGTGGCCGAGGTGTTGGGCACCTTGGCGGTATCGGTGGCAGTGATCTTTACCTGTTGCATGGAGATGCCAAACCGGCTGGCCGCAACCTGGGCCACCTTCTGGAACAGCCCTTGCCCCATTTCGGTACCACCATGGTTCAGATGTACCGAGCCATCCTGATAGACATGTACCAAGGCTCCAGCCTGGTTGAGATGGGTCAGGGTAAAAGAAATGCCAAATTTCACCGGCGCAAAGGCCAGCCCCCTTTTAAGATCCCCCTGGGTTTTGTTCCAGGCCGCAATCTCGGCCTTGCGCGCTGAATACTTCGCGCTTTGCAGCAATTGATCCGTCAAGGCATGCAGTTCAAAATCGGTCACCTCCATCCCATAGGGCGTGGTGTTGTCCCGGGATATCATCTTTCCTGAAATATTCCGGGGGGAGGTCGCAGACCGGGGGGCAGCGCCCCCATGAGACATCTCCTCAGGCGCGTCGTAATAATTTCTCCGCCGCAACTCCACGGGATCAATTTTGAGATCAAAGGCGATATGATCGATCAGCCGCTCGATGCCTACCATGCCCTGTGGCCCGCCAAAGCCGCGGTAGGCGGTGGCGCTTTGCAGGTTGGTCTTCAATCGGTGGCTTTCAATGCGGATCGCCGGAATGGCATAGGCATTGTCACTGTGCAGCATGGCCCGATCCGCTACCGGCAGCGACAGATCCTGCGCCCAGCCACAATTGACCAGATGGATGAATTCCACCCCGGCCAGGCGACCTTCCTGATCATATCCGGCCCGGTAGGAGATCCGGAAGGCATGGCGTTTTCCAGTGATCACCATGTCATCATCGCGGTCATAGCGCATCTTGCAGGGCTTGCCTGTCTGGCGCGCGGCGATGGCGCAGGCCACGGCCAGGGCATTGCCCTGGCTTTCCTTCCCACCAAAGCCCCCGCCCATGCGGCGGATCTCAACCCGCACAGAATGCATCGGCAGACCAATGGCCTCGGCCACCTTGTGCTGGATCTCGGTGGGGTGCTGGGTCGAGGAATTCACCAGCATGGCACCATCTTCCTGCGGCAAGGCCAGGGCGGCCTGACCCTCCAGATAGAAATGCTCCTGACCGCCCAGCTCAAACTGCCCCTCGATCTGATGCGGAGCCGCAGCGATAGCCGCTGCCGCATCGCCTTTCTGATAGATCCTCGGGCCGTCTTCAAACCGGCTGTCAGTGGCAAGGGCCGCATCCAGGGTCAGCAATGCCTCTTCTTCTGTATAGGAAACTTCGCCCCGACGTGCTGCAACGCGGGCAGCGCGGTGGCTGCTGGCCACCACCAGAAACAATGGCTGGCCAAGGTAATGCACACTGCCGTCCGACAGGAGCGGCTCATCATGGATGGAGGGGGAGACATCATTGGCGAAGGGTAGGTCATCTGCGGTCAAAACCGCCACGACGCCCGGGCTGGATTTGACCGCCTCCAGATCCATTGAGGTGATGCGCCCCTTGGCAATGGAAGACAGGCCAAAGGCCAGATGCAGCGCATCGCGGGGCAGGGGCGCGTCATCCACATAGCGCGCCTTGCCTGTGACATGCAGTTTAGCCGCGTCGTGGGGCAGGGGTTTTGCAACGCTCATGCCTGCACCTCCAGAACCGATTGGCTGTTGCCACTGATGTCACTGAAATAGCGTATCAACATATTGCGCGCGGATTCCAGCCGGTATTCCGCCGAGGCCCGCATGTCCGTCATTGGGGTGAAATCCTTACCCATCTCAGCTACAGCTGCAGTAATAGAGGATTGCGACCAAGGTTGGCCCAGCAGTGCCGCCTCAACATGAGAGGCCCGTTTGGGCGTGCCTGCAAGGCCGCCAAAGGCGATGCGGGCCGTCGCAACCTGCCCCCCGGTCACAGTGACATTAAAGGCTCCCAGCACCGCCGAGATATCCTGATCAAAGCGTTTGGAAAGCTTGTAAACCCGCAGGCTGTCCTCTTGGCGGGGGAGGCTGACGGCTTCGACAAATTCGCCGGGGCGGCGGTCTTGTTTGCCATAGTCGACAAAGAAATCTTCCAAAGCGATGTCGCGGCGCTTGTCGGCCTGACGCAGATGCAGCCGTGCGCCCAGCGCAATAAGCGCAGGAGGATTGTCGCCAATGGGGGAGCCATTGGCGATATTGCCGCCAACCGTGGCGGCGGCCCGCACCTGCTGGCTGGCAAAGCGGCGGATCATTTCCCCGTAGGAGGGATGCAGCGGTGTAATCGCCTCTCGCATACGGTTCATATCCACCATGGCGCCAAAGCGAATCTCATCGTCTGTGATCTCGATCTGTTTCAGGTCGTCACAGCCCTCCAGAAAGATCATCTCCCCCAGGTCGCGCAGCCCTTTGGTAACCCAAAGGCCAAGATCGGTGGCCCCTGCCACCAATCGGGCTTCTGGTTTGGCAGCATAAAGTGCCGCCAATTCATCCGAAGAGCCGGGCATATTGCCGGCCGAAGTTGCTGCAGGCAAAGACTCTTTGCTGATCCACTGCGGCACTGGTGCCTCGGCGGCGGCCTCGGCTGCGCGAATGATCGGGGCATAGCCGGTGCAGCGGCACAGGTTACCAGCGAGCTGCACATCGTGATCCGTCGCGCCGTTCTTATGGGCGGTGACCATCGACATGACAAAACCGGGGGTGCAAAAACCGCACTGGCTGCCGTGATGGGTGATCATGGCCTCCTGGACGGGATGTAGGGTGCCATCATTGTCTGCAGCGCCTTCCACCGTGCGAATGGACTTGCCGTTCAGCTGCGGCAGGAACAGGATGCAGGAATTCAGGGGTTTGGCGCCGGTCTTGTCAGTCACCATCACTGTACAGGCGCCACAGTCGCCTTCGTTGCAGCCTTCCTTGGTTCCCGTCAGCCCGCGCTCTTCGCGCAGAAAATCAAGCAGTGTGGCCGAAGGATCCTGATCCTTGAGCACAACCTCTTCACCGTTCAGATGAAAGGTGATTGTCATCGTGTGAAACCCGTCGCCTTACGTGAACCACCCCTGATGCCATGCTTTCGATGCGACGTAGAAAACCTGGCGGGCCTTTGCATATGCTTGCTGCGGATAACCTAGGGAGCCGCCTCTTGTTCTGGCAAGAAAAAGTGACTCTGCTTTGCAGCATTCTACCGCGCAAGATTATTGCCGTATGCAGGGGCATGCCGTTAGTTTTAAAGCACTTCCCCGCAAGGGGCGACCTGAAAATGGGCCAAAGCGCAAAAGACTTTCAAGCCTGGTTTGAAAATGGCGCAGGTTTTACGCTATCTGCCTGATGAAAAAAGGGACCCTCAAGGTGGGCGGTGATCATTTTTGCAGCACATGGAAAAGATCTTGCGGTCTCAGCCTTTTACCTCCGAGGCTAAGATCGGCACTTATCCTAGCGCTGGGGATCAGCTAGCTTGGCGCTTATGACAAATGCACCTCGATTCATTCACCTGCGCTCGCATACGGAATACTCCCTTCTCGAAGGCGCGTTGCGCCTGAAAAAGCTGCCGGACCTGTGCAAAAAGCACGAGATGCCAGCGATTGCGGTGACCGATAGCAACAACCTGTTTTCGGCGCTGGAGTTCTCTGTCTCTGCCAGCAACGCAGGGGTGCAGCCAATCATTGGCTGTCAGATGGACCTTCGCTTTATCGACCCCGCACCGGGAGAGCGCCCGCAACCGCCCGCGCCCCTGGTTCTGTTGGCGCAGAGCGAGGCTGGATACGAGCACCTGATGAAGCTGAACTCCTGCCTCTATCTGCGCCAGGGCAGCGAGCTGCCCTATGTGACGCTGGAAGAGCTGGCAGAAAATGCAGGCGATGTGATCTGCCTAACCGGTGGGCCGGACGGGCCGGTGGGTCGTCTATTGCGGCAAGGGCAGCGCCCCGCCGCCGAAGAGCTGGTGCAACGGCTCAAGGCCATCTTTGCAGATCGACTGTATGTTGAGCTGCAACGCCATCCCGGCGAAGATGGTCAGCCCGAGGCGGAACGTCTCAGTGAGCGGGGCCATGTGGAAATGGCCTATGCCATGGAGCTGCCATTGGTCGCCACCAATGACGTCTATTTCCCCAACACGGAAATGTATGAGGCCCATGATGCGATGATCTGCATCGCCGAGGGTGCCTATGTGGATCAGTCCGAACCGCGCCGCCGGTTGACCGCGCAGCATTACTTCAAGGGCCAGGAAGAAATGGTGGCGCTGTTTGCCGATCTGCCCGAGGCGCTTGAGAATACAGTCGAGATTGCCAAACGCTGCGCCTTCAAGGCTTACCTGCGCGATCCGATCCTGCCCAAATTTGCCGATGATGAGGTGGCAGAGCTGCGCCGTATCGCCAATGAGGGCCTGCAGCAACGCCTGGCCGTGATCCCCCATGCGGTCACCATCGAGCAATACCAGGAACGTCTGGATTTTGAGCTTGGCATTATCGAGGGCATGGGCTTCCCCGGCTACTTCCTGATCGTTGCCGATTTCATCCAATGGGCAAAGGATCATGATATTCCAGTGGGACCAGGGCGGGGCTCGGGTGCGGGCTCTTTGGTGGCCTATGCGCTGACCATCACCGACCTTGACCCGCTACGCTATTCGCTGCTGTTTGAGCGATTTCTGAACCCGGAACGGGTCTCGATGCCGGACTTCGACATCGACTTTTGCATGGATCGCCGCGAAGAGGTGATCAAATACGTGCAAGAGAAATATGGCCGCGACAAGGTTGGCCAGATCATCACCTTTGGCGCGCTCCTCTCCAAGGCGGCGGTGCGCGACATGGGGCGGGTTTTGCAGATGCCCTATGGCCAGGTGGACCGGCTGTCCAAGCTGATCCCGGTTGAAGGCGTCAAGCCGATGTCCATCGTCGACAGTCTCAAGGAAGAGCCGCGCTTGGCCGAAGAGGCCAAAAACGAGCCGGTGGTGGACCGGCTTTTGAAATACGGCATGCAGGTCGAGGGGCTTTTGCGCTCTGCCGGCACCCACGCGGCGGGGGTTGTGATTGGCGACCGGCCCTTGGATGCGCTGGTGCCACTTTACCGCGATCCGCGCTCTGACATGCCCGCGACCCAGTTCAACATGAAATGGGTGGAACAGGCCGGGCTGGTCAAATTCGACTTTCTGGGCCTGAAAACCCTCACTGTTATTCAAAACGCGGTGGATCTGATCAAACAGTCAGGCCGGGATCTGCACACGGCGGCTGATGGCACCACGCTTTATGAGCCGCCGACCGGCGCGGTGAACGAGATCAACGCCATTCCGCTGGATGATGAGCCCACCTACAAGCTTTATTCCTCGGCCAAGACCGTGGCGGTGTTCCAGGTGGAATCCACCGGCATGATGGATGCGCTTAAGCGCATGAAACCCACCTGTATCGAAGACATTGTTGCGCTGGTGGCGCTTTATCGTCCGGGTCCGATGGAGAATATCCCGACCTATTGCGAGGTAAAGAACGGCCTCAAAAAGATTGAGTCTGTGCATCCGCTGATCGACCATATCCTTGAGGAAACTCAAGGCATTATCGTTTATCAGGAACAGGTGATGCAGATCGCCCAGGTAATGGCGGGCTATAGTCTCGGCGGTGCTGACCTGCTGCGCCGCGCCATGGGTAAAAAGATCAAAGAGGCGATGGACGCCGAACGGCCCAAGTTTGAAAAGGGCGCTGGCGAGAATGGCGTGCCAGCCAAGAAGGCCTCGGAGGTGTTTGACCTCTTGGAGAAATTCGCCAACTACGGTTTCAACAAATCCCACGCGGCAGCCTATGCGGTGGTCTCTTACCAGACGGGCTGGCTCAAGGCGAACCACCCGGTGGAGTTCATGGCCGGGGTGATGAACTGCGATATCCATCTGACGGATAAGCTGTCGATCTATTTTGAAGAGGTCAAAAAAGGCCTTGGCCTGCCCTATGTGCCGCCCTGCGTGAACCGTTCCTTGGCAACCTTCAATGTGGTCAACGGTGAGCTGGTCTATGCGCTGGGCGCGCTGAAAAACGTCGGCATGGATGTGATGCGACTGGTGGCCGAGGCGAGGCGTGAACACGGGCACGAGCAGCCCTTTGTAAATGTCTTCGACTTTGCCCGCCGGGTGAACCTGAAAAAGATCGGCAAGCGCCCCTTGGAGATGTTGGCCCGCGCCGGCGCCTTTGACCAGCTGGACCGCAACCGCCGCCGGGTGTTTGACAGCCTCGAAGGGCTGGTGAACTACTCCAATGCGATCCACGAACAAAAGAACTCCAACCAAGTCTCCCTTTTTGGTGAGGCCGGCGATGACCTGCCCGAACCCCGCCTGGCCAATACGCCGGATTGGCTGCCAGCCGAGCGGCTGTCGGAAGAGTTCAAGGCGATCGGGTTTTATCTCTCGGGTCATCCGCTGGACGACTATATGCCCGCCCTGAAACGCAAGGACGTGATGACGCTGGATGAGGTCATGGCTAAGGCCGAGCGCGGGCCTTTCATGGCCAAAATGGCCGGGGTGGTTGCCGGGCGGCAGGAGCGTAAATCAGCCCGCGGCAACCGTTTTGCCTTTGCTCAGCTCTCTGACACCACCGGGGGCTACGAGGTGACGATTTTCTCGGATGTTCTGGAGAAGGCTCGCGAATACCTTGATACGGGGTCCAAGGTGGTGATCACCGCCGAGGCCACGATGGAGAGTGATCAGTTGAAGTTGCTAATGCGCTCTGCCGGGCCGGTGGATGCGGCGGTGGCCGATGCCGGGCGCTCCTCTTTGCGGATCTATCTGGATGATGCAACGGCGATCAGCACGGTGGCGACGGTATTGGAAGACGCCAAAAAGGCCGCCCGCAGCGCCAGCCCCGGCGAAATCTACCTCTACCTACAGGATTCCGATCTGCCGGGAGATGTGGAAATGAACCTAGGCCAGATGTTCCCCATCAACCCGCAGATCAAAGGCGCGCTGAAGTCACTGGAAGGGGTTATGGAGGTCGAGGAGATTTGACGCAGTCAGGTCAGAGGAAGCGCTTGCCAGGACCCACGGGGAGTTCCTGACCCTGGGTGGGTGCGAAGCGCCCTTCCGTGGGGAGGGTCGGGCGCTGCCCTGGCGGTTTTTAAGGAGGGTTACCCCGGCTTTGGTACCGGCATTTTGGCGACATAGCGGCCGAGCTGGATCGCCTCTTTGCGCTCTTTGACAAAGGCCTTGAGCCCCTGTTTCAGGTGGCGCCCTGTGTTGCGCGTCATCATGGCGATGCCTTTGATCAGGGCACTGATCCAGTTGAACAGGAAACTCAGAACCGAGTTGAAGGTGTCTAGCACAGCAACAGCGGCATCCAGAATGCTGATCTGTTTTCCCAGATCCGCGATCATTGCCCAGACCTGCTTGATGAACTCGACATATTTGCGGACCACGGTTTTCAGAAATCGGATTGCTTTGACCTGATCTTTTGCCTTGCGCAGGGTGGCCAGAATGCGTTTGCCCAGCAGGATGATGGACTTCAGCATTTTCTCCAGCCGGTTCAACAGGTCCAGTATGGCGCGTATCGCACTGGTGAGCTTGTTGATGACGGCCTTGCCAACGGTTTTGATCAGGGTCTTTGCAGCAGCGAGCAGATCCTTGAGAAACTTCTTCAGCGGCGCCAGAACGGATTTGATCCGCTTCCACAGGGTTTTGTAGAATTTTTGCACCCGCTCCTGGTGCCGCAGAATTGCATCTTCAACAAATTTCACCGGGTCATCTTTGGTCTCGGCCACGGGTCCGCTCCCTCAAACATATACACTGACTAAAAACTGGGCCGACCGCAGGGCCAGCAAAATATGAGGGTGAGCCTGACGTGCGTTTTACAAATAGACAAGCAGAAACCGTGGGAAGCGGCACCCGCCTTGGGTGCGCGCACTTTAGTAGTGCGGCGGGCGCTCGTCGCCAAAGACATGTGCCCCACCGCTGCCTTGTTCGCGCCCGGCTTCGCGCTCCATCAACATGCGTACCCGTTTGGACAGGCGGTCGATCTCCGTCTGTTGGCTGGCGACAACGTCGCTCAGCTCTTCGACGCTGCGGGTCAGGTGGGCGATCTGTTCTTCCAAGGCTTGCATGAGACTCTCCATAGCTGCGCAACGTCATATGCGGCTTATCCTTGCCGGTCCATGGGCAACAGGCGCAGGCTGGTCGCAAAGAATGCGATCTGACCGCGAAGGAGGGAATGCCCATGGCCGCGACTGGTTTTGAAAAGTCACTGGTAGAGACACATCAACAGGATGGCGTCATGACAGTGACCATCTGCCGCCCCGAAATGCGCAATGCGGTGAACCCGGCCACTGCGCGGGCGCTCTACGCTGCTTTCCTCCAGTTCGAGGCAGATGAGACGGCTCAGGTGGCGGTGCTGACCGGGGAGGGCGGCTATTTCTGCTCCGGCTTTGATCTCAAGGCCGCAGGCGCTGGCGGGTCCGATGACTGGCTGGCAGAGCTGGAGATCGAGGCGCATTGGCGCGATCCGGTGGTGGACCCTCGACCCGGCCCCATGGGGCCGTCGCGGTTGATGCTGTCGAAACCGGTGATTGCTGCGATCGAAGGCCCGGCTGTGGCGGGGGGCATGGAGCTGGCCGCCTGGTGCGATATGCGGGTGATGGCAGAGGATGCCTTTGCCGGCGTCTATTGTCGCCGCTGGGGGGTGCCGCTGATCGATGGCGGTACCCTGCGGTTGCCACGCATTCTGGGTCAGGGCCGGGCCAATGATCTGATCCTGACCGGCCGTACCCTGCCTGCAGAAGAGGCGCATCGCATTGGCTTTGCGGATCGTTTGTCGCCAAGCGGGGAGGCGCTGGAGCTGGCCCAGGCGCTGGCGCAGGATCTTACTCGGTTTCCGCAGGCCTGTATGCGGGCCGACCACCTCTCGGCGCGGATGCCCTCGCAGGATCTGGCCGAGGCACTGCGGCGCGAATGGCGCTCTGCCTCGGCCTTTCTGGCAGAGGGGCGCGCCGGGGCGCAGCGTTTTGCCAAGGGCTTGGGGCGGTCTGGGGATTTCTCCAAGATCTGAGGCCTGCGTAACGCGGCGCTTTTCGGCAGGTTCGGCCTGTCGTGGTTGTGTCATGCAGTTTGGCTAGTCAGCGCCAGATTGCCGACCTGCGTCAGGGCGGCGGTTGAACCTGTCGCCTTGCTCACAGGGGCGGGTTGGGCTAGACCGCGCGGCGAGTAAATGACCCAAACCCACCCGTGAGGAGGCCTTATTCATGGCCAAGATCAAGAAACAGCCCCGTCCCAAGGCCGTAACGCCCAAAGGATTTCGTGACTATTTCGGCGAAGAGGTGACCCAGCGTTCTGAAATGCTGCGCTCCATCGCGGGTGTTTATCATCATTACGGGTTTGAGGCGCTGGAAAGCGCGGCGGTAGAAACCGTCGAAGCACTGGGCAAATTTCTGCCCGATGTGGAGCGTCCCAACGCCGGTGTTTTTGCCTGGCAGGAGGTCGACGAGAACGATCCCGACAGCAACAAGGGCGACTGGATGGCGCTGCGCTATGACCTGACAGCGCCGCTGGCGCGGGTCTATGCCCAGCACCGCAATGATCTGCCCACCCCCTATCGCCGCTATGCGATGGGACCGGTCTGGCGCAACGAAAAGCCAGGGCCTGGCCGCTATCGCCAGTTCTATCAATGTGATGCCGATACCGTCGGCACCGCCTCGATGGCGGCAGATGCCGAGATCTGCATGATGCTGTCTGACACGCTGGAAACCGTTGGTATTCCGCGCGGGGATTATCTGGTGCGGGTCAATAACCGCAAGGTGATGAACGGCGTGCTGGAGGTCATGGGCCTGGGCGATGATCAGGCGGCAAAGGACAACGTGTTGCGCACCATCGATAAATTCGACAAAGTGGGCGAAGTTGGCGTGCGTGAGCTGCTGACCAAGGGCCGTCTCGATGCTTCGGGCGCTTACATTGATGGTGTCGGTCTCAGCCTGGATCAGGTGGAGCCGGTTCTGGCCTTCCTGACCTCCAAGGCGGAGACCGCCGCCAAAACATTCCAGAACCTGCGCGCCGCCGTGGGCGCGTCCAAGGTTGGTGCCGAAGGCATTGGTGAGCTGGAACAGATCGGCGATCTGATGGCTGCCGGGGGCTACGGCTCTGATCGCATCGAGATTGATCCCTCGATTGTCCGTGGCTTGGGCTATTACACCGGCCCGGTCTATGAGGCAGAGCTGACCTTTGACATTCTCGACGATAAGGGCCGCAAGCGACAGTTCGGCTCGGTCTCGGGCGGCGGACGCTATGATGACCTGGTGAAGCGTTTCACCGGCCAGGAAGTGCCTGCGACGGGCCTGTCGATTGGCGTTGATCGCCTGCTGGCGGCGCTGCGCGAAAAGGGCCGGCTCAGTTCCACGCCCAAGGGGCCAGTTGTGGTCACGGTGATGGATAAGGCACGTATGGCCGACTACCAGACCATGGTGGCGGAACTGCGCAATGCAGGCATCCGGGCCGAGGTCTATCTGGGCAACCCGAAGAATTTTGGCAACCAGCTGAAATACGCAGATCGGCGCAACTCTCCGGTGGCGGTGATCGAAGGCGGTGACGAAAAGGCGGCTGGTGTCATCCAGATCAAAGATCTGATCCTGGGTGCAAAAATTGCTGAGAGCGCAACGCTGGAAGAATGGAAAGAACGCCCTAGCCAGTTTGAAGTGCCCCGTGGTGAACTGGTCGCCAAGGTGCGTGAAATTCTCGAGAGTCAGGACTGAACATATGTCAGATCGCTCTAAAACACTGGCGCGCGCCGCGCGCCTGCGGATGAATTTTGAGGCGGCCGGCGCCCAGGTGGTGGACCCGCCGTTGCTGCAGCCCGCCGGCACGCTGCTGGATCTCTATGGTGAGGACATTCGCGCCCGCGCCTATGTGACCTCGGACGCGGTGCGCGGGGAGCAGATGCTGCGCCCCGACTTCACCCTGCCGGTGGTGCAAATGCATATGAGCGAAGGAGCTGAACCGGCGCGCTATACCTATGCCGGCGAGGTGTTTCGCCGCCAGGAACATGATCCGGACCGCTCAAACGAGTATCTACAGGTGGGCTACGAGGTGTTTGACCGCGCCGATTCCGCTGGATCCGATGCCGAAGTCTTTGCCTTGATCGCCCTGCAGTTGCGCGGGCTGCCGCTGCGGGCCGCGACAGGTGACATCGGTATTTTGATGGCGGCTGTTGAAGGCCTCAACACCACCGAGTTGCGCAAATCAGCCTTGATGCGCCATATCTGGCGGCCCCGCCGGTTCCGCTCCTTGCTGGACCGCTATGCCGGGCGCAGCGCCGTGCCGGACAGCAGGTTGAAACTACTGTCTTCCGAGGGAGCGCTGACCGGATCTGCAACGGTTCTGGGCAAGCGCCGCGAGGCCGAGGTAGACGCGCGGGTGGAAGCCCTGCGGGCAGATGCGGCGGCACCGCCGATTGCGGAGAATGAACTTCTGGCGCTGGAAGCACTGATGGCGGTACGCGAAACGGTGCCCTTTGCGCTGGAGCAGATGCGCGACATTGCCGTGGATCTGCCGGCGATCAACCCGGCGCTGGATCACCTGGACGCGCGGGTCGCAGCGCTGAAGGCGCGCGGCATCGATATTGATACCCTCGACTTTGAAGCCTCCTATGGGCGCACCTCGATGGAGTATTACGACGGGTTTGTCTTTGGCTTTTATGCCGAGGCACGGCCGGACCTGCCGCCCATCGCCAGCGGCGGGCGCTATGATGCGCTGACCCGGCAATTGGGGCAGGGGGCGGAAATCCCGGCTGTGGGGGGCGTGCTGCGCCCCGATTTGATGCTGATGCTCGAGGAGGGTCAGTCATGAGCCTGAAACTGGGAGTGCCGTCCAAGGGGCGGCTGATGGAAAAGACCTTTGATTGGTTTGCCAAACGGGGCCTGACCCTGTCGCGTACCGGCTCTGAGCGTGAATATGCCGGCGCCATCGAAGGGGTGGAGGGCATGGAGCTGGTCTTGCTCTCGGCGGGGGAAATCCCGCGCGAGCTGGCGGCAGGGCGCATTCACCTCGGGGTCACGGGAACCGATCTCATCCAGGAAAAACTGCCGCTCTGGGAGCAGCAGCTGGAAGAGATTCAGCCCTTAGGTTTTGGCCATGCAGATCTGATCCTGGCGGTACCACAGTGCTGGATCGATGTGGATACATTGGATGACCTGGATGCGGTCGCGGCCTCCTTCCGCAAGACTCATGGCCATAGGCTGCGGATTGCAACCAAATACCACCGTCTGGTGCGTGAATTCCTGACCGAGGCCGGGGTGGCGGATTATCAGCTGGTGGACAGCCAGGGCGCCACCGAGGGCACCGTCAAGAACGAAACCGCCGAGATGGTGGCCGATATCACCTCAACCGGGGAAACCCTGCGGGCAAATCACCTGAAACTGCTGTCGGATGGTCTGGTGTTGCAAAGCCAGGCAACGCTTTGGCGAAGCCGGGTGGCGGAGTATTCGGAATCGGAACGCCAGGCGCTGAAGGCGCTGACGGATTTGATCCACGGCTGATATGCTGGGCTCAAAGCGGGGGGCTCCCGCCCGTCGCCCATGCAATAAATTGCACGCGGCTCCCGTTGGGCCCGGCGCCGCGCTTTGCGCGGCGTTGTGCCGTCCTTTTGCGGCCTTGCAGACGCGCGCTGGCGGTTTAGATCACGCCAATCTCAGCCAGGGCCTGTGATAGCTCCAGCGGCAGCGGTTCTTCGGCCCGGCGTCCTTCGGGCATATCGGCGGGGCTGTCTTCGGGCTTCAAGTAGCGCCAGCCCTGAAAGGGGCGTTTGATTGCCGTATGCGTCCGATACAACGTCGGATCCAGGATGATGGCGCAACGGCGAATGCCATCTTCGCCAATGACCTCATCCATGCGCAGAATGCGCTGGCGACACTGGATCTGCCCCTTGATGACCCAATAGATTGATCCGCCTGCCAGAATCTCCGCCTCGCGTTTGGGCCACATGCGGGTGACATGACGGGGCAGGGTTTCGGGAAGGCGCTGGCGGGTCATTTCCTGCCAGTCCTGCAGGCCTTCGACGCTTTCTGTTCCCACAGAGAGCTTCACCAGATTGACGTAGTTATCCACAGCTTCCCCACAGAGTCGTCCAGAGCCGGACCTTTATATAGTGTTTCTCGGTTTGTTGCGAGCCAGATATTGTGGTACACTGAGTAATTATTTCTCAAGGATCTGTACTTTCGACGTTGAGGATTTCCATCAGCCTGTAGTATCGAAACCGTCACTCACTCCGATACAAGACCAATAGGGAATCACTATATGAGCCGCTTTGCTGCCCCCATCGCCGCACAGATCTGGGATATGAAATACCGTTTCAAGGAAGCGGATGGCACGCCCATCGATGTGACCGTGGAGGACAGCTGGCGCCGGATCGCACGGGATCTGGCCCGGGCTGAGACCAAGCCTGAGGTCTGGGAAGAGAAATTCTACGACGCCCTAGAAGATTTTAAATACCTGCCAGCCGGGCGCATCACCGCCGGGGCGGGCACCGCGCGCCAGGTGACCCTGTTCAACTGCTTTGTTATGGGCACTGTACCGGACAGTATGTCGGGCATTTTTGACATGTTGAAAGAAGCCGCACTG
The DNA here is from genome assembly GCF_039971195.1 of Pseudophaeobacter sp. Classification (GTDB taxonomy): domain Bacteria; phylum Pseudomonadota; class Alphaproteobacteria; order Rhodobacterales; family Rhodobacteraceae; genus Pseudophaeobacter. The sequence continues at coordinate 46,138 of NZ_JBDWPJ010000204.1, forward strand.
ACCATGCAACAGGGGGGTGGCATTGGCTATGATTTTTCCACCATCCGCCCGCGCGGTGCCGATGTCAAAGGTGTCGCTGCCGATGCTTCTGGGCCGTTGTCCTTCATGGATGTCTGGGATGCCATGTGTCGCACCATCATGTCGGCGGGCTCGCGTCGCGGCGCGATGATGGCGACCATGCGCTGCGATCACCCGGATGTAGAGGCCTTCATCACCGCCAAATCCGACTCGGCGCGGCTGCGCATGTTCAATATGTCGGTGTTGATCAGTGATGACTTCATGGAGGCGGTCAAGGCCGACGGATCCTGGGAATTGCAGTTCGATGGCAAGATCTACCACACAGTGCAGGCGCGCGATCTGTGGAACAAGATCATGCAGGCCACCTATGACTATGCCGAACCGGGGGTGATCTTTATTGATCGCATCAACAAGGCCAACAACCTGAGCTATGTGGAAGAGATCTGCGCCACCAACCCCTGCGGTGAGCAGCCCCTGCCGCCCTATGGCGCCTGTCTGTTGGGCTCGATCAACATGGCGCGGCTGGTGTCCAACCCGTTTGAGGCCAATGCCGAGCTGAACCAGGCCGCGATGCAGGAACTGGTGGCCACAGCCGTGCGGATGATGGACAATGTTGTCGATGTCTCCAAATTCCCGCTGGAGGCTCAGGCAGCTGAGGCCCAGGCCAAACGCCGGATTGGGCTTGGGGTCACGGGGCTTGCGGATGCGCTGCTGATGCTGGGGCTGGAATATGGCACCGAGGCAGCGGCGCGTCAGACCGACCGCTGGCTGCACGCGATCGCCCGCGCCGCCTATCTGGCCTCGGTGGATCTTGCCAAAGAGAAGGGCGCCTTCCCGCTATTTGATGCCGAAGCCTATCTGGCCTCGGGCAATATGATGAATATGGACGAGGATGTGCGCGAGGCTATTCGCGAACACGGCATCCGCAATGCGCTGCTGACCTCGATTGCCCCCACTGGCACCATCAGCCTTTATGCGGGCAATGTCTCCTCGGGGATCGAGCCGGTCTTTGCCTATGCCTATACTCGTAAGGTATTGCAGAAGGACGGCAGCCGGACCGAAGAGGAAGTGGTCGACTACGCGGTGCAGATGTGGCGCGATAAGTTTGGCGACACGCCGCTGCCCGACTATTTTGTCAATGCCCAAACCCTCTCCCCTGCTGCCCATGTCAAAATGCAGGCGGCAGCGCAGAAATGGATCGACAGCTCGATCTCCAAGACCATCAACTGCCCGGAAGACATCTCCTTTGATGATTTCAAAGATGTCTACATGCAGGCCTGGGATCAAGGCTGCAAAGGCTGTACCACCTATCGCCCCAATGATGTAACCGGATCTGTTCTGTCTGTGAGCGAAAGCGCTGACACTGCCCCGGGAGAGACCGCAGGCGCCCCACATGAGAGCGACATCGGCGAAAATGGCGCTGAAGTGGTCTATATGTCCGAACCGCTGGATCGCCCGCAGAGCCTGGAAGGTCATACCTACAAGCTGAAATGGCCGGACTCTGAGCATGCGATCTATCTGACCATCAACGACATCATCATTTCTGATCATCGGCGTCCCTTTGAGGTCTTCATCAACTCCAAAAACATGGAGCACTATGCCTGGACGCTGGCGCTGACCCGGATGATCTCGGCTGTGTTCCGTCGTGGCGGTGATGTGTCGTTCGTTGTTGAGGAGCTGAAAGCGGTGTTTGATCCGCGTGGTGGTGCCTGGGTGCAGGGGAAATACATCCCGTCGATCCTGGCGGCCATCGGTGGCGTGATCGAGACCCATATGGTCAAGACCGGTTTTTTGGAAGGCGAAGGCATGGGGTTGAAATCTGACCCGCAGGCAGAAGTGGTGAACCTGAACGCACCACGCGGCAAAGCCTGCCCTAGCTGTGGCCAGTTTGACCTGCAAATGGTTGAAGGCTGCATGACTTGCCGCAGTTGCGGTCATTCCAAATGCGGCTAAGGAAGGCCGGAATGGAGTTTTTGTGAAACCATGTGTGAAAGCCAGCAACAGTTTGCAATTTGACCAGTTCATCGCGCTGGCTTGATGCGTCGTTCAGCATCGACATCGCCACGGAGAGAACATTTTCAGTTGGTGTCATGGCGCTCAGAACCTGCTCAAATCCAGCTTCAACTTTCTCAGCGCGGATGAGCTTCCCCCTTTGAAGTGGTCCGCCCCTATAGTTAGGAAAGCGGAGGACCAAGTATGGCCATTAAGAGACCCAAGCCGGAAGAGATCGTCGTGAAGTTACGGCAGGTTGAAGTACTGATGGGACAAGGCATGCCCC
>NZ_JBDWPJ010000205.1:0-9113 GCF_039971195.1 Pseudophaeobacter sp.
GCAAGCCATTTCGGTTAATGAATATAATGCCGCTCAACACCCGCCTGTCGTCCACACGGGGCTTGCCGTGGGACTTGGGGAAAAAGGGTTCCAGCTTGGCCATCTGCGTGTCGCTCAACCAGTATAGATCGCTCATGTCACTGCTCCGTTTCAGAGCCGTGAATCACGCAGCGAAGCGGAAATCAATGCATCCTGACCCTAGCGCGCAGGCACCATTTTGGACCTCAGTTTTTCAGAATTTCATCTGAGTTATCTATTTCTTTGCAGTTGCTGGAGAACCCTGCCCGCAGGGCCGCGCTCTTGAGGGCCGCCCAGACCGAGATAGACTGCTAAAATACCCGGAGAGATCATGCGTCACTGCCTTGCCCTTGCCTTTGCGACCCTGCCTGCCCTGCCCGCTGCCGCCCAGTATTGGGAATTTGGCGATTGGCGTGTCCTTGTTGAGACCCGGGAAACCACCGAACACACAAGTCTGACCTGCACCGCCTTGACAGGCGGTGACGGCCTGCCATCGCTGCGCCTCTCGGTCTATAGTCTCGATGCCGGCCCGCCATCGGACTACCCCAAACCCACCCTGCACGAATCCGCCATTCGCGGCCATAGCACTCTGGTGCAGAACGGCCAGGCCGTGGGCTTTGTCTTTGATCAGCAGGCCGCCTTTTATGGCATCGCCAATGGCTATTTCGACGCCGAAGGTTTTGCCCATGCCGAAGCAGCTCCACGCTGGCAAGACACGCCCAATATGCTGCGCTGGATGAAGGCTGGCCAGAGCCTCGATATCCGCACCGTGCAGCCCTATGGCCCGGGTCAGCCCGTCCTGCAGGCTTCGCTCCGTGGATTTACCGCCGCCTATGGCAAGATGATGGATGAATGCGGTTTTTCAATCGAGATCAGCGATCCCAGCTGATCTGCCTTTGGGCGCGGCTCAGAAATCTCCCGGCGCGCACTGCAGGCAGACCAGACCTTCGGCGCGCCAAAGATCCACCACCGAGCTGCGATCATCAACAACAATCCAGGGTTCAAACCCATCCCCGCGCATCCGCGCCAGTAGCTGCCGCTTGACCTCTGGGTCGCTCATCCTGTCCTGCCCCTCTGGGCGCAGATAGATCGCGTCGAACCCCAGGTCATTCTGGGTCAGCCAGGCCTCGGTATAGGTGCTCCAGCCCGCCGGGCGCCCCGAGCAGATCACAATGTGCTCGCCCGCCATGCGCAGGCGGCGCAACAGATGAGCGACCGGCGCGATCACCGCAGCCTCGGCCATGGCCTGATGAAAGCCCTGCCAGTCTTTGTCTTCGCCATGAACCAGATGGCCCAGCCGGTCGGCATCAAAACTGGCAAGGGTGCCATCCACGTCAAAAACCACACAGGGTTGTGCATTCTCAGCTGACATAGCCCAGCTCGCTGTGGTGTTCTCCATCCCAGTCAAACAGAATTGGCGCGGCATTTGCGGGCCGCTCACCACTGCCATTGGCCCCAGACAGCACGCGCGCGGCCCGGATCACCCCAGAATGGCAGACCATGACCGGCAGACGCGGCCCGGCCTGTGCACAACAGAAAGAGATCGCCAGGGAGACCCGGCAGATCATTTCGCCCCAGTCCTCACCCGCCTCCGGGCAGCCCTCACGTGCTGGCAGCTGCGACAGGGGGCGGCCTTCGAAGACACCCCAGTCTCTTTCGCGCAGGTCTGGATGCAGGTCAAAATTCTGCCCCGGAAATCCCAACCGGCAACTCTCTTGCGCCCGCTGCATGGGACTGGCGAACAGCGCCAACATCGCTGGCCAATTCCGGTCTTGCAGCGCCTGTGCCTGGGCCCGACCCTGATCTGTCAGCGCCACATCGAGACGCCCCGCAATGATCTGGTCCCGGTTGGCCGTGGTCTCGCCATGTCGGATCAGACAAAAGCTCTTTTGCGGCAGCGCCTGCGCGCCAATCAACAGTGTATTCATAGGGATACTCTTTCATGCAGAAAGACCTCAGCCCCCAGGCCGTCCTCCGCGAGATAGTCCTCGGGGTTGGTGCAAAAGGCCGGGGCAAAGCGCTTGGCTCCCAGGCGCTGCAGCATGGCTTTTTGGTCCCCCAGAGGGGGGTGCACGTTCCAGCGTTGGAAATAGCCGCCGGGCACAGCGCAGATGCCACGGGCATGGGCGGTCATGTGACCCGTGAAAACCACATGCGCATCGCGCCCCAAACGGCCGCTTTCGCGCCAGGCCCGCACATAGCCCCAGGCAGCGCCGCCATCCGCATTGGGTGTATCACAGATCAAAAACCGCGCTTGTTCTAGCTCGCCGCGTTGCAACAGCGGCGCAATCTCCTGCGCCTGCGGGCTCAGTCGGCCGCACGCCAGCGCCGAGGTCAAGGCAGTGCGGCACTCCGGATCCAGGATCACCGCCTCCAGTCCAAAACGCTGGATCAGATGCAGCGCCATCTCTCCGGCGCGGCCAGAGGGGGGCACCGGCAGCAGAACCTGCCCCGGCAGGCGCTCCAGCAGCTGATCCAACGCCGCAAAACGGTCCTGCTGTGGCACCGGATCCAGTTGGTAGGAGCAATCCAGAATGGCCGTCGCGGCAGGGGGTGGCGCATCAAAGGCAAACCACTGCGATTCCTCTGACCAATCGCCGGAATAAAACAGCCGCGCGCCAATATCAAAATGCATCCAGACCCCGCCCAGCGCATGGCCATTGCGCCCGGTGGTCAGACGAATACCCTCAATCACGCTCTCGCCTTGTTCTGGCAGGCGGCGCACCTGCGCCGCTGGGGGCAAAGCCTGCGCGGTCTGGGCGGTTGCATAGATTGGCAATCCAGCCTCCACCGCATAGGCGGCACCGCCGATATGGTCGATGTGGTCATGGCTGATAAACACCGCATCCGCACCGCTGAGCCAACTGGGATCAAAATGCGCATTGGCCTCTGGCCCATGACCACAGTCCAGCAACCAGCATTTTCCATTCACCCTTAGGCGCATACAGGCCGGGCCCTTGTCGCCGATGCCTGACAAAACTTCGATGGTATTCATTTAGTCCTCATAGAAAGCCCAGGGGGTTCCAATCGCGAGCCCCAGTTGGTCACCCACGCTGTGGCGCACCCGGCTTGTCACCAGCAACTCAGCTCCGCAGGAAGTCTGAAGGGTGAGACGGTAGCGCCCGCCCAGATAGGTGCTGCGGAGCACCCTGGCGCGCAGATCGCCGGTTTTACATAGGGTGATATCCTCGGGGCGCAGACAGAGCAGGTTGGGCTGCTCGTCCCTAGTGCGCACCGCAATTTCAACCCCGAACAATCGGGCGCTGCTGCCCCCGTCGCCGATGCGGGCCTCACAGATTGGCAGCACGGTACCCTCACCGACAAAACCGGCAACAAAGCGGTTGTTCGGACAATTATACAGCGCCTCTGGCGTATCAAACTGCACGATCCGCCCCTCGGCCATCACCGCGATCCGGTCGGCCATGGCCATGGCCTCGGCCTGATCATGGGTTACATAGACCATGGTGGCCACGGTGCGCTGGTGGAAATCGAGAAACACCTGCTGCATGGTCGCACGCAGGGCCACGTCCAGATTGGCCAGTGGCTCATCCAACAGCACGGCCTCGGGATCCGATACCAGACACCGCGCCAGAGCCACCCGCTGGCGCTGGCCGCCCGACAGATCCGCCGGCATGCGATCCGCAAATGAAGTGAGCCCCGTTGCCTCCAGCGCCGCATCGGCATGCAGGGCCTGGTCGGCCTTGGAGAGCCCACGCACCTCCAGAGCAAACGAAACATTGCGGCGTACAGTCATATGCGGCCAAAGCGCATATGATTGGAACACAAAACCGATATTGCGCTGCTCAGGCGGCACAGAGGAGTTGGTGGCGGCATTCGCAACCTCACGGGCGCCGATGGAGATCTGCCCCCGCGTCGGCGCATCAAACCCGGCCAGAAGGCGCAACAGGGTGGATTTGCCACAGCCCGACGGCCCCAACAGCGCGACAAACTCGCCATCCTCAATTTGGGCCGTGATCGCCTGCAAGGCTGGCGTGCCGTCAAAATGTTTTTCGACCGCGTTGAGCGTTATGTCTGCCATGGAAGGCTCCCTTTGGGCAGGTGGTGCGCCGCCAGCTGGAGGGCGGCCATCAGCGCCATCACCACCAGAACAATAGTCATGGCCAAGGCCGAAGCCATCACCGTCTCACCACTGTCATCAAGATTGAAAATCATCACCCCGAGGGTCTCTGTCCCCGAAGACCATAGCAGGGCCGAGACCGTCAGCTCGTTGAAAGCGGTGAGGAAAACCAGGATGGCCCCGGCGGCGGCGGCTGGCGCCGTCAGCGGCAGGATGATCAGGCGCAGGCGCTGAAACAGCCCTGCCCCCACAGACTGCGCGGCCTCGTTCATGGCCGGGTCCAGCTGGCGAATACTGGCCTGAATGGGCCGGAACATCACCACAAGAAACCGCGCCAGATAGGCCAGGAAGATGATCCAGATGGTGCCATAGAGCGTGGCATCGGTGAAGGGCAGATTGATCAACAACAGGATCATGGCAATGGCCAAAACCACCCCCGGCAGCGCATAGGGCAAATCCACCAGCGCATCAAACAGGCGGCCCAAACGCGAGGGATTGCGCTCCATCAGCCAGGCCAGTGGCAGGCACAGGAGCACCAGCACAAAAGCCGCCCCAGAGGCCAGCACAAAGGAATTTGCAAAGGCACGTTGGCTGGCGGGTTGGCGAAACAGCACCTCCTGCCAGGCGCCCAGCGTCAGGCTCTCAAACGACAGGGGGACGCCGTAGGCAGGTACCAGCGAGGTCGCCATCAGCCCCGCAAGCGGCAGGACCAGAATACCACAAACGATGAGCCAGAGGCTCAGCTCCACCATCAGCCGTGCCCGCCCCAGAGGCAGTGCCAGGGGGCGGGTGCTTGCCCCAACCAGATGCACTCGCTGGCGCGACTGGAAAAACCGCTGCACCAAAATACCACCGATGGCGACAGAGCCAATCACCATGGCCAACACAGCAACCTCGGCCAAGACGGTCGACCCAAGGCCAGAGAGCCGCTGGTAAATCAGCGTAGGCAAGGTGGAATAACCTGCCGGAATGCCGAGCATGGCCGGAATGCCAAAATTGCCAAGCGCGGTCACAAAGGTAATCGCCAGACCTGCTGCCAGGCTGGGCAGGCATAGGGGCAGGATGATATGCCACCAGACCCGCAGCCCTGATGCGCCACTGATCCGGGCGGCCTCGACCACTTCTTGCGGGATGGCACGCAGCCCTGCGCGCAGAGTCAAAAAGATGATAGCACTGTGCTGGACACCCAGAAGCAGGATAATGCCACCCTGCGAATATAGCGGCTGTGGCGCGCCCAAGGGCGGTGCCAGCCCCAAGGTTTTGAGCAGCACCGAGGACGGCCCCATGATCTGGGTCCAGGACAGCGCGGTGATCTGCGGCGGGATCATCATTGGGATCATCAGGCAAAACACCAGCGCGGCTTTGGCACGCAGATCGGTCAACGCTACCAGAAAGGCAAAGGCCCCGCCAATCGCCACCGAGACCAGGGTGCCAAAACCAGCGGTGATCAGCGAATGTTTCAGCGCCAGTCGGGTACTGCTATCGGTCAACACCTCAGAAAACAGGCTAAAATTCAGCCTGTCATCCACCGTGACACCTTCAACAAACAGGCGCAGAACCGGTGTCAACGTCAAGGCAATGGCAATCAGCAGGACAGAGGAAAGCAGCCGGTCCTCGGACCGGCTGCCTCCAATTGGTTTTGAGGCCAGCATTAGTTGGCGCCAAAGATCTCGGCGAATTTCGCCTTATTGGCCTCGGCATTCTGCAGGGCCACCGCCGGGTCAAAATCCATCAGTTTGATGTCGGCGCGGGCCGGGAAGCCAGCTGGCACACCCATGTCGTTGCGCGCGGGGATATAGCCCATATCCAGCACCAGATCCTGGCCCTTTTGGCTCAGCACAAAGTCAACAAAGCTTTGAGCTGCATCAAGGTTCTTGGCCGAAGACAGGATAGCGACCGGTTCGGTCACATAAGACACACCCTCTTCTGGGAAGACGAATTCAACCGGCGAGCCCTTGGCCATATTGCGAATGGCAAGGAAGTCGACAACCATACCGTAGGGCTTTTCGCCTGCGGCAACTGCTTTGAACGTGCCGCCGTTGCCGCCCTTGGCGCGGGCCTCGTTTGCCGCCAACGCGCTATAATAGTCCCAGCCGAGGGATTTGTCGCCGGTCAGGGTGGCGAGATGGATCAGTGCCGCGCCGGAATAGAGCGGCGATGGCATGGCGATCTGGCCTTTCAAAGCCGCGTCGTTCAGGTCCGCCCAAGAGGCCGGCGCGGTCTCTACACCGGTATTGTAAACGATGCCGGTGGTGATCAGTTTGGTCGAGTGGTAGAACCCTTCGCCGCTGTACAGAGCCGGATCATAGGCGCTGGCTTCGGGCGACTGATAGGCCGTCAGCAGGCCTTCCTGTGCCATGCCCTCCAGGGTCACGGTATCAGCGATCAGCAGAACATCCGGCTGCGGATTACCCGCTTCGATCTCAGCCCGCAGGCGCGCCATCAGCTTGGTAGTACCATCACGCACCCATTCGACCTCGGTGCCAGGGTTGGCAGCCATAAAGGCATCCACGGTTTTTTGCGCATCCGCATTGGGCTGCGAGGTATATAGCGTCAGCGTATCGGCAAAGCTGGCGGTGGATACACAGGCAAGAGCCGCGGCAGTCAGAAGGGTTTTCATCACAAATCTCCAGAGATTTGCCTTTCGAACGAAAGACATTTGATGACGGCCTTATTGCGCCCGAATGCAAAAGTACCGTGACATAAATATATATGTTTTATTACTGTTTGCCCTGTGGGCGGATGTCTGTATGGGAGAGAAGCCAAGAGTTTCGAAAGAAAACAAAATGAAGCGTAGTGACCTGGATCTTCGGCGCGATCAGATTATCGCCCTACTGGCCGAAAACGGTGCCCTCTCAGCGCAGGAGCTCTGTACCCGACTGGATGTCTCGGTGCAGACCATTCGTGCCGACCTGCGGGATCTGGATGAGGCCGCATTAGTTCAGCGGCGCAACGGCATGGCACAACTGCGCCAACAGGCTGAGAACATTGGCTACCTACCGCGTCTCAGCCTCTCGCATGGGGAGAAGCACTGCATCGCGCAGGCGGTACAGCCGCTAGTGAAAAATGGTGCGCGGGTGGCCCTGGGAACCGGGACAACTGTGGCGCAATGCGCCCGCCTGCTGGCTACCCGACAGGATCTCTTTGTTGCCAGCAATTCGATCCATGCGGTCATGGCCCTGCAGAACGCCCCCGGCGCCCAGGTCGATATGGCCGGCGGATCGGTTCGGCTCAGAGATCTGGATGTGATCAGCTCTGCCAGCATCGAGTTTTTTGCCCACTACCGCATGGAGCAGGCCATCTTTAGCTGCGGCGGCATCTCCCCTAGCGGCGAAGTATTGGATTACAATTCAGAAGAAATTGCTGCCCGCCAGGCCATCACAAACTGCGCCCGGCAAACAATCCTGGTGGTAGATAGCGAGAAATTCGGCCTCGACCTGCCCTGCCGCGCCCTCAATATCTGGGACTATGACGTGGTCGTCACCGGGGCAGAGCTTTGCCCGCAGCTCAGGCAGCTCTGCCACGACAACGGCTGCAAAATCCTGCTGGCGGGTTCGCCCCTCTAACCTGACCGCCTTGCCTCCAACAACAAAAACCCCGCAGCCATTTCTGGCCGCGGGGTTTTCAATCCGATCTGAACCGCACGCATTTAGGCGCGTTCGGAGTAGTCCATGGTATCAGTATTGACCACGATCATCTCGTCCTGACCAACAAAGGGTGGCACCATGACCTTGACGCCATTGTCGAGGATCGCAGGTTTGAAGGAGTTGGCAGCCGTCTGCCCCTTCACCACCGGCTCGGTCTCGACGATCTTGCAGATCACCTTTTGTGGAACAGTCGCGTTCAGGGCTTCTTCGTCGTAGAATTCCACCACGATGGTCATACCGTCCTGCAAGAAAGGTCGTCGATCGCCCAGCAGCTCGGCCGGCAGTTCGATCTGCTCATAGGTTTCGGTATCCATAAAGACCAGCATGCCGTCGCTCTCATAGAGGAACTGCTGGTCCTTCTGCTCCAGACGCACGCGCTCGACCTTATCGGCGCTGCGGAAGCGTTCGTTCAGTTTGGAACCATTGCGCAGGTTGCGCAGCTCCACCTGGGCAAAGGCGCCGCCTTTTCCGGGCTTTACGTGATCGACCTTGACTGCGGCCCAAAGACCGTCGTTGTGCTCCAGAACATTACCGGGGCGGATCTCGTTACCATTGATCTTGGGCATCTGAAAAATCCATCTGGGAAGGTTGATGATATATTAAGCGTCCCTATATCTGTCGTGGTCACGGCTGGCAAGACAACGATATCTCGTAGCAGATGCACTTAAGCTATGCAAAATTTGCATGAAAGCTATGCATATACAGGCTATCCGAATCGTCACAGTTCCGTCATAAGGAACGCCACGCCGAGAATTGCAATAGCAAGAACAATAAAGGAAACCAGATGCGAGATTTCGTTGACGGCACCGCCTACAACAATGAACAGGGCAACCGGGCACGCAAGCTCTTTGCCGCTGTTGTTTTGGCTGCCCTGGATGACGCCATTGCAGACGACAAAAAATACGGCAACGGTCCCGAGCAGATTGCCCGCTGGGCGCGTTCGCGCGATGGACGCGAAGTCCTGAGCTGCGCCGGCATTGACCCCAATGAGCGGGTTGTCGGTGGTTTGATGGATTTTGTTGGCCGTGGGGTACGGACCTCTGTCGCGCTGTCGCGCGAAGAAAGCGAACGCCGCAATGCAGCCCAGGCCGAAGCCGCCTGAAGCTGACACTGGCCCTGCCGGGCCGGTCAAGACGATCAAACCTATAGAAAAGCGCGTCCTGGGGGGCGCGTTTTTCTTTTGGGGCACGATCTTTCGCGCCCAACCCTGTCGCGCAAAAGCCGCTTTGCGGCGGTTTTTTCCGTGCTCCCCCAGCGCAAGACCCTAGCCTGTTCAAATAGCGCTTTTCCTTGCGCGACCAATCGGCGATTTAGCCAACAGCAGCACTGCAAAGGGAGAAGGCCAATGACCGCACGCGCACTGATGATCC
>NZ_JBDWPJ010000206.1:0-19782 GCF_039971195.1 Pseudophaeobacter sp.
GTTGGGCATGTCGACAATGCGAGCAAGCCCTGTGGCGAACCGGTCATATCCTTCGAAGAAACCAACGTCCCGTGGCAGGTCTTCATCAATCGTCGTTTGGACACAACGCGCCAAGAAGGTGGCCTGTTCCATTGCATCGAAGTACCGGTAGTGATGCGCCGTCTCCCCGATAATTTCTACGTTTCCTTTCGGATCAGCAATCCAATCAATGAATGGGAAAAGCGGACCAGAATAGGCTCACAGAACCCGGTTGAACGCCTCTATATTCTTTAGGATCACCGCACTGATAGGGAACACGACCCCAGGAGGATTGAAGCCGGCGCGGGCCAACACGTGATGGAACAGGTACCTGTGCAGTCTGCCATTTCCGTCGACATAGGGGGGAATGAAGACGAAACCAAATGCCAGCACCGCCGCCGTCAGGATTGGATGCTGATGCCGCTCAAAGGATATCTCATCGCAATCGATCAGACCTTTCATCAGGCTGTCGAGGTCTTCCCATCGTGCGCTGATGTGCGATGGGATTGGCTCCATCTTGTTGCGATCACGGCCCCCGCTGCCTTCCTGATGCCAAGCCGTACAAACCTGGCGTCTCCGATCACGATCTGCTGGAGGCGGTTAAGTTCGTCGACAAATAGATCATGCTGCCCGGCTTCTCCGATAGCCTGTCCCCATCGGCCCCCCTGGGCGGGGGTTGGTTTTTCGTTCTCAATGGCAAATGATGCCTTGCTGTCATCCAGGAGCATGAATGCCGCAGCCCGGCGCATCAGGTCTTCAGGAACCCTGCCAGCCGCAGCTTTAGCTTCATCCATCAGTTTTCTAACTTCAAGCAGCTGAAACAGTTCAGGTATCCTCCGGACGATCGGACAGAAATCAGGTGTACCGGGCAGGTTGCATTGATTTTGTGACGCGGAGAATTCTCTGCAATGAAGCCGGTATAATGCAGTTCCTCATCATGAATACTGACATACTTGACCTTGCCAAGATCAGGTGGATCCAGCTGTGAACCTGTCATCCATTCATAGATGAACCACAGGCGCCGGGAAAACGTGCCGGTTACATGGTGCTGGACCATCTCGGTGATCTCTTTTGCAGGGACAACCTGAAAAAGGCGGTCCAGGACACTTGGATTGATGCCTTCCTACCGGAACGCTAGTTGAAGATGATTGATCAGGTTGTCATCGGGCTGTTGGCGTGATCGCAGCATGATCCAGTCTTCAGTGGAAACCGGGCTGTGCCGGTCAGCAATGGCCATCAGAAGCGGAGGCATGGGGATTTGAAGCTTGTAGGTGTCGACGACCCAAGCATAGCCGGCCGGGTTACCTGGTTCTGGTAATCTTCGACCATGAAAGTGGATTATCACCGTACAACCACCTCACTTCAATCCGCATTTCGCACAATGCTATCACCAAAACCGTACAAAATAATCACCCTACGTACTATTCCTTCACTGAGTAAGGATCTTTGCACATTTGGTCACCGCGAGGCTGGAAATCTGGATCCGTACATTTCCTTCACCCAGCACACAAAATCATCACCAACAGGGAAATTTCGCACAAACCTGTGTCCTTCAACAGCGCCCACCGCAGGTTTCGGCGAGCCACAACAGCGACTGGATTGGCTGATCACCCATCGCAACAGCCGCGAAACTGACATCCTGTCCAATCTCAACCAAGCCCCAGCCAGCCCCGCAGAACTGGCCCGGACGATCTATACAGAAACCCCTGAGGCGCTTTTGCCAGCGGCTGAGCACAATGTCTTTGCCCATCTGGTGGATCTGGCAGGCCGAGGCAAAGTCGCGCCATTGGGACGGCTTTGTGAGACCGCCCAATTCCAGACCCTGAAGTGATGAGATATTTTTTAGATTCTATGCGCGTTTCCCTCTGGACCTCTCCAATTGTGCTCGCTATATCGCTCGGACCGTTCCGGCGTAGCTCAGCGGTAGAGCAGTTGACTGTTAATCAATTGGTCGTAGGTTCGATCCCTACCGCCGGAGCCATAAAAAGCCACCAAGCTCATCAGCTTGGTGGCTTTTTTGACTTCAGGAGAACTGCAGAGGTTTAAACCCGCTCCTTAGTGGTCAGCAGGATTGCTTCATCGCCTGGCCTACTGCTCTTCTCCAACAGAGACCTTTCCTTGTAGCAGATTGCCAATCCGAGCTTCCCCACTTTAAGACTCAGAGGTAGCGCCCGAGGCATTAGGGGAGTTGCTAAACTTGGGGGTAGGCGACGATGCTAAACGGACACAGTCGAGCCAGCCTCAAAATATCTCGCTTTACGGGAAAGGCGGCCTGCGCTTAAAAAGCGCGATACCGGACGCAGATGTCCCAGTCGTAACGTCAAACAGGAGGGTACCATATGATCAGCATCACAACATCCCCTTCAGGGCGCATCACAGCCTAAGTTCGCAAACCGACTTACTGTGATCTCTTTGGCCAATTGGCCTATCCAAAATTTACGAACATGGGACCATTTTTACATGGGCAATCCTGATATGGATGGCCGTTTGTCTGCATCGCAGGCAGGCGCTGCCATCACAAAATTCTATTCTCCCGACGCTTGGATCGATGGCCGTGCGGAGGATCAACTCAAAGACCTTGCCACCTGGGCTGGTGTCACTCAGATCGCGGCTTTTCCCGACTTGCATCCGGGAAAATATGGCCCTGTGGGCTGTGCAGTACTGGCAGATCGTGTTTTTCCGCAGTTAATCGGCAACGATATTGGCTGCGGTATGTCCTTGTTTCAACTCGACCTACCCCTGAGAAAGCTCAAACTGGAAAAGGCCGTCCGCCGAATGAGAGTTCTGGGCGAACCGACCAATTCACCACGAAGCGAGCAACTGGACGACGCAGGGCTTCCCACGGATCTCTTTGCAAGCGCCTTGGGCACAATCGGCGGCGGCAACCATTTTTGCGAGGTTCAAAGCCTGGTTGACCCACTGGTGCCTTGCGATCTGGATCCTCAGCTGACCTATCTGCTGATCCATTCCGGATCGCGGGGACTGGGGGAGGCCAGCTTGAGAGCCTTACCATCTGCGGCCTTTTGCGGCCTGAGGCCAGACAGCCTTGAAGCCAAGAACTACCTGTCGGATCACGACAAGGCCGTTCGCTGGGCCAGCCTCAACCGGCAGATCATCGCAGAACGGGCGGCAGAAGCCCTGAGGGCTGATCTTCGGCTGATTACAGATGTGCCGCACAACGTTTTGACCGCAACACCCAATGGTTGGCTGCATCGCAAAGGCGCCGCTGTAGCAGCAGATCTGGTGCCCGTCGCGGGGTCCAGAGCGACCTCGAGCTATCTCGTGCGGCCTTGCACCCCCGATGCGGCCTTGACCTCCCTCGCCCATGGCGCAGGACGCCGATATGATCGCTCTTCCATGCATGGGCGTGTCAGCGGCAAACGGTCTGACCTGACAGCCATGCAACGAACGCCCTTTGGCGGCCACGTAATCTGCGAAGACCGGGATCTGCTCATCGAGGAGGCACCACAGGCCTATAAATCGGCAAAAAACGTGGTGTCAGATCTCGAGGCCAAGAGTGTGGCAGAGCGCATTGCAACGTTGAACCCCTTGTTGACCTTCAAGAAGACCCGCAAGGAGGCCCTGCGATGACAAGCGAAACACATGTCGCCTTGCTGGTTACCGCAGGCGAAGGTCCTGCGGAGTGCAACCAAGCTGTGGGACATATCCTTCACTGCATGCAGCAGGAGGCCGATCACTGCGGTCTTGATCTGTCCATACACCGCAGTGAAGGGCAACAGGGCCCAAAATCTTCGGTAGTTCTGGTTCATGGTGCGGCGCATATGGTTTTTGCCAAGTCCTGGATCGGCACGATCCAGTGGCGAATGCAAAGCCAGCTGCGTCGACATCACAAACGCTGCAACTGGTTCGTTGGGGTCTTTGCCTTAGCACAGATCCGCTCAACTGCTGGTCCTATTCGACAGGACGAAGTCGCCTTCTCGACCCTACGGGCTGGTGGCCCCGGCGGGCAACACCAGAACACCACCGACAGCGCCGTGCGGGCCACGCACAGCCCAACTGGCCTCACGGTGGTTGTCCGCGAGGCGAGATCCCAGCATCGCAACAAGGCCCTGGCCCTGGCCCGGCTTCAAAGCCTGTCGGATGCGCAGACCTTGGCGGATCAGGAGGCGCAAAGGAGCCAGCAGAATGGGCTGCACCGCGCCTTGGAACGTGGCAATCCACTGCGGGTCTTTGATGGGGCCCGCTTCAAGGAGGACCTAAAGGCGCGGTCCAGGTAACGCCCGAACGGAAAGTAGGTCCTGTTCGGGCCTTGGCCCCGCATTGCAAAACGAGATCCTTCAAAAGAGAGAGGCGGAGGGGGATATCCCCTCCGCCTCTCTTGTGTTGTCACTGCAAGCCAAGGCTGTTCCTGACTAAAGCGCCAGGCTTGGCAAGTAGAGAACAATGGCCGGGAAGGCCACCAGCAGGGCAATTGTGACCCCATCGGCAATGAAGAAAGGCATCACGCCACGGAACACATCCTGCACACTCAGATCATCGCGCACGCCCGCCACAACAAAGCAGTTGAGGCCAATCGGCGGGGTGATCAGGCAGAACTCGGCCATCTTGACCACCAGGATACCAAACCAGATCGCACACATTGGCCCCGACATGCCAAAGGCACTGTCCGCCGCAGCAACCGCTTCACCGCCATTCAGCGCCATGACGGCCGGATAGACCACTGGCAGGGTCAACAACAGCATGCCAATGGCATCCATGAACATCCCCAAAACAGCATAGGCCAGCAGGATACAGACCAGGATCACCATGGGCGACATCTCGAGACTGGTGATCCAATCGGAGAAGGCCCCCGGCAGATCGGCAAAGCCCAGGAACCGCACATAGATCAGCACGCCCCAGATGATGGTGAAAATCATCACCGTGAGCTTGGCTGTCTCCAAAAGTGCGGATTTGAACTCGCCCCAGCGCATGCCGCGCCACAGTGCCATGCAAAAGACCACAAAGGCCCCCAGCGCACCGCCCTCGGTCGGGGTGCCCCAGGCATCGCCACCAAAGGGGTTGTAGACAAAGCAGATGATGATCACGACGACAAAGATGATCGGCAGGGCGCCGGGCAGCGATTCAAAGCGCTGGCGCCAGGTGAAGCCGCGCACCGGTGGGCCGACGTTTTTGAACACCACGGCAATACCGATGATCAAAAGCACATAGACCACGGCGCTAAAGGCGCCGGGAATGAAGCCCGCCAACAACAGCTTGCCCACATCCTGTTCCACAATGATCGCATAGATCACCAGAATGGCCGATGGCGGGATCAGCGAGGCGAGCGTACCCGCCGCTGCAACCACACCGGCGGCAAAGCGTTTATTGTAGCCAATCTCCAGCATCTCGGGAATGGCGATCCGGGCAAAAACGGCCGAGGTCGCCACCGAAGCACCGGAGACAGCTGCAAAGCCTGCCGTGGCAAAAACGGTCGAAACCGCAAGCCCGCCCGGCACCCAGGCGATCCAGCGCTTGGCGGCTTCAAACAGGGCGCGGGTGAGGCCCGCGTAATAGGCAAGGTAGCCGATCAGAATGAAGGTAGGGATCAGGCTCAGCGCTTGAGAGGAGACCTTGGAATGCGGTACCTGCCCGGCGATTTTGACCGAGACGGTGACGGCCTTGCCAAATTTATCAGGGCTGTAGCCGAATTTGGCCCAGAAGATCCAGATAAGCCCGACCAGACCGGCAAGGCCAGCGGCAAAGGCTACCCGCATACCGACAACAACCAAAACCAGCATAAAGCCAGTGACCCAAAGGCCAATATCAATTGGTTCCATGCCCGTTACCCCTGCCCGTTTATGGCGTCATCATCGTGACCGCTCAATTGTTCTGCTTCGGCTGCGGCCTGTTCCGCCGCATCCTGGATCAAGGGCACCGCAACCGGCGCCTGTAGCCCCAGTACCATTGCCCGGCCATAGCCCCAGGCCTGCAGCATCAAACGCAGGCAGAGCACCGAAAAAGCCACCGGAGCCAGCAATTTGGCGGGCCAGATCGGCAACCCAATGTCGATGGAACTGTCGCGGCTCCACAGCGGGGCCGCAAAATCAAAGGATCGGGTAAAATGCGACCAGCTGCCCCAGACCAGTGCCAGCATCAGCACAAGGATGAGCAACACCGAGATCAGCTCGAACAGCCACAGAGCGCGACCCCGTAGCGAGCCGAGGACGATATCCATGCGAATATGGCTGCCATCGCGCTGCACATAGGCGATCCCCATAAAGGCAATCAGCGGCATCGCCTGCTCGATCCAATCGACATAGCCAGGCAAGGGCGCATTCATCGTGTTGCGACCACCGACCGAGACAACCGCCAGCAGCATGAGAGAGAAGACTGCCAGACCACTGAGCAGGGCAAGGACCTGCTCCAGCTTAAGCAATTTGCGGTCAAGACGGCTGATCAGGCTGCCATCTTCCAGCACCGCGGCGTTTCCCGCCATGGGGCCCACCTTTCGTTACAGAGTTCCGGGAATAAGAAACGGGGCCGAGAGTGAACTCTCGGCCCCGATCCGTCAGGCGCGCGGCTTAGTTGCCTGCGCGGGTGTCGTTGAGGGTCTTCATCACCAGGTCATAAAGCTCCTGGCCAGGAATGCCCTGCGCCTCCATGTCCTTGATCCACTGCTCGCGGATCGGGTCTGCGGCCGTGGCGCGGAAGGCCGCCAGTTCGGCCTCGGGCAGCATGACCTTGGTCACGCCTTTTTCTTCCAACACGCTGTCCCATTTGTCGAGCAGCGCGCCGTAGTTGGCCAGGTAGTGATCAATGGCCTCATCCACCGAGCTGTCCAGCGCCGCGCGCTCGGAATCGCTCAGCGCGTCATAGGCGTCTGTGTTGACCACAACCGGGCAGTTCACAGTGCCGGGGTTCAGGTTGGCGGTCCACCACTCAGCGCGGTTGATGGTGCCAAAGGCCAGATGCGCGTGCTGCGCAAAGGCAACCGTGTCCACAACGCCGCTTTCCATGGCGTTATAGGCCTCGGTCGCGGTCACGGATGTTGGCACAGCGCCCACAGCCGAAAAGGCCTTGCCAATCCCACCAGTGGCACGGACCCGCATGTCTTTGAACTCGGCAACCGCATCGCGGGGCTCACCGGTGCCAACAATGTTGTACTGCGGCATGGGCGAGGTCATCAGCAGCTTGGCATTCCAGCGCGCCAGATCCTTTTGTGCCGCTTCGTGGCCATAGACCGCATGGCTGACGGCCACTTCTTCTTCCAGCGTGTTCACGCCAAGGAAGGGCAGTTCCAGCACGGTGATAGAAGGGTTTTTGTCGCGGTGATAGCCGGCACAGAACTGAGCCATTTCAAAGGCACCGATGGAGATCCCATCGAGGTTCTCTTTGTTTTTGGACAGACCACCATAGCTGATGTTCAGGGTGAATTCGCCATTGGTCTTGGCGCTGACCAGTTCAGCCAGTTTCTCCACGTGCTCGGTAAAGGCGCGGCGCTTGCCCCAGACCGAAACATTCCATTCCGTCGCAGCGGCCTCACCTACAAGCGCAAAACCAGCGGCAGCCGTCACAGCGGCAGTCAAAATCGTCTTCATACATTCTTCTCCCTTGTTGCGCCTGTCCTCCTCCACCTGGCCCAGAGGGCGACAGACCGGCAGGCGCTTGGGCGTAGGCTAACGGCAACACATCCAGCTGCCAAGCCCAGAGCAGAAAGGAAATGGCCAGTTTTCCCCTTTGGATCAAAGTTCCGCAGAGCGCCAAGGGCCCGGTGCCTAAAATCCGTTCACTGCCACTTTTCTGGGCGCAAGATAGTTGCGCGAAACGGCCTTCATTTTACCGCAAACACACCTGGCAGGCACAAAATGCCGCAGGTGAAAACTAGACCTCAGAAGGCTTTTTCCCATTTGGCACTCGGATTTGAGACCAGTTTACAAAATTGACCCCTTGGGTTCGTTGACTCCTAATCCACATACTTTCAAAGGTTTTTGTTTACAGATTGGTAACAAATTTTCAAATTTGACAGATCCAGGGAAATTCATTTACAGGCAAATCGTTATTTTACCGTATCTTATTCACTTATTTTCCACTCACCCTATGATCAGCGGTAGGGAAGGAAACGGTTTGACAGTCACGCCTCGCAGCTGTGGCGTCGAACCGACGTATTATAGGGAGGAGAATAGCATGACACAGCAGCCCGAAGGTCAGGCCCACGCGCCATCCGCGGAAACCGTTGCCCGTGCCCACGTCGACAACGCCAAATATGAGGAGATGTATGCCGCCTCGCTAAAAGATCCGGAGACCTTCTGGGGAGAGCACGGCAAGCGCATCGACTGGATCAAGCCCTTTACCACGGTGAAGGATGTGAACTACAACTTTGGCGAAGTCTCGATCAACTGGTTCTCTGACGGCACCTTGAATGTCTCGGCCAATTGCATTGACCGCCACCTAGAGACTCGTGGCGATCAGACCGCGATCATCTTCGAACCAGATGATCCAAACGAGGCCGCGCAGAACATCACCTACAAAGAACTGCATCGCCGCACCTGCCGTATGGCCAATATCCTGGAAACCATGGGGGTGCGCAAAGGCGACCGGGTTGTGATCTATCTGCCGATGATCCCCGAAGCCGCCTATGCGATGCTGGCCTGTGCCCGTATCGGTGCCATTCACTCCATCGTGTTTGCCGGTTTCAGCCCCGATGCCCTGTCGGCGCGGGTTAATGGATCGGATGCCAAGGTGGTGATCACCGCCGACGAGGCCCCGCGCGGCGGCCGCAAGACACCGCTGAAATCCAACGCCGATGCCGCCCTGCTGCACTGCAAGGACACAGTGAAATGTCTGGTGGTCAAGCGCACCGGTGGCCAGACCACCTGGATTGACGGGCGCGACTACGACTACAACGAGATGGCGCTGGAGGCGAATGACTACTGCAAACCCGCCGAGATGAACGCCGAAGATCCGCTCTTTGTGCTTTATACATCTGGCTCTACCGGTCAGCCAAAGGGCGTTGTGCATACTTCCGGCGGCTATCTCGCCTATGCGGCGATGACCCACGAGATCACCTTTGACTACCACGATGGCGATATCTACTGGTGTACGGCGGATGTAGGCTGGGTCACTGGCCACAGCTATATTGTCTATGGCCCGCTGGCCAATGGCGCCACCACGCTGATGTTTGAAGGCGTGCCGACCTACCCCGATGCCAGCCGGTTCTGGCAGGTTTGTGAAAAGCACAAGGTAAATCAGTTCTATACCGCCCCCACCGCGCTGCGCGCCCTCATGGGTCAGGGCAATGAATGGGTCGAGAAATGCGATCTGTCCTCGCTGCGCCTGCTGGGCACCGTGGGGGAGCCGATCAACCCTGAAGCCTGGAACTGGTACAGCGATGTTGTCGGGGGCGGCCGTTGCCCCATCGTTGACACCTGGTGGCAGACCGAGACCGGCGGCCATCTGATGACCCCCCTGCCCGGCGCCCATGCCACCAAACCCGGCTCGGCGATGAAGCCCTTCTTTGGCATTGAACCCGTTGTTCTGGATCCACAATCCGGCGAAGAGATCACCGGCAACGGGGTTGAGGGCGTGCTTTGCATCAAGGACAGCTGGCCCGGCCAGATGCGCACCGTCTGGGGTGACCACGAGCGCTTCCAGCAGACCTATTTCTCCGATTACAAAGGCTACTACTTCACTGGCGACGGCTGCCGCCGCGATGAAGACGGTGACTATTGGATCACTGGCCGCGTCGATGACGTGATCAATGTCTCCGGCCACCGGATGGGCACCGCCGAGGTCGAAAGCGCCCTAGTCGCGCATGCTGCCGTCGCCGAGGCCGCCGTGGTAGGCTACCCGCATGACATCAAGGGCCAAGGCATCTATTGCTATGTCACCCTGATGAATGACCGCGAGCCGTCGGATGAGCTGCTGAAAGAGCTGCGCACCTGGGTACGGACCGAGATCGGCCCCATTGCCACCCCGGATGTGATCCAATGGTCCCCCGGCCTGCCCAAGACCCGCTCGGGCAAGATCATGCGCCGCATTCTGCGCAAGATTGCCGAAAACGACTTTGGCTCCCTGGGCGATACGTCAACCCTGGCGGATCCTTCCGTTGTGGATGATCTGATCGCCAACCGGGCAGACAAGGGGTAAGCGCGCATGACAAGTGATGTAATGACCCGCCCCGCAGTTTTGATCCTTCTCGGCCCACCCGGCGCCGGGAAGGGCACCCAGGCCCGTGTTCTGGAAGAGAAGTTTGGCCTGGTCCAGCTCTCGACCGGGGATCTGCTGCGCGCCGCCGTTGCTGCGGGCACCGCGGCCGGCAAGGCCGCCAAGGCCGTGATGGAAGCTGGTGGTCTGGTCTCGGATGAGATCGTCATCAATATCCTGCGCGACCGTCTGGCAGAGCCCGACTGTGCCAAGGGGGTCATCCTGGATGGTTTCCCCCGCACCACAGTGCAGGCCGAAGCGCTGGATGTTTTGCTGGCGGAGACCGGTCAAAAGATCGACGCCGCCATCAGCCTGGAAGTGGATGACAGCGAAATGGTCACCCGCGTGGCCGGTCGCTACACCTGCGGCGGCTGCGGTGAAGGTTACCACGACAGCTTCAAACAGCCCGCCCTGGCTGGCACCTGTGACAAATGCGGCAGCACAAACATGACCCGCCGCGCCGATGACAATGCCGAAACCGTGGCCAGCCGTCTGGCCGCCTATCACGAACAGACCGCCCCATTGATTGCTTACTACAGCAGCAAAGGCGCGCTGAAAAAGATTGATGCCATGGGAGAGATCAAGGCGATTTCAGGCGGGCTTGCCGCTATCGTCTCCGAGATCACCGCCTAGGGCTCAGGAATTTCCAGGGGCCCCGCCTGCTCAGCCGGGCCCCAGCAAATACACGGAAACACCCCGCTTTCGTTTTTGACCTCTGGTCAGGAACCAGGCGGAGCTATGTCCGGGTCACTGCAACTGCGCAGCCCCCGAACAAAGCCGAGCATCTGCCTGATTGACCCCCCAATCAGGTCCTGGAGGAAGAAGGAGAAGCCGCGATGGCGGATCAAAAAACAAACGCTGCACAGTCAGCCGAGGCCGATAAGGGCTATTGGCAGGCCAATGTGCGGATCATTCTTGTCAGCCTGGTGATCTGGGCTGTCGTGTCCTTTGGCTTTGGCATTCTGCTGCGTCCGATGCTTTCGGGTATCGCGGTTGGCGGCACCGATCTGGGCTTTTGGTTTGCCCAGCAGGGATCGATCCTGGTCTTTCTGGGGCTGATCTTTTTCTACGCCTTCCGGATGAACAAGCTGGACCGCGAATTCGGCGTCGAGGAGGAGTAGACAATGGATCAGTTTACCATCAACCTGCTGTTTGTGGGCGCGTCTTTTGCGCTCTATATCGGCATCGCGATCTGGGCCCGCGCCGGTTCCACATCGGAATTCTACGCCGCCGGCCGCGGTATTCACCCCGTCACCAACGGTATGGCCACGGCGGCAGACTGGATGTCGGCGGCCTCCTTCATCTCGATGGCGGGTCTCATTGCCTTTACCGGCTATGACAACTCGTCCTTCCTGATGGGCTGGACCGGCGGCTACGTGCTGCTTGCCCTTCTGTTGGCGCCTTACCTGCGCAAGTTTGGAAAATACACCGTATCCGAATTCATCGGTGATCGTTTCTACAGCCCCACCGCGCGTATCGTGGCGGTGATCTGTCTGATCGTGGCTTCCACCACCTATGTGATCGGTCAGATGACCGGCGTGGGCGTGGCCTTTGGCCGCTTCCTCGAAGTCTCCAACACCGCCGGTCTGCTGATCGGTGCCTGTGTGGTTTTTGCCTATGCTGTGTTTGGCGGCATGAAGGGTGTGACTTATACGCAGGTTGCCCAGTATGTTGTTCTGATCATGGCCTATACCATTCCGGCCATCTTCATCTCGTTGCAGCTCACTGGCAATCCGATCCCTGCCTTGGGTCTGTTTGGCGATCACGTCGCCTCGGGTGAGCCACTGCTGCAAAAACTGGACGCCATTGTCGCCGAGCTTGGCTTCAAGGAATACACTGCCCATCACGCCGATACCCTCAACATGGTGCTCTTCACCTTGTCGCTGATGATCGGTACTGCCGGTCTGCCCCACGTCATCATGCGTTTCTTCACCGTTCCACGCGTTGCTGATGCACGTTGGTCGGCGGGTTGGGCGCTGGTGTTCATTGCACTTCTGTATCTCACCGCCCCTGCGGTTGGTGCCATGGCGCGTCTGAACATCACCGATATGATGTGGCCAAATGGAACCAACGGCGAAGCAGTTTCTGTTGAGCAGATCGAAAACGATGCCCGCTATGACTGGATGGCCACCTGGGAAAAAACCGGACTTCTGGCCTGGGAAGACAAGAATGGCGACGGCCATATTCAGTATTACAACGACAAGAACGAGGATATGCAGGCCAAAGCGGCTGAAAAGGGCTGGGAAGGCAATGAGCTGACCAAGTTCAACCGCGACATCCTGGTTCTGGCCAACCCAGAAATCGCCAACCTGCCCGGTTGGGTGATTGGCCTGGTGGCAGCTGGTGGTCTGGCAGCGGCGCTGTCCACGGCGGCTGGTCTGTTGCTGGCGATCTCTTCGGCGGTATCGCATGACCTGATCAAGGGGTCGATCAACCCGCAGATTTCAGAAAAAGGTGAGCTTTTGTCGGCGCGGATTGCCATGGCTGTGGCCATTGCGGTTGCGACCTATCTTGGCCTCAACCCTCCCGGCTTTGCGGCGCAGACTGTGGCGCTGGCCTTTGGTCTGGCGGCAGCCTCAATCTTCCCGGCGCTGATGATGGGGATCTTCTCCAAGAAGATCAATAACACCGGTGCCGTGGCAGGGATGCTGGCGGGTCTGGGTGTCACCCTGATCTACATCTTCCTGCACAAAGGCTGGCTGTTCATTCCGGGCACCAACTCCTTTACCGATGCGGATCCACTGCTGGGCACCATCAAATCGACCTCCTTTGGTGCCATTGGTGCGGCGGTCAACTTTGCTGTCGCCTATATTGTGGCCGGCATGACCAAGGAGACCCCACAGGAGATCAAGGATCTGGTCGAAAGCGTGCGTATTCCACGTGGCGCTGGCGCGGCTCAGGATCACTAATCCCCCACTGGACGGGCCTCTCCCTCAGGGCTAACCCCCTTAAGGTCCGTCCTTTTTTATCCTCCTGCCCGCCCGGGTTCTTGCCTGGGCGGGCAGCCTCATTCTCCCGATTTGCCTCTTGAAACAGGTGCTTTGATGCCAATTTCCGAAACCGACCTGATCCGTTTCCTCTCCTCTGTTCATCCCTATGACAGTCTGGAGCAAAGCGTGTTGCGCGATCTGGCTCCAAAATTTCAGCTGCTGTCGATTCCCCCCGGTGCTGCCGTTTATGAGCTGGGCGAAGATCTGGCCGGCCTCTATCTGGTGCATCACGGCGAGGTTGAAGTTGTTGATGACAACGGAATGGCGATCTCCATTCTGGGGCCGCGCAATTCCTTTGGCGAACGGGGGCTGACCCGCGGTGGCCGGGCTGTCACCTCGGCCAAGGCCACAACCGAGACCGTGTTGCTGCTGCTGCCGCGCTCCGATTTTGACACCCTGATGCAATCCGAACCCTCCGTCTCCCGCTTCTTTGACCGTCGACGCCCCGAGGCTCCGGTCCAGAACGGGCTCACCACCACCCGCGCCGAAAGCTTTATGGCGGCACCCCCTGTAACCTGCTCCCCGGGGCTTACCTGTCAGGGCGCGGCGCAGCTGATGCGCGAGCATCGTATCTCCTGTATCTGCATCAGCGATGGCGACAGCTTGCTTGGCATCCTGACCACCCGTGATCTGACGGAAAAACTGCTGGCCGAGGGGCTGCCTTTTTCCACCCCGGTGTCGCAGATCATGACCAAATCGCCCCGCACCCTGCCCCCGTCGGCGATTGGGTCTGACGTGCTGCACGCGATGATGGAACATCATATCGGCCATATCCCGGTGGTGCAGAATGGCCAGCTCAAGGGCATCATTACCCAGACCGATCTCACCCGGTTTCAGGCGGTCTCTTCGGCCGAGCTGGTTTCCAGCATTGCCCGCGCCAAGAGTGCTGCGGAAATGGCCAAGGTTGCGGCCGAAACTCCTCGCCTGCTGGTGCAGCTGGTGGCGGGTGGCAACCGCCACGAGGTGGTCACCCGGCTGATCACCGATATCGCGGATACCGTCACGCGCCGCTTGCTGAAACTGGCGGAGGAAACCCTGGGGCCGGCACCGGTGCCCTATCTCTGGCTCGCCTGTGGCAGTCAGGGCCGCCAGGAACAGACCGGCGTTTCCGATCAGGACAATTGCCTGATTCTGTCAGAAGAGGCCCTGCCGGAACAAGACGCTTATTTTGCCGCCCTGGCCAGGTTTGTCTGTGACGGGCTGAACACCTGCGGCTATGTCTATTGCCCCGGCGATATGATGGCGACCAATGCCCGCTGGCGGCAGCCTCTGCCGGTCTGGCGCGACTATTTTGGCGGCTGGATCACCAAACCCGGTCCCGAGGCGCAGATGCTGGCCTCGGTGATGTTTGACCTGCGCCCCATAGGAGGTGATGCTTCCCTCTTTGAAGGCTTGCAAGCCCAGGTGCTGGCCTCTGCCTGTGCCAATTCGATCTTTGTGGCTCATATGACCTCCAACGCGTTGAAACACACGCCGCCCCTGGGATTGCTGCGGGGCTTTGCCACCATCCGATCAGGCGAGCATCGCAACACCCTGGACATGAAACACAATGGCGTGGTTCCGGTGACCGATCTGGGACGGATCTATGCGCTGCAGGCGAAGATCCCGGCGGTCAATACCCGCGCCCGGCTAGAGGCCGGCGCGAGCGCCGGCGCGATCAGCCCCAGTGGCGCGCGCGATCTTTTGGATGCCTATGATCTGATTGCCCAGACCCGGCTGGAACATCAGGCGGATCTGGTTCGTCAGGGCCAGGCACCGGACAACTATTTGGCGCCCTCTGATTTGTCCGACTTTGAGCG
This sequence comes from Pseudophaeobacter sp., assembly GCF_039971195.1. Classification (GTDB taxonomy): domain Bacteria; phylum Pseudomonadota; class Alphaproteobacteria; order Rhodobacterales; family Rhodobacteraceae; genus Pseudophaeobacter. Next base: position 14,951 of record NZ_JBDWPJ010000206.1, read on the forward strand.
AAGTCATCTCCGCGATGCCTTTGTTGTGGTAAAAACCATGCAATCAGCGCTGGGGCACGGTAAGGGCATGTTGGGATAGGGCTGTAGCTGGAGGACAGCTGGGAGCCTCCGGCGGGAATATTTTTTGGAAAGATGATATGGGCCTGCTGGGGCAACCGGGCGGGCAAATGTGAGGAAATGGGATGTTTCTGGAACTGATCGCAGTGATTTTTGCCGGTATCGCGGTTGCGGGTGTGATGATGCTGGTCAACAGCGCCACCGGTGGCCGCTTGCCGCGCTGGTTGGCTCCGGTGGCGGCGGGGCTGGCTATGATCGGGGTGACTGTCTCTTCGGAATATGGCTGGTACAGCCGTACCTTGGCAGGCTTGCCCGAGGGGCTGGTGGTGGCCGAAACCGTGGAAACCCAGAGTTTTTACCGGCCCTGGACCTATGTGGTCCCTTTGACGGAGCGGTTTGTCGCAGTAGACCGTGCCACCCTGCGCAGCCATCCTGACAAGCCAGAGATATTTCTGGCCGAGGTTTTCTTTTTTGGTCGCTGGGCCCCGATCAGCCAGCTCAGCACCGTGGCGGATTGCGCCACCTGGCGTCGGGCTGCAGTTGAAGCCGAGACCACGTTTGCGGAAGACGGCGGGATTTCTGGGGTAAACTGGGTCTCGCCGCCGCCAGAAGACTCTGTTTTGACAACCACCTGCGGAGGATGACCCATGTTGACCCATCTGAGCCTGCGCCTGCGGATTTTTCTGTTCTTTTGCCTCTTGGGCTTTGGCGCCATCGCGGTTAGTTTTGGCAGCCTTTGGCTGAGCTATCAGCGCGCAGATGATCCGGCGCTGCTGGATCCCTTTCTTTTTGCTGGGCTGTTGGGTGCTTTTGCCATTCTCGGGCTTTGTGCCGGGATCTGGCTGATGTTTGACGAGAATGTCGCCAAACCAATCGAGGTGCTGGCCTCGGAAATGCGGCTGCGCGCCCATGGCGGGGTATCGCGTGGCATTGATGCAAAAACCGCGCGGTACCTGGGCGACCTGGCTCCGGCTGCCGCTGGCCTGGCTGGACAACTGGGTGAAACCACCTTGGCCAGCGCCAAAGGCATTGCAGAACAAACCGCCCGCCTGGAAGGCGAAAAGCAGCGGTTGACTGCCCTGTTGAGCGAGATCCCGGTGGCAACCGTGATGCTGGGACCGGACCATCGCATTGTGCTTTATGATGCGCAGGCGGCGGCGGTTCTGGCGCAGATCGCCCATCCGCGGCTCAATGCCCGGATCACAGATTACCTCCATAGAACAGCGCTAGAAGCCGCTCATGGCCAGATGATCAAGATCGGCAAGGAGGTTCAGGCAGAGGTTCCCGGGCGGGACATGAACCAAACCTATACCCTGCGGCTCAAACCCTTGGGCCAGGGGGAAGGCTATATCCTGATCTTTGACGCAGCCACTACCGCTATGACGCCAGAGACTGAACGCCCTCTGGTCTATGATTTTGATCTGTTGGATCAGCCGCTGCAGGAGATTGGCGACCGGCCGCTCAGTGAGCTGTGTTTTACGGTGTTTGACACCGAGACAACCGGGCTTTTGCCGCATAAGGACGAGATCGTGCAAATCGGCGCTCTGCGGGTGCTGAATGGCCGCCTGGTTGAAGGCGAGGCCTTTGACACGCTGGTGGACCCGGAACGGCCGATCCCGGAAGCCTCCACCCTGGTGCATGGGGTCAGCAATGCCATGGTGCAGGGTGCGCCAAAGATCACTCAGGCTGCTGCAGAGTTTCACCTTTTTGCCACCGATGCGGTGATTGTCGCCCATAACGCGCCTTTTGACATGGCGTTTTTGCGCCGCCACGCCAAGGCCAGTGGCGTCGCCTGGGACCATCCAATTCTGGATACGGTATTGCTGAGCGCGGTGCTGTTTGGCGACTCGGTGCCCCATACGCTGGACGCCCTGTGTGATCGCTTGGATATCACTATCCCGCCTGCCCTGCGTCATACCGCCCTGGGTGATGCCCATGCCACCGCCTGCGCCCTGGTTCAGATGATCCCGATGCTGCAGGCGCGCGGCTTTGGCAGCCTGCGCGCAGTCATCGAACAAACCCGTCGCCACGGGCGGCTGCTGGAAGACCTGAACCCGGTGGACAATCACGGCGGCACATGGCAGGCATTCGAAAAGACCTGAAGCGAGGCGCGCGATGCCACAAACCAGTTTTACTCCCGGGGCGGAAACCAGCCGGGACTATCGGGATGCCCTGGGCTGTTTTGCCACCGGGGTTACCGTTGTGACCACCCTGACAGAGCAAGGCCCTCTGGCGATTACCGTCAACAGCTTCACCTCGGTCTCGATGGATCCGCCGCTGCTGCTCTGGTGTCCGGATCGCGGCTCCCCGCGCCATGACAGATTTGTCGCGGCCCAGCGTTTCTCGATCCATGTTCTGGCCGAGGATCAGTTTGATCTGGCGCAGCATTTTGCCCTGAACGGAGAAGGCTTTACGGCGGACAACTGGAGCCTGAGTGAGGCCGGCACTCCCGTCCTGCCGGGCGCAATCGCCCGCTTTGACTGCCAGCACTTTGACCACCATCCCGCTGGCGACCACAGTATCATTCTGGGCCGGGTGACCCGGGTCACCACCCGCCCCGGCAAGGGGTTGATCTTCAAACGTGGTCAATACGGCGGCTTCCTCGAGCAGAGCTGAACCAGTAGCCCGCCAGCCTTCTTCAGCCCATAGAAAAACCCGCCAAACCAAATGGTTCAGCGGGTTTCTTATTGCCCCCACCGCGATCTGCGAGGGGCGGTTTTTGGCTTACTTCAGAGCCGCGTCAGTGATCATATGTGTCCAGGCACCTTCAGGCTTGGCAGTGATCACCGGCGAAGACCCCCCTTCGAGCAGGGTCTGCACTGTGCGCTCATAATCCGCTGGGTCCAACGCACCATTGCTGCCCGCAGTGAGCTTGGCCACTTCACGCATCATACGCTGCTGGTGGACTTCGGTCTGGGCACCGGATGCATCGTTTTCAAGGATGATCTCGGCCGCCTCATCAGGATTGGCCTCGGCGTATTTCCAACCCTTCATCGAGGCACGCACAAAGCGCTCCATCTTGGAGACGAACTCCGGATCTTCCAGATTCTCTTCCAGCACATAAAGACCATCTTCCAGTGTAGCGACGCCCTGGTCTTCGTATTTGAAGGTTATCAACTCATCCGCGGAAACGCCGGAATCGATGACCTGCCAGTATTCATTATAGGTCATGGTCGAAATACAATCGGCCTGACGCTGCAGCAGCGGATCGACGTTAAAGCCCTGCTTCAAAACTTCGACACCCATTTCGCCCTTGGCTTCGGTGGAGATCCCCAGCTTGCTCATCCAGCTCATGAAGGGAAATTCATTGCCAAAGAACCAAACACCCAAGGTGCGGTTGGACAGATCTTCGGGCGCCGCAATACCAGTGTCATTCCAGCAGGTCAGCTGCATGCCAGAGCTTTTGTAAGGCTGGGCAATATTGACCAGAGGCAGGCCCTTTTCACGTGCTGCCAAGGCCGCAGGCATCCACTCGACGGTGACATCGGCGCCACCGCCTGCAATCACCTGGGTCGGCGCAATGTCCGGACCACCTGGCAGGATGGTGACGTTCAGGTCTTCTTCGCTGTAAAAGCCTTTGTCCAGTGCCACGTAGTAGCCAGCGAACTGTGCCTGTGTCACCCATTTCAGCTGCAGCTTCACGTCATCGGCAGCCTGGGCTGCACCGACAGAGGCAAGCGCCAGACCGGCGGCTGTCAAAATGTGTTTCATGAGATCGTTCTCCCGTTGGTTATGGTGAAAGCTAGCGCGAATTTGACCCTTCGATCAAATATTTTTGTTAAGTTTTTGTTAGGCATTCTGCCTCTTCGCGCAGCAAATGAGCGTTTCTTGCGGGTCAGTGACTGTTTTTTCCCCACTCACAAAGACCCCAGCCAGAGCGCCCCTCTGGCAAATCCGCCGCGCAGTTGCGCACGCACGGCGGACTGTTCTTTTACCCACGTTGCGAGGGGTGCCAAAAGGTCAGGCTTTTCTCAAGAAGTGCAATTGCCCCATAGAACAAAGACCCGGCAAGCGCCGCCATGACAATCTCGGCCCAGACCATATCCAGCGCCAGTTGTCCAACGCTGGTGGAGATCCGAAAACCCATGCCGACGGTGGGCGAGCCAAAGAATTCAGCCACAATCGCGCCCACCAGGGCCAGGGTGGTTGAGATCTTCAAGCCATTGAAGATGAAAGGCAAAGCCGCAGGCAGACGCAGCTTGAAAAAGCTTTGCCAATAGCTCGCGGCATAGGTCTGCATCAGATCCCGCTGCATAGCAGAGGTCTCGCGCAGTCCGGCAACGGTATTCACCAGCATAGGAAAGAACACCATGACCACCACAACAGCCGCCTTGGACTGCCAGTCAAAGCCGAACCACATCACCAGGATTGGTGCCGTACCCACAATTGGCAGCGCGGCGACAAAATTGCCAACCGGCAGCAAACCGCGGCGCAGGAAATCACTGCGATCCACCGCCACCGCCATCAGCAGTGCCGCACCGCAGCCCATGACATAGCCAGAGAGCGCGCCCTTCAAAAAGGTCTGGGTCAGGTCCTTCCAAAGGATCGGCAAAGAGCCTGCAAACCGCTCGGCAATCAGGCTTGGTGGCGGCAGGATCACCATGGAAACGTCAAGGCCTCGTACCATCAACTCCCAAACCAGAACCACCGTGACGCCAAAGATGACGGGCACCAGCAGTTTGACGGCGGGTGTGTTTGCCTGCACCCCATGCGCCAGGCGATAGTTCATCCCCCAGCCCAGAAACCAGACAAACCCCGCAAGCAAAACCAATGTC
>NZ_JBDWPJ010000207.1:0-14361 GCF_039971195.1 Pseudophaeobacter sp.
GGGGCATGCCTTGTCCCATCAGTACTTCAACCTGCCGTAACTTCACGACGATCTCTTCCGGCTTGGGTCTCTTAATGGCCATACTTGGTCCTCCGCTTTCCTAACTATAGGGGCGGACCACTTCAAAGGGGGAAGCTCAGCAGCTTCCCTCAGTCGGATGATCCTTTTGATCGCTCACGCGCAAATGCCCAAACGGAAAAGAGCAAACAAGCTAACCCAAATATGGTTAGGGGAGCGAGCGACTTTAAGTCAGTCCATAGGCAGCATGCGTTGTATTGAACAATGAATTCGTCGTCCCATTCTTCATAGCCTCCATAGGCGAAGGTGTAGCCCTTAGCGATTTGCACTAACAGCCAGCTTATCAGTAAGAGTGCGATACCCAGTGCGAGAGACAACCATTTCATAGTTGGTGTCTAAAGCTGCACTGCCGCATTGGTCAAGATGGGCTCAAAGCCGACCTTCGCTGCGACAGCAGACCAAGCTTGGCTACAAATCGGCACCTAGCTGTATAGCGACCACAGAACTTACCGAAAATCCGATGCACACGTTTCACTTAGGAAGGAGGGTTTGCCACTAAAAAAACCAACTTAGATCTGGGAGTTTTTGTTACGTGTAACAGAAACTCTGGTTCTAACGTCTGGCTAAGTCATTGAAGTAATGGCGCACCTGAGAGGATTCGAACCTCTGGCCTCTGCCTTCGGAGGGCAGCGCTCTATCCAGCTGAGCTACAGGTGCTTAGGTAGGGCGGTGTATAGCCAGCAAGACTGTGCTTCGCAATGGGAAAAACCATCTGGCCTCGGAAATTTCAATGCTACAGCCTAAGCCAACTACAGGGCCCCAGAATGGGGTCGAAACTCGGAACTCGGGCAAGAAAGGAGCGTACCAGAATGACAAAAGGCCCAATGCCAGCAGCACAGGGCCTTTGAAAAGAGGAGCAAAAGCCTAGGCGGGTTTAGCCGTTCCAGCTGCGTACAACGCCGCAGTCCATATGCACGAAATTCGAACCCCGATATTTGCCAACACCACCGGCACGGCAGGCTTTGGCAGCATTAGCCATCTGGCCAACCGAACGCGATGCCAGGCGCAAATCAGCGGCTTGGCCGCGCATATGCAAGGAATTCTTGGCAACACCGCGGGAGCGGCTGCGCAGCATCGAATTGGTCTGCGGGCTGCGATAGCCGGACAAGAGCATATAGGGCTCGTTCACATCCAGCAGGTTATGCGATGCGGCCATGATATCAATGGTGCGCAGATCCATCGATTTGACCTGATCGGTGCGCCAGTCGCGCATGAAATGATTGACCTCTTTTACCGCATCTTTGATGTAGTCACCGTCGATCCAGTAGACCATATCGATGCGTTCCCCGGTGCGGCCCGAGAACATGCGAATGCGGCGAATATCGCCCCCACCACGCAAAAACCCTGCTGCCTTGGAGAAGGTTGGTGTTGCCGCAACTGTGGTTGCTGCAAATGCCCCAAGAAGTGCCCGCCGGGTCATGCCCGTCTTTGTTAGTTCTGCCATATCTTAACTACGCCATCCCGAACGAGTTTTAGTCCTGCCTATGTCCGATGTTACGGACTCACTGCGCTTTTCAGCCTGCAGGTTGTATGCCACAGGGGGAATCAAAACCCAAGTTCCGTTTTGCGCCGCTTTGGCTCTGCCGTGGATTTCGGCAAAAACCTGCGCAAAGGGGGACGATTGGTTAATTATTCCCCTAAGAGTGACTCTCAAATACCTGTTTATGCGACCTCATTGCGTCATTAACTAAATGTCACAACATGGTTTCGAAAACGTGAATGGACTTTATTGCCTATCTTTCACCAAAATTTCATGTACCTGTCGCCATTATTGCTGCGCATCGCTGCTGAGGACTTAAAAACATGACCAAATTGCACACCCCGAGCCGAACTGCACGTCTGAAGTACGGGCTCTTTGCATTGGCCCTGAGTGGCGTTGGCAGTCTTGGTCTCGCCGATATGGCAACAGCGCAGTCCACCGCCTTTCGGCAAGCAGTGGCCGAACAGGCCTCGGTTAACGACAGCGTTGCGCAGTTTTACCGCGAAAACACCTATGCCCCCCTCTGGACCGCTGCGGATGAAGGCGCGAGCCTGCGTCGCACCGCTCTTTTGCGTGCCCTAGAGGAAGCCTCGGCCCATGGCCTGCCAGATCAGTCCGGCCTTGCAGCCGAGCTGGTGGAGCGGATGCGCAATGCCCGCACCGCCCGTGATTTTGGCCAGGTCGAAGCGGCTCTTAGTACCGCCTATGTTAACTATGCTGCGATGTTGCAGACCGGGTTGCTGAAACCCTCCTCCATCGATGACGGCATGGTGCGTAAACGCCGTGAACATGATGGCGCAGCCGTTCTGGCTGGCCTACGTGACAATCAGCCCTTTGCCTACCTGCGCAACCTGGTTCCGGCCTCGCCGCAATACCGCGCTCTTATGCGGGAAAAGCTGCGGCTGGAACAGTTGCAGGCGGCAGGCGGTTGGGGCCCAACCGTGCCTGGCAAAAAGCTGGAACCGGGTGACAGTGGTCGCAATGTTGTTGCGCTTCGCGACCGCCTGATCTCTCTTGGTTATATGGAGCGCAGCGCCACCGCCAGTTATGATCGGGACATGGAACGCGCGGTCGAAGATTTCCAGGCAGATCACGGCCTCGAAGTGGACGGTGTTGCCGGTGGTGGCACCCTGAAAGAGATCAACCGTCCGGTGCGCGACCGTCTGAAATCAGTGATCATCGCCATGGAGCGCGAACGCTGGCTGACGCCTGAACGCGGCGAGCGCCATATTCTGGTCAACCAGACAGACTTTACCGCCAAGATTATCGACAATGGCGATGTGACCTTTGAAACCCGCTCGGTGATTGGCAAAAACCAGTCGGACCGTCGCTCGCCCGAGTTTTCGGACGTGATGGAGCATATGGTGATCAATCCCAGTTGGCATGTGCCGCGCTCGATCATCACCAAGGAATATCTGCCGCAGCTGCGCAACAATCCCAATGCGGTGGGTCACATCCAGATCACCGACAGCCGGGGCAGGGTGGTCAACCGCAGCTCAACCGATTTCTCGCAATATACTGCCCGAAACTTTCCCTTTGCCATGCGCCAGCCGCCCAGCACCCGCAATGCGCTGGGTCTGGTGAAGTTTATCTTCCCCAACAAATACAACATTTACCTGCATGACACACCGCAAAAGAGCCTGTTCAAACGCGAAGTCCGGGCTTTCTCGCATGGTTGTATCCGTCTGGCACAGCCCTTTGAGTTCGCCTATGCGCTTTTGGCCAAGCAGACCGAAGATCCCTATGAGTTCTTTCACCGGATCCTGAAATCCGGTCAGGAAACCAAGGTAGAGCTGGAACAGCAGGTGCCTGTTCACATTATCTACCGGACCGCCTATGTGTCCAACAAAGGCCGGGCCGAGTTCCGCCGGGATGTCTATGGGCGTGATGCCAAGGTCTGGGCCGCACTTGAGCGGGCCGGGGTGGCGCTGCCCGACGTTCAGGGGTAAATCTGGGGCCCGATCAGGAGCTTGAGCCGGAAAGGGCCCCAAAATGTATACTGTACGCGAGATCGCAGAGGCCATTGGTGCCGAGGCGCAGGGAGATCTTGATCTGGTGATTGCCCGCGCGGCAGAACCACAGGATGCCGGCCCTAAAGATCTGGCCATGGCCACCTCCGAAAAATATGCCGCAGGCCTGTCCCAGGGACGCGCTCAGGTGGCACTGCTGTGGGACGGAGCCGATTGGCAGTCCCTCGGGCTCAAAGCCGCCCTGTTTGCCACCCGACCACGTATGGCTCTGGGCGGGGTCTCGGCTATGCTGGACAAGGGCCAGGGATTTGGCGGCGGCGTCCACCCAACGGCCGTGATTGATCCTACAGCCATTTTGGGCAAGGGCGTCTCGGTTGGGCCGCTCAGCATCATTGCCGCCGGCGCCACGATTGGCGCCGGTTCTATCATTGGCCCACATTGCTACATTGGTGCAGAGGTCGAGATTGGCGCCGAGGCGCAGCTGCGCGAGATGGTCTCGATTGGCGCGCGGGCCCGGATTGGCGAGCGTTTTCGCGCCCAGCCCGGTGCGCGTATCGGCAGCGATGGGTTTTCCTATGTAACGCCCGAGGTCTCTGGCGTGGAGAACGTCCGTAAAACCGTTGGCGATCAAGGGGATGCCAGCTCGCAAAGCTGGCTGCGCATCCATTCTCTGGGGGCTGTCACAATCGGCGATGACGTCGAGGTCGGCGCCAATTGCACCATCGACAATGGTACCATCCGCGACACCGAAATTGGGTCCGGCAGCAAGTTGGATAATCAGGTTCACGTTGGTCACAATACCCGGATCGGGCGCGACTGCCTGATCTGCGGCCAATGTGGTCTGTCTGGATCGGTTGAGGTTGGCAACAATGTTGTCATGGGCGGGCAATGCGGCGCGGCGGATAACATCTTTATCGGGGACGGCGTCATTGCAGGCGGTGCGACCAAGATCATCTCCAATGTGCCTGCCGGACGCGTGGTGATGGGCTACCCGGCGGTCAAGATGGAAACCCATACAGAAATCTACAAGGCGCAGCGTCGCTTGCCGCGCCTGATGCGTGACATCGAAAAGCTAAAAAAGGCTGTTTTCAAATAGGATTGTAGCCGCTACATCATTGGTGACATCACAGATCAGGGGGCCAGAATGAGCACTCAGGACAAGGTCATTGCCATCGTCGCCGAACAGGCGCTGCTGGAGCCATCAGATGTAACCCTCACCAGCACCTTGGAAGATCTCGGGATCGACAGCATGGGCCTGGTGGAGTGCATCTTTGCCATCGAGGAAGAGTTCGACATCTCCATCCCCTTTAATGCCAATACGCCGGAAGACAGCGATTTTGACATTACCAACGTCGCTTCGATCATTGCTGGGATTGACAAACTGGTGTCACAAAACTCGTGATATCAGCGCCTGACTTCTAAAGGGAAGATTACATGAAGCGCGTTGTCATTACCGGAGCCGGCACCATCAATGCCCTGGGGCATTCCGTCTCTGCTACTTATGAGGCCATGCGCGAAGGGCGTTGCGGCATTGGGAAGCTGGAGTTTCGCGATGTCGAACGGCTGGCCATCCGCATTGGCGGCCAGGTCCGCGGCTTTGAAACCGAAGGCCGCTTCAACCGCCAGCAAATGAGTCTTTATGACCGCTTCACCCAATTCACCCTGATTGCAGCCAAAGAAGCGATTGCCCAATCCGGGCTGGAATTCCACGGTGAACTCTCAGCCAAGTCAGGCGTCGTGCTTGGCACCGCCGGTGGTGGGGTGTCCACCTGGGACGACAATTACCGTTCCGTCTATGAGGATGGGAAAAACCGGGTCCACCCCTTTGTGGTGCCCAAGCTGATGAACAATGCCGCCGCCAGCCATGTGTCGATGGAGTTCAACCTCAAAGGCCCTAGTTTCACTGTTTCAACCGCCTGTGCCTCCTCCAACCATGCCATGGCCCAGGCCTTTCAGATGGTGCGCTCGGGCATGAGCCCGGCGATGATCACCGGCGGCTCTGAATCGATGCTCTGTTTTGGCGGCGTCAAAGCCTGGGAAGGGCTGCGGGTGATGTCGAAAAAGGCCTGCCGCCCCTTTAGCGCCAACCGCAACGGTATGGTACAGGGTGAGGGCGCCGGGATCTTTGTCTTTGAAGACTACGACCACGCCAAGGCGCGCGGCGCAGAGATCCTCTGTGAGGTCCTGGGCTTTGCCATGTCTTCGGATGCGGCTGATATCGTCATGCCCAGCAAACAGGGCGCGGCACGGGCCATTGCCGGTGCCTTGCAGGACGCTGGCGTCGACCGTGACCGTGTGGGCTATATCAATGCCCATGGCACCGGCACCGTGGCCAATGACAAGACCGAATGCGCTGCTGTGGCGGATGTCTTTGGCCCCCATGCGGACAACCTGATGATCTCCTCAACAAAATCCATGCATGGCCATCTGATCGGCGGCACCGGCGCGGTGGAGCTTTTGGCCTGTATTATGGCGCTCAAAGACGGGGTGATTGCCCCGACGATTGGCTATGAAGAACCTGACCCGGAATGCGCCCTAGATGTGGTGCCCAATGAAGCCCGTGAGGCGCGGGTGGATGTGGCGCTGTCCAATGCCTTTGCCTTTGGCGGGTTGAATGCGGTTCTGGCGCTGGGGCGGGTTTAACAAACCACCCATCCATCTGAAATGGTGTCAATAAAACCCCTGTGAGCACACGCCACCCTCACAATCCCCCTCTGCAAAAGAAAGGCCGCCAAGGGAGAAAACCCACGGCGGCCATATCTATTTTGCAAAGGTGGGAGAATAGAAACCAAACCCCGTCCTGGCGCTCTCAGCCCTTATTGCTGAACCACATCCACGACGTCAAAGCCTGCGGTAAAACCTTTTAGCGACATCTTCATTTCGACAACCTGATCTGGGGCTGGTGCCGGGCGCAGCGACAAAACTGCCTCGCTGCCCTGCTTGAAGGTATCGACATCGGCCTGGGTCAACCCGATCTGGGCGATACAGCCCAGCGGATTGCAGAAAGAATAGTTGTAGCGTTTGCCAGGGGCGCCATCCACCGAGATGGTCAGCGCTGCAGTCAGCAGGGTTTCCAGCGGGACAATGATCGTCGCACCGGCCACGGCCTGACCACCCGGCTGGTTGATCCGGAACAGGGATACCTCTGCCATGGGGTTGCCATCAGGGTCAGTCAAAATTTGCAAGAGCGAGCAGGGGTCTGTCTCGGCTTCGGTGCGGACACAGGCCAGATCCCAATCGCCATGGGATTCTTTTGCATAGCGCTCCCCCAGTTTGGGTGTGCCGTCATCTACAGGCTGCCCCAGGTCCAGCAATTGGTCGGCAGTCGGCTCGCTGGTCTGTTCGGCTGCGCCGCTCTCCTGGGCTGCCAGAGGGGCTGTCAGCGCCATCAGCGCTGCAAGCGTAATAGGTGTAAGGGACTTGATCATGAATGCCTCATTTGTCACAGGTCGTTTGCAAAGGCTCTATCATGTTGAAACAGAGGTGTCAGGTCACAATCCATGCTTCGGCAAGGAATTGTCGAGTGTTTTAACTACAGGTGAAAGGCTTGGAACCAAAGCAAAAAAGGAAGCTCTACGGCTTCCTTTTTTGGTAGTCTCTCCCCGTCGGACTGGCCGACTTAGTTATTGTAGAGGAGGTTACGAATTGCCCGTGCATTGGTCAACAAGCAATAGTAAAAAAATGTGACACTTGGCTGCTTTAGTTAGATCTGCGCGTTTGACGCGCATTTTGCCCATGCGTTTCAGCGCTGCCGCACAATTTCTCGGCAAGCCACTCCGCACATGTGACAAAAAAAGGGCCGTGCCTAGGGCACGGCCAGTCTGACAGGGAGGAAATGCCCATCAACATTTCGATTAAAAGAGGACGGGCATGTCATAGATCGCATATAAAAGTTAACAATCAGTATTCAAGGGGGTTGTTACAGGCTGGCCCCTTGGTGGCCTAGGGAATACCTGGGACTTCAGACAGCGTAGAGGCCAAGGCAGGCAGAGGGTAACAATGAGCGAAAAGATTTTTATTGGTGGTGGCGGCGAAGGTTACAGCACGCCACAGGAGATGAGTTTTAAATATGCCAACCGGCACGGGCTGATTGCCGGGGCCACAGGTACGGGCAAAACCGTGACCCTGCAGATCCTCGCCGAGAGTTTCTCCCAGGCTGGGGTTCCGGTGATCATGGCCGACGTCAAAGGTGACCTGTCCGGTTTGGCCAAGCCCGGCACGCCAGAGCACAAGCTGCATGGCGCCTTTGTAGGACGGGCTGAGAAGATCGGTTTTGGCACCTATCAGTACCACAGCTGCCCGGTCACTTTCTGGGATTTGTTTGGCCAGCAGGGCCACCCCGTGCGCACCACCGTGGCCGAAATGGGGCCTTTGTTGCTGGCGCAATTGCTGGAGCTGAGCGAGGCGCAGGAAGGCATCCTGAATATTGCCTTTCGTCTGGCAGATGAACAGGCGCTGCCACTGTTGGATCTAAAAGATCTTCAAGCCCTGCTGGTCTGGATCGGCGAAAATCGCGGTGAGCTGTCGCTGCGCTATGGCAATGTCTCTCCGGCCTCGGTTGGGGCTATTCAGCGTCGTCTTTTGGTGCTGGAGAACCAGGGTGGTGCAGATCTGTTTGGCGAGCCTGCGCTGGCCCTGAGTGATCTGATGCGCCAGGACGCCCAGGGACGCGGCATGGTTAATATCCTTGCCTCTGACAAGCTGATGGCTGCGCCAAAACTCTATGCCACCTTCCTGCTCTGGCTGCTGAGCGAGCTGTTTGAAGAGCTGCCCGAGGTTGGCGACCCGGACAAACCCCGTCTGGTCTTCTTCTTTGACGAGGCGCATCTTCTGTTTGAAGACGCTCCAAAAGCGCTGGTGGACAAAGTCGAGCAGGTGGCCCGGCTGATCCGGTCCAAAGGGGTTGGGATCTATTTCATTACCCAAAACCCCGGCGATGTGCCTGAGGACATCCTCGGCCAGCTCGGCAATCGCATCCAGCACGCGCTGCGCGCCTTTACCGCGCGCGACCGCAAGAACCTGAAATTGGCGGCTGAAACCTACCGCGAGAACCCGCGGTTCTCCACCGAAGACGCCATTCGTGAGGTCGGTGTCGGCGAGGCGGTGACCTCTATGTTGCAGAAAAAGGGCGTGCCAGGGGTTGTCGAACGCACCCTGATCCGCCCGCCCAGCAGCCAGCTGGGTCCCCTGACCACAGCAGAACGGGCCGAGATCCTGAAAACTTCGGATATGGCCGGGAAATACGACAAACCTCTGGATCGCCATTCTGCCTATGAAATGCTCTCCGCCCGTGCCGCCAAGGCCGCAGAACAGGCCGAAGTGGCGGAGGTCAAGGCCGAGAAAGCGCCAGAGCCCAAGGCCCGGGAATTCAATGCCGCACGGCGCTTTTCCGGCTCCCGCATTCCGCGCTCATCATCGCGTAGGCACCGGCCCAAAGATACCTTTGCCTCGGCTATGTCAGAGGCGGTGATCAAAGAGTTGAAGGGCACAACGGGCCGCCGGTTGGTTCGCGGGATCCTGGGCGGTTTGTTCAAGGGCCGGTAATGAAATAGGGGGCTGGCATCTGCCAGCCCCCTATGGGTTCCGCCTGCGGCGGGGATATTTTGGGCCAAATGAAATCAGGGCCGGATGTATAGGGCCGCACCAGGCTTTGGGCGGCCCTTCTGTTTGCTATCTCTCCGGAATCAAACCGCGGGGGCTGAACCGCAGAACCAGCAGCAGGATCAACCCCATAGTAAAGAGCCGCATATGAGCAGCGTTTTCCATCAGATGAGCGCGCAGGGGGCTGGTTTCACTCATCCACGAAGTCAGCAGGGTGATCAACTCCAGGCTCATCGGTTCAACCTTGATCCAGAGGAACCAGATCAGGAATCCCCCCAGCACCGAGCCAAAGTTGTTGCCAGAGCCGCCAACAATCACCATCACCCAGATCAGGAAGGTAAAGCGCAGCGGATTATATGTCCCCGGTGTCAGCTGCCCGTCCAGGGTGGTCATCATCGCGCCGGCAATGCCGCAGATGGCAGAGCCAAGCACAAAGATCTGCAAATGACGCTTGGTGACGTTCTTGCCCATCGCCTGGGCGGCCACCTCATTGTCGCGAATGGCCCGCATCATCCGCCCCCAGGGGCTTTTGAGCGCCATCTGGGCCATCCAGAGCAGAGCGACCAGGACCACAGTGAAGAGCACGGCATAGCCCAGTTTCACATAAAGGGTCGAGGCCAGAACCGGATCCATGCCAAAGCCCGCGGCGCGCTCCACAAAGGCGGGATCATTTTGCAGATCCACCTCAAAGGGCAGGGGCCGCGGCAGGCCAACCACGTTTTTTACCCCGCGCGACAGCCAGTCTTCGTTCTTGAGGATGGCGATGATGATCTCGGCAATGCCAAGGGTGGCAATCGCCAGATAATCCGAGCGCAGCCCCAGGGCAGTCTTGCCGATCAGCCAGGCCGCTCCCGCCGCCAGCAAGCCGCCAACTGGCCAGGACAGGATCACCGGCCAGCCAAGCCCGCCGATATTCCCAGCCAAGGCCGGGTTTATTTCCTCAATGGCTTCGATCGATGGGTCAAAAAGCGCCCTGTAGATGACGAATCCAACTACCAGAATTGCCACGATCAGCAGATTGCGCAGCCGCCCCTTTGGCAGCATCCGGGTCACGGCCACCGCAGAGATCACCGTCAAGGCGCCCATGACCATGGCCATGACAACGCCGGGACCACCCGCACTCCAGGCGCCGGGCGCGGGCGGCATGGAAGTCAGCACAACGGCGAGCCCACCTAGGGCAGTGAAGCCCATGATACCGACGTTGAACAGTCCGGCAAAACCCCATTGCAGGTTTACCCCCAGGGCCATGATGGCCGAAATCAGCCCCATATTGAGGATCACCAGCGAAGAGTTCCAGGAGCCTGAGAAAAAGCTCCAATCCGTCAGCCCTTCGAGCAGGATCAAAAGCGCCACGGCGGCAAACATCAGGCTGTGTTTTGTTGTATCAGTCATACCGATTTCCCCTTGAAGAGCCCTGTTGGCTTGAACAGGAGGACGATGATCAGGATCGCAAAAGAAACCGCGAATTTGTAATCGGTACTCAAAAGCTGCACCAAGCCATCCGGCGCAAGACTATCGGGCAGGGTGTAGTTCAGCACCTTCTTCCAGGCATAGGTGATGGTCACCTCGGAAAAGGCGATGATGAAGCCACCGGCAATGGCCCCCTGCGGACTGCCCAGACCACCGACGATGGCCGAGGCAAAGATCGGCAGCAGAAGTTGGAAATAGGTGAAGGGTTTGAAGCTCTTATCAAGACCGTAAAGCACGCCTGCAATGGTCGCCAGGGCGGCAACAATCATCCAGGTGTACATCACCACCCGCTCCGGATTGATGCCAGAAAGCAGCGCCAGATCCTCATTGTCGGAATAGGCGCGCATGGACTTGCCGGTGCGGGTCTTGTTGAGGAACCAGAACAAGAGCGCCACAACCACGATCGCGGTAATGACAGTGATACCTTGGGTGGTCTTGATCGCCAGCCCTTCGCGCAGGCCCGTCATCTCCTTGAAGGCCCGCGCCTTGATGATGAACCGTTCGCCATCGGCAAAGCGCTGATCGCCGGGGCCGATGATAAACCGCACCAGCCCGTTCATCATGAACATCACCCCAAGCGAGACCATGACAAAAACCACCGGCTTGGCCTTTTGCTCACGGTAGAAGTGATAGACAGTCCGGTCGGTCACCAGCAAAAGCGCCATGGTCGCCAGAATGCCAAAGGGCAGAGCGAGCAGGGCCGTTGGCAGTGGCCCAAAACTCACCCCCTTGGACTGCAGGAACCAGGTGCCCAGAATGGTCATCATGGTGCCAAAGGCCATGGTGTCCCCATGGGCAAAGTTGGAGAACCGCAGGATGCTGTAGATCAGTGTCACCCCCAGCGCGCCAAGTGCAAGCTGGCTGCCATAGGCAACGGCGGGGATCATGACAAAGTTAGTTAGCGCCACTAGGGCGTTGAGAAAATCCATTACGTCTCTTCCTCGCAAGAGCCTGCTACTACAGTCGTATCACCCGAAGTTTGAAGGTCGATCTCAACCAGAGAAAACTCACCGCCGGACCACTCTTTGTCCACAGAAAGCTGCGCGACCACCACATGTTCATCAGATTGCTCGCTTGCTCGGTACCCTTCCGCAACCAGGTCATTGGTTTGCAGAGGCAACTCTCCAAACAACACCCGGTCCCGTTTTTCTGAGCCGACAGCATCCATTTTCAGAACGTCACCCTCAATCCTGACTTCGAGAAGGAATGATCCATTGAGGCAATGGAGTGGATCGCCTTGGCTTGTGGCTAGGTAAAAAGAATTGAGTGAGCAAGTATTCACGGAACACAGAATAGACCTTGGCTCAGCGGAAAACGCAGGCAAGGCTGTCATGGCCCCAATGCCAACTACGCTGAAGGCGGCGTGTAGGTTCACTATTGACACTGGATCAGCCCCCCAAAAACGACTTGCGCACTTCGGGATCCGCCAAGAGCTCTTGGCCGGTGCCCGTATAGGCATTGCGCCCCTGCACCAAAACATAGCCTTTGTCTGCGATCTCAAGCGCTTGCTTGGCGTTCTGCTCTACCATCAAGATCGGCAAACCAGTCCGGGCCACCTCGATGATACGGTCAAACAGCTCATCCATCACGATGGGGGAAACCCCTGCGGTGGGCTCATCCAGCATCAGCACCTTGGGTTTGGTCATCAAGGCGCGCCCCACGGCCACCTGCTGGCGTTGCCCGCCAGACAATTCCCCCGCCGCCTGATCCCGCTTGTCGCGCAGGATGGGGAACAGCTCATAGACCTGCTCCATGGTCTCAGAGATATCATCGGTGCGAATAAACGCCCCCATCTCCAGGTTCTCTTCCACCGTCATCGAGGTAAAGATATTGCTGGTCTGGGGCACAAATCCCATGCCCCGGATCACCCGGTCCTGCGGGCTGAGGTTGGTGATATCTTCGCCTCCCAGACGCACCGCGCCCGAACGTACATTCAACATGCCAAAGACCGCCTTCATCGCGGTGGATTTGCCGGCGCCATTGGGGCCGACAATCACGGCAATCTCGCCAGGGTTCACGGCGATGGTACAGTCATGCAGGATATCCGGCCCCTTGCCGTACCCCCCGGTCATGCCATCACCAATCAAAAAGGGTTCAGACATGGGCATCTCCCTGCATCATCTTTCCAAAAATATTCCGGGGGAGCCGCGCAGCGGCGGGGGCAGAGCCCCAAATCTTCTTAGCTGCCGCCATCAGGCCTTCTCCAGCTTGTCTTTGTTTTTCAAACCCGTGCCCAGATAGGCCTCAATGACCTGCTCATTGGCCTTGATCTCGCCCAATGTACCTTCGGCCAGCTTCTTGCCCTCGGCCATGCAGATCACCGGGTCACAAAGCCGGCCGATAAATTCCATGTCGTGTTCGATCACCACAAAGGTATAGCCGCGCTCTTCATTGAGGCGTTTGATGGCATCGGCAATGGTATAGAGCAGGGTGCGGTTCACCCCGGCACCAACCTCGTCCAGAAACACGATCTTGGCATCCACCATCATGGTGCGCCCCAGTTCCAGCAGTTTCTTCTGCCCGCCAGAGACTTCACCCGCCCGCAGATCGGCGATATGGCTGATGGTGAGAAACTCCAGCACCTCATCGGCCTTGGCCCGCAGGGCACGTTCTTCATCGGCGATGCGTTTGCGGCCGAACCAGGTGTTCCACAGGCTCTCGCCGGATTGGGCACCGGGCACCATCATCAGATTCTCGCGGCAGGTCATCGAGGAAAACTCATGCGCGATCTGGAAGGTGCGCAACAGCCCCTTGTGAAACAACTCATGCGGCGGCAATCCGGTGATATCCTCACCATCCATGGTCACCCGACCAGAGGTGGGCGGCAGCACGCCTGCGATGACATTAAAAAGGGTGGTCTTTCCGGCGCCGTTTGGCCCGATCAACCCGGTTATGGAGCCCTTTGCGATTTCCAGCGAAGCGCCGTCCACCGCATGGAACCCGCCGAAGTGCTTATGCAAGTCCTCGACGACGATCATATCATTACATCCCCTGCCACTATTTGTTTGTGGCTTTGTAAATTTGGAACAGCCCGGGAAAACCCGGGCTGTTCTTTGATGTTTGGAACCTTTGGAAAGGGCTCAGCGGAACTTCACAGTGGTGTTCATGCCGTCCTTGACTTCGATCTCACGGTAAGAACCTGCGCTCTCACCAGGGCCAATCAGCTCAACGCCGGTGGCGCCCTGGAAATCAACGTCCTGACCGGCTGCGATCAGTTCCAGTGCCTTGCCCAGCTCGCCGGGGTTGATCACTTCACCGGGCGCATTGGCCACATCCATGATCTTGGCGCCATATTCCGCCGGATCTGTGGAACCTGCCGCCTGCATCGCCAGCAGGATCAGCGCCGCCGCATCGTAGGATTCGGAGGCATAGGCAGAGGTTCCGTCAAAACCCAGGTCTTTGGCCATACCGGCAAAGATTTCAGCACCGGCGCTGTCGGAGCCGGCGATCTGGCCATAAGAGCCATCGAGGTCGGTGCCAACGTTCTTGGGCAGGCTGTCACCAATCATGCCACCGGGCAGACCAAAGGTGTCAAAGGCGCCAGAGTCCAGCGAGGACTGAATGATGCCCAGACCACCCTGGTCGAGGTAGCCGGCAACAACCAGCAGATCACCACCAGCAGAGGCCAGCGAGGCCACTTCAGCCGAATAGTCGCCTTTGCCGTCTTCATGCGCGGCCACGATTGTGACGTCACCACCGACGGCCTCAAAGGAGGTCTTGATCGCATCGGCCAGACCCTTGCCATAGTCGTTGTTGGTATAG
>NZ_JBDWPJ010000208.1:0-3504 GCF_039971195.1 Pseudophaeobacter sp.
GACGGGCGGGAGCCCCACCTCTCCCCTTCAAACCCATTCTTTCCACCTTGCCTTTTGGCTCAGAGCCGCTCCCAATCCGGCAATGGCCGATATTTTCTTCAGAACCCTGCCCTTTTTTGCAATCATCGGTCTTGGCTACTGGGCCGGGCGCACGCGCTTCTTCACCGAGGAAGCCACCGCCTATCTCACCAAATTCATCTTCTTCTTCCCGCTCTCGGCGATGATCTTTCGCTTTTCCGCCAATCTCTCCTTTGCCGAAATCTTTGACGTGGATCTGGTGCTGGCCTATCTCCTCGGCACCATGGCGGTCTATCTGTTGGTAACCCTTGTCGCCATGACCCGGCGCCTGGACATGCCCACCGCCGCTGTCGAGGGGCAATGCGCGGCCATTGGTAATGTCGGCTTCCTTGGCCTGCCAATGATGGCCATGCTCTTTGGTGAGGCCTCGATTGCGCCAATGATGGTGGTGCTGAGCGTCGATCTGGTGGTGTTTTCCTCGCTGATCGTCATCCTGATCAATCTCGGGCGCGGCTCTGGCCTGGGGCTGGCCACGCTCAAACTGGTGCTGCTGGGCCTTATGCGCAATCCGATGATCCTGGCCATCTGCGCCGGGCTCGCCTGGTCCGCTGCCGAGGTGCCGATCCCGGTGCCGATGAATGACTTCCTGTCGATCCTGGGCGGCGCCGCCACCCCCGGCGCGCTGTTTGCCATCGGTGCCTCGCTGGCCTCCAAATCGGCCGAGCGCATGCAGATCGCCGTCTGGCTCAGCTTTGCCAAGCTGGTGCTGCACCCATTATGCGTGGCGCTCTGTGTGCTCTACCTGTTCCCGGTCACCGCCTTCTCAGCCATGGTGGCCATTGCCGCCGCCTCCCTGCCGGTCGCGGGCAATGTCTATATGCTGGCGCAGCACTACGGGGTAGCGCCGCACCGGGCCTCGGCCGCCATTCTGATTTCCACCCTGGTGTCGATCCTAACGGTTCCCATGGTGATCGCCTGGGTCACGCTGCTCTAGCCAAAAATCCGGGCGCAATTCAGATAATTGTAACGCGATTGCCGCATTAACGGTGCCAGCTGCCGCGCCTCCACTGGACCCGCGCGCCGCTGACAGGTAGCGATAGGGCAACCAAATACAGGAGCCTCGCCATGGAAACCGTTTCGCAAAACAAAGCCTTTGGGGGCAGCCAGGGCGTCTATCGTCACCAGAGCCAAGCAACCCAATGTGATATGACCTTTGGTCTGTTCCTGCCCGAAGAAGCCGCCGACGGGCCAGTGCCGATCCTGTGGTATCTCTCGGGTCTCACCTGCACCCATGAAAACGCCATGACCAAGGCCGGCGCCCAGGCCTGGTGCGCCGAACAGGGCATTGCCATTGTCTTCCCCGACACCTCTCCGCGCGGCGAAGGCGTGGCCGATGATGAGGCCTATGATCTGGGCCAGGGGGCCGGTTTCTACGTCAATGCCACGCAGGAACCCTGGGCGCCGCATTATCAGATGTGGGACTATATCGCGGAAGAGCTGCCGGCCCTGTTGGCGGAAAACTTCGCCATCGATCTCGACCGCCAGGCCATCACCGGCCACTCCATGGGCGGCCATGGCGCGCTGACCCTGGCGATGAACCTGCCCGGTCGGTTCAAATCGGTCTCGGCCTTTGCCCCGATCTGCAATCCCACCGGGGCTGACTGGGGCCGCAAACAGCTCTCGGCCTATCTGGGCGAGGATGAGACCACCTGGGCCAAGCATGACGCCACGCTGCTGATGCGCGACAAGGGTTTTGGCGGGCCAGTGCTGATTGACACCGGTACTAGCGACCAATTCATCGACCTGTTGCGCCCGGAAGCCCTGGCCGCCGCCCTGGCTGAAAAGCGCCAGGAGGCCACCCTGCGCCTGCAGCCGGGCTATGATCACAGCTATTTCTTTGTATCCAGCTTCATGGAAGACCACGTCACCTTCCACGCCGAAGCTCTGTATCGGGACTAACCCATGACCACTTCCGCTACCCCCACCATGACCGATTTTGACTACGACTATGATCTGGTGATTATCGGCTCCGGCCCCTCGGGGCGCACCGCAGCCATTCAGGCCGGCAAGCTCAAACGCCGGGTGCTGGTCATTGACCGGGCAGACCGGCTGGGCGGGGTCTCCGTCCATACCGGCACCGTGCCCTCCAAGACCCTGCGCGAAACCGTGCTCAACCTTTCTGGCTGGCGTGAGCGCAGCTTTTATGGCCGCTCCTACCGGGTCAAGGACCAGATCGCCGCCGAAGACCTCAAGGCCCGGCTGCATATGACCCTGGACCACGAAGTCGACGTTCTGGAGCACCAGTTTAACCGCAACCATGTGGAATGGCTGGCGGGGCTCGCCAAATTCACTGGCCCGAATGAGGTCGAGGTCGCCACCGAGGCAGGCGACACCACTCGGATCACCGGTGAAAAATTCCTCATCGCCACCGGCACCCGCACCTATCGCCCGGATGACGTGCCCTTCAATGGCAAGACCGTTGTCGACGGCGATGAATTCCTCGAGATGTCGTCGATCCCGCGCTCGCTGATCGTGGTCGGGGCGGGCGTCATCGGGGTGGAATATGCCACCATGTTCTCTACCCTGGATGTGCGGGTCACCCTGATCGAGCCGCGCGATACCTTCTTGGATTTCATCGACAGCACGCTTATTCAGGACTTCACGCATCAGATCCGCGAGAACGGCGTTGACCTACGCCTTGGCGCCGCCATCGACAAGATAGAAGACACCGGTAGCCATATCGAAGTCTCGCTGGACAATGGCCGCCATGTGCGCGGCGAGATGCTGCTCTTTGCGGCCGGCAGGATGGGCAATACCGATGGGCTGAACCTCAAATCCGTCGGGCTGGAGACCGATCATCGCGGCCGTCTGAGTGTGGAGCGCAAGACCTATCAAACCTCGGTGCCGCATATCTATGCCACCGGCGATGTCATCGGCCATCCTTCGCTGGCCTCCACCTCGCTGCAGCAGGGCCGGGTTGCCGCCTGTCACGCACTGGAAACCCCAACCCTGCCAGAAAGCCCCTGGTACCCCTATGGCATCTATTCGGTGCCCGAAATGTCCACCTGCGGCATGTCCGAGGAAGAGCTGCAGGAACGTGGCATCCACTATGAGATCGGCGTTGCCCGCTTCCGCGAAACCTCGCGTGGGCATATCATGGGGCTGGAACACGGCATGCTGAAGATGCTGATCAGCCTCAAAACCCGCCGGGTGCTAGGGGTGCAGATCGTCGGTGAAGGCGCCACCGAACTGATCCACATTGGCCAGGCGGTGATGAACCTGCAGGGCACGGTGGATTACTTTGTCCAGAACACCTTCAACTATCCGACCCTGGCCGAGGCCTATAAGATCGCCGGGCTCGACGCCTTTAACCGGATGCCCATCCCGGATGAGTTCAAGGCAAAGAAACCGGCCAAATCCGCCGCAAAAGCCAAGGCAGAACTTGCCGAGGCCAAGGACAAGACCGCTGACAAAAAGGCCGCCAAG
>NZ_JBDWPJ010000209.1:0-7884 GCF_039971195.1 Pseudophaeobacter sp.
TCCTACGTCACGCCGCCGATCTGGCCCGCGACATGGGGTTTGTGATCTCCAATGTCGATTGCACCCTGGTTTGCGAATACCCAAAGGTCGGCCCCCATGCCGCCAAGATGCAGGAAGCCATGGCAGCGATCCTGCGACTAGATCCCACCCGTGTCTCGATCAAAGCCACAACCTCTGAACGACTGGGCTTTACCGGACGCGGTGAGGGCATTGCCTCAATCGCCACAGCCGCATTGGTGAAATCATGACCCCGGCAGCGCTAATTGCTACTGTAGGCGGTGTCGGCTACCTGCGCCCGGCCCCCGGCACCTGGGGCTCGCTTGCGGCCCTGCCCCTGGCCTATGGCATACATCAGGTCGGCGGCTTTCCGATGCTCATGGTGATGACCGTGCTCTGCATCGGTTTTGGCATCTGGGCAACAGAACAAATGACCAAGGGCCAGGCCAACCACGACCCGTCCGAAATCGTGATCGACGAGGTTGCCGGGCAATGGTTGGCGCTTTGGGCCATCTCCTATCCGGCCTGGTCCCACGACATTGCAATCTCGGCGCTTTGGCCCGGCTGGATCGCCGCCTTTGTGCTGTTTCGCCTGTTTGATATCGTCAAACCCGGCCCTGTGGGCTGGGCAGATCGCAAGGAAGGGCCCGTTGGCGTGATGATGGATGATGTCATCGCCGGAGTGTTTGCAGCTATAGGCGTCGCAGCGCTCGCAGGGTTTGCCCATGGGGTGCTGGGGTTATGAGCCAGCTGCAGGACGCGCCCTCTTCCCGTAAAGGCCCACCTGATGTGGCTGCGTTGGTTGCCCTTGCTGCCAAACTGGGGGTGACCATCGCCACCGCCGAAAGCTGCACTGGTGGCATGGTCGCGGCGGCGCTGACGGACATACCCGGCTCTTCTGCGGTGCTGGACCGGGGCTTTGTCACCTATTCCAATGCCGCCAAACAAGAAATGCTGGGGGTCACAGACACCTCCCTTGCCAACTATGGCGCTGTCAGCGAAGCGGTGGCCAAGGAAATGGCCTCTGGCGCGCTGCGGGCCGCCAGGGTTCAGCTGGCTGTGTCGATCACCGGAATCGCAGGCCCTGGCGGGTCTGAGCACAAGCCAGAGGGGCGGGTCAGTTTTGGTCTGGCGCAAACCGGTCAGCCCTGTCTGGTCGAGACCGTTGAGTTTGGCGCTTTGGGGCGTGAAAACGTCCGCGACCAGAGCTGCTCACATGCGCTGCTGCTGCTGCAGCGGGCGATTTTGCAAATTGAGCGCGATTTAAGCAAAACCCCCTAAGTTGCGCCCATTTTTTAATCGATTTTACAAAAGCACATGTTTTTGGCGCTTTTTGCCAAGGTGATGCTTTTTTCCTCACTCCAGATCAGGTCTGTGAGCCACCAACCACGCAAGCGGGATGGAAGGATGACCCCATGAATGGAGCTGATACAGCTTGGATCATTGTAGCAACGGCCCTAGTGCTGTTTATGACATTGCCGGGGCTTGCCCTGTTTTACGGCGGGCTGGTGCGCTCGCGAAATGTGCTCAGTGTCTTTATGCAATGCTACGCAATTGCCTGTTTGATGAGCATTCTGTGGCTCGCCTTTGGCTACACCATCGCCTTTGGCCCCGGTGAGAGCGGCTATTGGGGCGGCCTGGATAAGATGTTCCTCAATGGCGTCACCGCCGAGAGCCTGAGCGGCACCCTGCCGGAAATCCTGTTCTTTGCCTTTCAGATGACCTTTGCCATCATCACCCCGGCGCTGATCGTCGGCGCCTATGTGGAGCGCGTTGGCTTTGGCTTTGTGCTGACCTTTTCGGGTCTGTGGATGCTCCTGTGCTATGCGCCAGTGGTTCACTGGATCTGGGGCGGTGGCATCATGGCCGATGATGGCATTTTTGGTGCGATCGGCGTCAAGGATTTTGCCGGTGGCATCGTTGTGCATGAAACCGCAGGTCTTGCAGCCCTGATCCTTGCCGTTTTCCTTGGCCCCCGAAAGAACCGTACCACCCCGCCGCATAACCCCGGCTATGTGGTCATTGGCGCGGCCATGCTTTGGGTCGGCTGGTTTGGCTTTAACGGCGGCTCGCAACTGGCCGCTGATGGTGGGGCTGCCATGGCGCTGACCGTCACCCATATCTCGGCTGCTGCCGCCTCGCTGACCTGGGCGCTTTGGGAGAAGATCAAATACGGCAAGGCTTCGGTTGTGGGTCTGGTCACCGGCACTATCGCAGGCCTCGCCTCGATCACTCCGGCCAGTGGTTTTGTTGGCCCCATTGAGGCCCTGATCATTGGTGCCGTCGCCGGTATCCTGTGTCAGGAAGCGGTCAATCTGATCCGCAACAAACTGAAGATCGACGACACGCTGGATGTCTTTGCCGTGCACGGTGTTGGCGGCATCTTTGGCACCATCATGATTGCTGCCTTTGGCCATGGTGCTTGGGTTGCCCAGCTGGGTGCGCTGGCCGTGGTGGGGATCTTCACCACCGTTGTCACCATCGCCCTGATCAAGATTGTCGGCGCCTTCACATCTTTGCGCGTTGATCTTGAAACCGAGACCAATGGGCTAGATATCTCTGTACATGGCGAGCGCGCCTACGACATGACCAGCTAACCGGTGACGCCTGCATAACAGCGGGCGTGCCTTTCGAATGCCACCACTCACGCGGCAAGGATGCATCGCTTTGCATCACACGGGCTTCCCTTTTTGGGGAGCCCGTTTTTTATCCTTGGTCAGGATCAAATTGCTTCAGAAATACTCCGCAAGGTCTGAAACAGCGGCCTCGCTTTGCAACAAAGACCACAGCTCGGTCACGCGCTCTGCTCCCAGCAGGGCTTCGGCCTTTGACAAAAGGCGCGCCTCGCGCACCTCATATTCAGTCGGGGCCTGCAAATCATGGCGGGCTTCCAGACGTCTGCCATCGCGGCGCACCAGGGAGATATCGGCCTCGGTTTCAGACAGGCCGTCATCCGCCTCCACATGGATCAGCTCGCGCAGGGCGGCAAGGCGCGGATCCCGGCATAGGGCGTCCGAATAGGTCTCCAGCCGGGCGGTATCCTTGCCAAGCGCCAGCATGGCCAGAACAGTCCGGTATGAGAACTTGGCGCCAAGCCCGGTCTCTGGCGCGATCTGATTGCACACCGTCATCCAACGCGGGTGGGTGCGCACCTTCAGGCTGGCGATCTCTGGCGCTGCCAGATCGAGGCTCCGCGCGGCCTCCAGTGCGGCATGCAGCCCGTGGCAACAGGCGTGAAATTTGTGACTGATGCTCTCAAACAGCCAGCTCTGCCCCAGTTCCTGCAGCGCCAGTTCGGTATTGCCTTCGCCGTGATGGGTGGCGCCAAACCCCAAAGCACTGTCCAGTGCCTCTCCATTGGCTTCAAACCCTGCCGCAATCAGTTCGACCACTTCCACCCCGGCAGTGGCCGCAAGCCCCGCGTTATAGGGTTTTCCCATGGTGCCAAACTGCGCCTTAAGCCCCGCAGCGCGGGTGGCACAAAGCCCCAGCGCCATCTGCATCTGTGCAACTGTAAGCCCCAGAAGCCGCCCCGCGGCTGCAGTAGCCCCAAAGGCGCCAGCGGTGGCGGTCTGGTGATAGCCGGTTTGGTAATGGCTGCGCCCCAGCCACAACCCCACCCGAATGGAGATCTCCATCCCCACCAGAGCGGCCTCCAGCACCTGCGGCAGGCTTTTCCCGTATTTCTCACCTACAGCAAAACCGGCCGAAAACACCGCTACCGATGGATGGCCGATATGGGCAAAATGCGTATCATCATAGTCCAGCGCATGAGAGGTGGTCCCATTCACCAGCGCCGCCATACGGGCAGGCACTTTCTGGCCGCCAAAGAGGTGGGCCTGTGTGGCCCCGGCCTCTGACAGGGCCTGGGCGTGTAAGATCTGAGAGACCGGCTCATCCGTGCCAGCAATGCCACAGGCCAGCCAATCCAGCGCCGAGAGCCGCACCATGCGCCGGGCGAGCCCAGTGGGGCGGATGTCGGAACTGGCAAAACGCGCCAATTGGGTCGTGAGGGTCTCGGTCATGGGACTTGGCTTCCTGTTCAGGGCAGCCTAGCCATAAAGCTCTGCCGCGCGGCGCTCGAAGGCTTTTACTATACGCTGCATCGCCTCGTTAAAGACAACCCCGATGATGCCCTGCAGCACCGCATTTTTGAACTCAAAATCCACATGGAATTTGACGTCACAGGTTCCATCGTCGCGCGGCGCAAAGCTCCAGTTCGACTTCATGTAGCGAAAGGGCCCATCGAGATATTCGGTGTCGATCTTCATCTCATCAGCAAACAGCGTTACCCGGCTGCCAAAGCGTTCGCGAAACACCTTGAAGGAAATCACCAGATCCGCCTCCATCACCTCAGCCGCACCCTGCTGGGTTTTGCTGCGGATACGGGCCGCGGCGCACCAGGGCAGGAACTTCGGGTACTGCGCCACATCGGCCACAAGCCCGTACATTTGCTCTGCCGTATAGGGCATTTGGCGGTTTTCTAAGTGAACTGGCATGGGTGACATCAATTTTCTTGCTATGATCGTGCCGCGTCATGTCCTATGAACGCGCGGGAAATTCAAGGGGTCAGCCATGACACAGCGTCCATATGTCATCGATGTGATGATTTCAGCCAAGACCATTGCAGCGCGCATCGAAGAACTTTGCGACGAAATCACAGAGGAATTTGGCAATACCGACAAGCTGGTTGTCGTCGGCCTTTTGCGCGGCAGTTTTGTCTTTATTGCTGATCTGGTGCGTGAGCTGGACCTCCCGATTGAGGTCGATTTCCTGGAAGCCTCTTCTTATGGAGACGATATGGAAAGCAGCCGTGAAGTACGTATTCTCAAAGACTTACGTGGCGCCATTGAAGGCCGGGATGTGCTGGTGGTTGAAGATATCGTCGACACCGGTCACACCCTGAACCATGTCACCAAACTGCTGGCGAGCCGCAAACCAGCGCGATTGAAATCCATCGCTTTGTTGGACAAACCCTCGCGCCGCGAAGTGGATTTCCGCTCGGATTGGATCGGATTTGAAATCCCGGACGAATTTGTTGTCGGCTATGGCATTGACTACGCACAGCGCAATCGCAACCTGCCCCATATCGGCAAGGTCCGTTTTACAGACGAGACCTAAAGCCCCGCACTCACGCCTCTTGCCCGCGCCCGAACTGGAGAAAGCCGGATGACGGATCATTCAGGAAGCTGCCTCTGTGGTGCTGTAACGCTCTCGGCGCAGGGCGCGCCTGACCGGGTGGGGCTGTGCCATTGTCGGGATTGCCGCAAACACCATGGTGCCCTGTTTCATGCCTCTGCCGTTTTTCAGGAGCAGGTCGTAACCGTGCTGGGAGAGACCAACAGCTATCAGGGCCGTCACTTCTGCCCTCGGTGCGGGTCCTCCGTCTATTCCTGCAGCCCAGGCGAGATCGAACTGCATCTGGGCATATTAGATCAGCCAGGCCGGCTGATCCCCAACTATGAGCTCTGGTGCCTTCGCCGCGCAGCCTGGCTGCCATCCTTCGCGGACATGCGACAATATCCACGCGACCGGGGCAACGCAGATTAAAAACGACAAGGCCCCCTATCTTGAGAATACACCACGAAATAGGGGCCCGTCACAGGACTAAGGATGGTTAGGCCAGGCCCAGCTTGGCATTGCGCGCGTCACGCAGGCGGGCAAAATCATCACCCGCATGATAGGATGAACGTGTGAGCGGCGTGGCTGAAACCATATGGAACCCCTTGCCATAGGCGGCTTTTTCATAGGATTTGAACTCATCCGGGGTGACAAAACGATCCAGCGCGTGGTGTTTGGGGGTCGGCTGCAAATACTGGCCGATGGTGAGGAAATCGATATCGGCGGCGCGCATGTCGTCCATCACCTGGCGCACGGCCTGTTCATCCTCACCCAGACCAACCATGATGCCGGATTTGGTGAACATTGATGGATCCAGCTCTTTCACCCGCTGCAACAGACGCAGGGAGTGGAAATAGCGCGCACCGGGGCGCACCTCGGGATACAGACCAGGCACCGTTTCCAGATTGTGATTGAACACATCGGGGCGCGCCTCGATGATCTGCTCAATGACCGCCATATCACATTTGATGAAATCCGGCGTCAGGATCTCAATGGTGGTCTTGGGGCTGCGGTGGCGCACCGCACGGATGGTCTGGGCAAAATGCTCTGCCCCGCCATCCTTGATGTCGTCCCGGTCGACCGAGGTGATCACAACGTGATTGAGCCCCAGTTTTTGCACCGCATGGGCCACCCGGCCGGGCTCAAAAGCGTCGAGATCTTCTGGTGGCTTACCGGTTGCGATATTGCAGAAGGTACAGGCGCGGGTGCAGACCTCGCCCATGATCATCATGGTAGCGTGGCCCTGGCTCCAGCACTCGCCCACATTGGGGCAACCTGCCTCTTCGCAGACCGTTACCAGCCCGTTGTCGCGCATGATCTTATGGGTTTCCGCATAGCCCTTGCCGCCGGGCGCCTTGACCCGGATCCAGCTGGGTTTCTTTGGCTGGGCATTGTCCGGGCGGTTTGCCTTTTCGGGGTGCCGTTGCTCGGGAATTTTGAGATCACGCATGGTGGGTCCGCTTCTGGCCTGTGTTCTTGGTGACTTGCAGTTTGAGTGACTTAACACGTTCATTCCTTGGCGTCACCGCGACAATGAGATAACCGCCTTGCAGGGGGCGCATAGCGGGGCAATTTAGCCGCATTTGGTTCAGAAACTCTTGCCATTCGCTCTGCACCTCTCAGGTTTATGCAAAGCTGGGTTTTTAGGCGATTAGCGCGTATTTTCAACTCTTTCGCCTGGGTTCCATGGCAGATTCACAACAGGGTACGGATGCGGTTGCACCCAATTTAGAACTATTATAAACGGCCTTCAGATTGGTTCATCATTCATGGAGTTGTAAGATGAAAGCTGGCGTGAAACTGCCCGACGTGACCTTTAAAACCCGCGTACGCGACGAAGCTGTTGGCGGTCCAAACCCGTTCCGCTGGGAAGACAAAAGCACCGCCGACTACTTTGCCGGTAAACGTGTTGTTCTGTTCTCCCTGCCCGGAGCCTTTACCCCCACATGCTCCACCTACCAGCTGCCCGGTTTTGAAAAAGGATTTGCTGATTTCAAAGCAGAAGGCATCGATGGCATCTACTGCATGTCCGTCAACGACAGCTTTGTGATGAACAAATGGGCCGAATCGCAGAACCTGGAAAACGTCGACGTCATTCCTGATGGCTCCGGTGAATTCACCCGTAAAATGGGCATGCTGGTCGCCAAGGACAACCTCGGCTTTGGCGCCCGCTCTTGGCGCTATGCCGCCATCGTCAAGGACGGTGTTGTTGAGGCCTGGTTCGAAGAGCCTGGCCTGTCTGACAACCACGGTGAGGACCCCTATGGTGAATCTTCGCCAGAAAACCTGATGAAGCATCTGCAGGCTACCAAAGAAACCGCTGCGGCATAAGGCTGGAGCGTTCCAGTTATACTCAAGGCTCGGGCGCGCCAATGGCGGGCCCGTAGTCTTTTTGGGCCTCGGCCAAGATGCCATGACCCGTGTGTCGCGCCACTGTTGCCAGGTCCTGAAACCAGCCCTCGCCTGAAGTACTTGCGCGACGCACCAAACCAATATGGCGCAGTGGCTGTGGTTCACTGAAGCGCTGAACGGACAGACCTTTTGCAGCGCTGCATTCAGCACCAACAGCGAGTTCCGGCATCATGGTCAGGCCAAAGCCTGCGGCCACCAGATGCGACAGCGTCGCCAGCGAGCCTGCCCCCATGTTAATCCCTGCGGCGGAGCGCGCAACTCCGCAAACCTCTAGCGCCTGATCGGTCAGGCAATGGCCATCCTCCAGCAACATCAGCTGCTCGGCTTCGATATCCTGCGGCCCGACACGGGGGT